>JAKOOG010000064.1 GCA_022701545.1 Weeksellaceae bacterium | reverse complement strand
CATTAAGGCATCACGAACTAGAGTAGCATTGATTTTATCTCCCTCATAAGTATATGCTAACTGTGTAAGATAAGCAGCTTCGTCTTCCATAGAAGAAATATTCCTGAAGAATTTTCCACCGATACTTGAGGGCAATTGCTCAGGAAACCTCTTAAAAAGCTGTACAAAATAATCTCCCATCTTGGCAATATAAAAGTCTCCTGCAAAGTTGGATTTGTTCGGATTTGGTTTCTCATAAAACAGAAATAAAGCCTGTTTCTTTCTGGCATTAGCCTGATAGCTTCCATATACCTGTGAGCCCGTTTCACAGGGAAGCACTTCTGCATAGTATTCGTAGCCCTTTTTTCCTTTTTCATTTAATCCTGTAGAAGGAAAAATTGAAGATATGGGATGATCAGTAAGATAAGAGTATCCTATTGGTGTATTTCTGTAATCATGAAATGGGCTTCTGTAATCAGGAAAATCATCCTTGTTGATCATTGTGTTAACAAAAGCATTATTTTGTTTAAATCTTTGATTTAATTCTTCAAAAGAGCGCGTTTTAAACGGTGATAAATCACCAAAGTCGTCATCGAATTCTTCCATAAGCTTTGCGTTTTAGTAATTAATATTTTGTTTAAATGTTTCTAAAAGCAAAGCTAAATTCCGACTGCGCCAAAACTTGACGTGTTTTAATTTTTTTTTTGAATTATATAAATTTTTATTTGCTCATCCTGCATTATGTATTAAACTAAATAAAATAACTTACAAAAATTTAGTTAAAAAACGGATCAGGGATCATAACAGTTGGGGAGAAAATTTTGTGCTTGGTCCCAAAAACTTCAGGATGCAGCTCTGTGGAGTAAAAGACCGGACTTTTTCCTATTAAGATTAACTAAACTTTTTGCTTAGTCCCCAACTTTTGCGCTTGATCCTTTAATTTAAGTCTTGACTCAAACTTTGACCTTTATAAAAATAAAAAAGACTTACATTGATGTAAGTCTTTTTTGGCTCCTCCTGCTGGGCTCGAACCAGCGACCCTCTGATTAACAGTCAGATGCTCTAACCAACTGAGCTAAGGAGGAATGTCCTTGTTTTTAAGTGGTGCAAATATAGGACGAATATTTATACCCTGCAAATATTTTTTTATTAAAAATTAAAAATATTATAACTTCCCTGCAAAGATCTTGAAAATATCACTTCCGAAAATCACTAACATCAAGCCCAACAGGAAGATAACCCCGATCATCTGTGCATTTTCCAATACTTTCTGGGGAACCGGTTTGCCCACGATCATTTCATATAAAGTGAAAAGCACATGTCCGCCATCAAGCCCCGGAATAGGGATCAGGTTCAGGAAAGCAAGCCATACAGAGAACATCGCCGTGAAGCTCCAGAATGCAGCCCAGTTGATGGAAATGCTGCCATCCGCATCTCTATCCACCGGCATATTTTTAACGATCGCAATCGGCCCTCCTACATTCTTATATCCCTGGATTTTAGAATTGAACATGATTTTGAACTGCTTTACCTGCATGGTTAAAGCTTCGATGGTTCTTTCAAAACCCCTTGGAATTGCTTCACCGAAAGAATATTTTTTATCGGTTACTACAGCAGCAAGTGCTTTCTGATCGATGGCTACTCCCAGCTTGCCGTCTTTATCAACAGCCGGATTAAAAGTTTCCTGTTTACCGTTTCTCAGTACTTCAACAGCAATGGTTTTCCCTTTATTTTCAGATAACGCAGTACTTACTTCATCAAAAAAAGGAGTCGGCTTTCCGTTTACGGCTACCACCTGATCCCCTTTAGCCAATCCTGAAGCTTTGGATGCCGGACTTGCCAGGGAATCGATAATCATCGGAAATCTCGACGTGATGTACAATTTGGCTTCTTTCTGCTTCAAAACATCAGCAACTCCTTCCTTCTCAATAGGAAAAGTAACTTCCTTTCCGTCTCTGAGCACGGTTACATCATCGCCTAAAAGGATATTGATAGAAGCGTTTTCCAGCCTTTCTGCCGGTTTTCCGTCGATGCTGATGATTTTATCACCGTTACGGAACCCCATTTTTTTACCGGCTTCCGTAACGCCGATTCCATTATTGAATTTCGTAAGATCGGCATATTTTTCTCCGTTAAAAAAAGAAAGGCTGCTGTAAATGATCCAGGCAAGGAAAAAGTTTACCGTAACCCCTCCCAACATGATGATCAGTCTCTGCCAGGCCGGTTTTGCCCGGAATTCCCAAGGCTGTGCAGGCTGCTTCAATTGCTCGGTGTCCATGCTTTCATCCACCATTCCGGCAATTTTTACGTATCCCCCGAAAGGAAGCCATCCGATTCCGTATTCGGTTTCACCTATTTTTTTCTTTACCAGAGAAAACCACGGATCGAAGAAAAGATAGAATTTTTCAACTTTGGTCTTGAACCATTTTGCGGGTAAGAAATGCCCGAGTTCGTGAAGGATGACCAGGATAGAAATGCTCAATATAAATTGAAACAGTTTTATTGCTATTTCCATTAATGCTTTTTATGTTTAATTTGCAAAGGTAACAATTCTCAAAACTATGCCAAATAAAAAAGCCCCCCGAAACGGGAAGCTTTGTCATATAAAGCCATGATTTATTACAGATTAATGGAAACGCCGAGACTGCCATTGTTGCCGACTTCGGCGAAAACGCCGATTCTTTCGGTGAAGAAATATCTCGCACCGATATGGGCACCAAGCCCGAAATTCCTTCCTACAACTCCTACATCAACGCCCGGATAAATGTCCAGCTTTTCAGGCAGCTGCAAAGCATCTTTCAAATGGAAATTTACCCTTCCGAAAGCAAATACCCGATTTTTATCGTCGTTATCCTTGTAATTATCCAAATAAACATTCAGCCCGGCTCCTACTGAAATCAGCCCGTTCAGCCCATAGTCATAAGTTCCGGTTATCCCTGTCCCGTATCCCCAGGCACTGAGCCCTGCATTGATTTTCTGATCTCCTTTCCCTGTCCAGGCCTGAGCATTTGCCACAGCACCGGTAAAAATAAGCATCAGCAAAAAAATCAGTTTCTTCATAAATTTATTTTTAATTGTTATTATTCGGCTAAAAGATAAGCTAATGTTTTTACAGCAAAACATCCGCAACAAAAATAAAACCGAAATCATTGAAAAATCGTATTTTTATGGAAGTTTTTTAACAAAGTTTATGAAGATTACAGGATTGAATCTGGATATTGTCTGGAAGAACAAAACGGAAAACTTTCAGCGTATTGAAAAAGAATTACAGCATCAGGAAGCCGATCTGTTTCTGCTTCCGGAAATGTTTTCAACGGGCTTCTGCATGGATGCTTCGGAAGTTGCTGACTATAATCTGGAGTCCCTTGAATTTCTCAGAAAAATGGCGAAGGGGAAAAATGCAGCTTTCTGTGGAAGTGCTCCTGTAGAAGATAACGGCCGGTTTTATAACAGGATGTATTTCGTGCATCCGGATTCCCATGTTGATTTTTATAATAAAAGGCATTTGTTTTCCTTCTCAGGAGAGGATAAAGTGTACAGCCCCGGAAAAGAAAGGGTAATTGTGAACTACAAAGGGTTCAGAATATTGCTGCAGGTGTGTTATGATCTCCGTTTTCCGGTTTTTGCAAGGAATAATGATGATTATGATGCTGTTTTATATGTGGCCAACTGGCCTGAAAAAAGAGTAGGAGCCTGGGAACATCTGCTGAAAGCGAGAGCTATTGAAAACCTGGCCTTTGTTTTTGGATTAAACCGCATCGGGACTGATGGAAATAGCCTGTTTTACCAGGAAAGTTCCCATTGTTTTTTTGCAGACGGAACAGAAATATCGGAAAAAAACGGCAATCTTGTAACGGCAGAACTCAATCCGGAAGAGCTCAGGGAATTCAGGAATCACTTCCGGTTTCTGAATGACCGCGATTCCTTCTCGATTGAATTATAGAATTAAGGCTAAAATTGAAACTGCAATTTCTAAAGCACAATTTCAATTTTAGCCTTATTTAAGCATATTGTTTTAAAAGCTGTGTCAAAGTATTCACATCGTGTACGCCGCTTTCCTTCCACAGGATTTCCCCTTTTTTAAAGATTGCGAGAGTAGGAACACCACGAACTCCATACTGGCTGGCCAGCGCAGGATATTGGTCGACATCCACTTTAATGATTCTGGCATTTTCCCCGACGTTTTCTTTTACGGTATTCAGTACGGAAGACTGTACTTTGCACGGTTGGCACCAGGTAGCGAAGAAGTCGATCAGGACCGGTCTTTCGGAATCGATAATTTCCTGAAATTTTTGTGACATAAAGTTGGTTTTTAGTTACAAGAAACACTTTAGTCTATAAAATTTTAAATCACTTAAAATACTCCGGAAGTTACCGGATACCGTGTCTTAAATATTTCTCTTTATAAACTAAAGTGTATTGAATTTGTTATGTAGAGGAATGATTACAAAAATAATTCCATTCTAAAGTACTTTCGACTGGCAGATAAAATCTGATGTCGGTAAGCTGCCTGTTTTTTTAATGGCTCCGAAGCCTCCTTCGATTTCCGTAAAATTACGGATTCCATGAGAATTCAGGATGCTGGCCGCGATCATGCTCCGGTATCCTCCTGCGCAGTGAAGGAAAAAATGCTCGGCATCATCAATGGTTTTTACCCAGTCGCTGATGGTATCTAAAGGTTTATTGTAGGCATTGTCTAGGTGTTCTGCAGAATATTCGGAAATTTTACGTACATCAATGATTTTCGAGTGTTCGGTAAACTGTCGGGTAAATTCTTCAGCAGAAATTCTGTTGACCTCATCGGTTTCCTTGCCACTGTTTTTCCAGGCTTCAAAGCCGCCTTTCAGATAGCCCAGCACATTATCGAAACCTACCCGGCTCAGTCTTGTGATGGCTTCCTCTTCCATTCCTTCATCTACAATTAAGAGTAAAGGATGCTTTACGTCAACGATCAAAGTACCGACCCAAGGGGCAAAATCCCCTTTCAGACCGATATTGACAGAGTTTGGGACAAATCCTTTGCAGAACTCCCCGGGGCTTCTTGTGTCCAGGATCAATGCTCCGCTTTCTTCCGCATAAGCTTCGAAGTCTTCTGCCGGGATCGGTGTCAGTCCCTTGTCCATTACGGTGTCAAGGCTTTCATAACCGCCTTTGTTTAAGGCGACATTCATCCCGAAATATTTTGGAGGAGCCGTCAAGCCATCCAGCACTTCGCGGACAAAAGATGCTTTATCCGGCTGGTTTAAGGCATAGTTCGTTCTTTTTTGGTTTCCCAGAAGGTCAACGGTTTCTTTCTGCATGTTTTTTCCGCATGCTGAGCCTGCACCGTGTGCCGGGTATACCGTAATGCTGTCGTCAAGAGGCATGATTTTCGTCTGAAGGCTGTCGTACAAAATACCGGCCAGGTCCTCCTGTGTAAGGCTACCTGCTTTTTGGGCAAGGTCAGGTCTTCCCACATCTCCTAAAAACAGGGTATCTCCTGTAAAAATAGCCGTTTCGGTACCGTTTTCGTCAATCAGCAGGTAAGTGGTGCTTTCCATGGTGTGACCGGGGGTATGGAGAACTTTGATCTTTACTTTTCCAATTTCGAAAATCTGGTGGTCTTCCGCAATAATAGCCTCGAATTCAGGCTGGGCTGTCGGCCCGTAGATGATAGGGGCACCAGTTTTCTTGCTAAGATCCAGGTGTCCGGAGACAAAATCTGCATGAAAATGGGTTTCAAAGATATATTTTAAAGTAACCTTGTCTTTTTCCAGCCGGTCGAGGTATGGTTTTACCTCCCGGAGCGGATCGATGATCGCTGCCTCATTTTCGGATACGATGTAGTACGCACCCTGAGCCAGGCATCCCGTGTATATTTGTTCGACTTTCATTCTGTGATTGTATCCGTTTAATGTTTCTTAATTTGAAATACAAAAATCGGGTTTATTTTTTTAATACCACTAAAAATAAAAAATGGATATTGATAGAATAAATCTATAAAGCCCTACTATTCGAGGTTGTAGAAAATTTTGTAGAAAATTTCGTTGGTATCCTGAGAAATATCCTTGTCTATTTTAAACTGAATATAGTCTGCTGTTCTATTTTCGCCTGCCGGATAGTCTACAAGACCGTGATACATTTCGTAAATATGGTCTTTCAATCTGCCGTTATGGGCGATTTTCAACATTTCATCAAAATACTTTTTGGTATCGGGGTGAAGCTGCCAGTCTTTTTCATGAGCCTGATAATATTCAAGCATTTTTTCGAGCGAATATAGTTCAGAATCTATTTTCGTATCATGAAAACCGGTAAGGACTTCTTTTTTGTCCAGATTCTGGGAAAGATAGACAATTTTTGCTTTTGCTGCTTCGGAAACAGCATGTACCATCATTGAATCTCTTTTTACGGAAGCCGACAACACGATGTCCGGAACTTTAGTAATCGGAAGCGGCTTTACGGAAGCAATCTGTAAGACCCCAAAGTAATTTTCGGCTTTATCTTTCAGCTCTTTTAATTGTTCAGGGTTCATGTCATCGCTGGAAGCCCTTATCTTAAAAGTCCATCCGCCGCATTCGTAAATGGAAAGGAGCGAATTTTTATCAACATATTTCACCCCTTTGAAAAAATCCGGCTGCCCCAGTGCATTTTTGAAAACCGAATAAATATAACTTACCTTCAGGCTGTCATCGGATAGCATTCCGAAAGACGGTTTGATCTCTACATTGGTATTGGAGTTTTGGTTCAGGGCATAATCGTAAGAATAAAATTCATCCCTCAGCATCTGATTGTCGATGTATTTTTTAGGATAGATATAAAGGGTAAGAACGGTTTTGTTTTTCTTTGAGGACTGCTGGATATAACTAATTCCTACATTGGTACCGGCTGCATTATAAGAAAAGACAGCCTGTCTCTGAAAACCTGACCAGAGTTCAGGAAGAACAGTTTTTGTAGCGGGGTGGGTATAATCTCCTTTTATTTTCAGTTCAGTGGGCTGGCTTTTTTTCTGGCAAAAAACGAAAGCAGAAATAAGGCAGATCATCAGGGTGAGGTAATTTTTCATGGTTCGTGTAAAAATGGTTACTTCAGCAAAAGTATCTATAAAAGATAAACGGAGTAAATAAATTTAGCAAAAATTATATTCAAAAGCGTATTAATTTCACCTGTAAATTTGATAAATGATTCTCCTTCCAAAAAGCTCATAAAAAAACATCGGAACCCATAGATTCCAATGCTTTATTTTATAAATATTTACCGTACTAAGGCAATACCGGTGCCGGTATCGAAGCCACCCCGGTGGTTACGGCATTCATATTATAATTGATCTGGTTATTGATCGTGGTAAGCATATCCCTACGGTAAGCACTGATGCTAAGACGGATTTCCGGAACACGGTCGAATACACGCGCATTGTTCGGGGTAAATTTAATCCTCCAGGTCCCGTTTTCTACAAACGCCCGTGTTGAGTATTGAGGAATATAATCACCCAGATTGTTCGGGCGTGTAATATTGATATTGGAGTCGTTGTTCTGTCCCCGTATGATAAATCCTCCGATGACTACATAATATTTGCTGGCAGAAATCCCCGTATCAAAATTGGTCACACCGCTTGTGCTGATGTTGGTAATGAAATAGACCGTACTGTTGATGGCACTGAATGCTGAAGTGGCAGGTACATATCTTTTAATGACGTTGTCACTGTTGTCCCTCACCAAAAAGTAGGAACCGGCAGAGCTTCCGGTGTAGTCACCCGGATTTTCGAAGAAAAGATTTCCGGAAAGTTTTGTATTTCCATTTACTTCCAGGGTATGGGTCGGTGTATTGGTGCCGATCCCAACGCCGTTTATCTGAGCGGTGAGCATCAGGGAAGTGCATATAAAGGCTAGTATAGATAAAATATTTTTCATAATTAAGATGGTATTAGATTCCGCTTGGGGGTGCCGTGGCGGATGCATTATTGGATCCGTTGAAGTCAACATTTATGGTTCCAAGGTTTTTATAAAATCTTTTTGAATAGATAATAATATCGAAATTATAGGTATAGCGGTCGGTCGTATTTTGCGTATCAAGCGTAGGATAGCCGATATTTACATGCCAGTTCTGTCCCGATTCGAAAACTCTGATCGTAAAATGCCCTCTGTTGGTATTGGAATCAGGATTTTGTATCTGTGAATAGAGGCCGTTATTTCCCGATGCAGGAATGGCTTCAAAATTGGCAATGGTAATAAAATATTTATCAGTAGGAATGTTAAGATTTACATCATTAAGGTCGTCCCTGTAGATGTTGCTGATAGAATAGGGCTGTACAATAAGGGGAGTGTAAAGGGTTTCTACTGCCAGAACCTCTCCGCCTACGGTACTGGACAAAGGATCGGTTCCCAAAATGGTAAAACCGGATGCATTATTAACATAAGCTGTCGGGTCGATGGTTACGGATTGTCCAACAGACATACTTCCGGCTACTTCAAGTTTCTCAACAGGAGACTGTACGCCGATACCGACCTGAGCCATACTTACTGCAGAAAATAATAAGGAGATAAATAAAAAATTCTTTTTCATGGGATTAATTTTATGGAAGAATAGGCGCGTTGTCCGATCCTGTTGTAGTGCCGTTAATGTTGAAAGGTCCGTGTTCAGGGAAAATCTTTACGTAGGTTTTAGGATATACCGCACATACAATTGTCCATACACCGTTTGAAGTAGGAGCCAGCTGCGAATAATCTGCATAGATCTGCCATTCGTTATTCACGCTTTTTACTCCATACGATGGGATGGCAATGTTTGGACCATACAGGTCGCGGTCGAAATAAGCAGACAATACCATCAGTGAGTAATCATTTGAGTTTATTTTGGTATTGAAATTTTCCACCCAGTCACCATTTACATTATTGAGAGAGTAGGTGACAATACTGGCAATTCCCGGAGAATTCGGCTGTCCCGGATTGATTCTTTTTACCGTGTTGTCAGAAATGCTGTGGCTGAGCAACAGGTAACGGTCCTTTTCTACTGAGGTAATAGCTGGTACCGAACTGCTGCCGGTCATAATCTTATCGGATTTGTAAGTTCCGGCAACGTCAAGCTTCACTCGCGGAGTCTTTGTATTAATGCCTACATTCCCTACTTGGGCGGCCGAAAAACTGAAGGCGCATAAAATCACAGGTAATAATGTTTTTTTCATATAGGTTTGATCAGTATTTTAAGCTGCAAATATATTACTTTTTGTGAAAATTACAAAATGCTAATTATGAACGGTTTAGATAGGTTATTTCACCAATTTTTGATATTAAGTCCACTTTTTTCTATTAATATTCTTTACAATTGTACTTTACATACACGTTTGTGCGCTTTTCAAAATTTTTTTTTATAAAATGTATAGAAATAATTCGATAACTTATTCAAGTATAAATTAATATTATTTTAATTTTTTACTGAGGAATGTCATGTTTTCAGCTTTTTTATTAATATGCGGGGGATAATATTTTAGGTAATATCCGGACAATTTAATTAATTCTCTTTTAATCATTAACAATAGCTTAATCCGTTTAGGTTATATTTTTTCTTCTGACTGTTTTATAAAAACTTTATATTTATCAGGTAAAAAAATCAAATGGCAGACAAAACACAATTTATCGAAGAACTAAATGCAAAATATACTCCCAAAGGAGATTATATTATATTGGGAAAAGGAATGCTGGATGGGGAAGTGGTTCCTGAAGTAAATGTTACCATTCCTCTGAAAACCATAAACCGTCACGGCCTTATTGCAGGTGCCACGGGAACGGGTAAAACCAAAACACTGCAGGTTTTTGCCGAACAGCTTTCCCATCAGGGCATCCCGTCTCTGGTGCTGGATATTAAAGGCGACTTTTCGGGAATTGCAGAAGCAGGAACAGGGAATCCGGCCATTCAGGAAAGGTATGCTAAAACGCAGCTGCCTTATCATCCGCAGGCTTTTCCGGTAGAGCTGATGAGCATTTCCGGAGAAAGAGGCGTAAAGCTCAGAGCTACGGTTACAGAGTTCGGACCGGTGCTTCTGAGTAAAATTTTACAGTTGAATGAAACGCAGCAAAGCATCATGTCGATTGTATTTAAATACGGTGATGATAAAGGGCTTCCTTTAATTGACCTGAACGACCTTAAAAAAGTACTGCAGTATGTCACTGAAAATCCACAGGGAAAAGCAGAATTGTCTTCCAACTACGGCTCTATTGCATCGTCATCCCTGGGCGCCATCTTACGATCCATCGTTGCGCTGGAGCAGCAGGGGGCTTCCGTGTTTTTCGGGGAACTGAGCTTCGATGTTCACGATCTGCTTCAAACAAGAGACGGAAAAGGCGTGGTGAATATCCTGCGTGTGGCCGATCTCCAGAGTAAACCACAATTGTTCTCTACTTTTATGCTTTCGCTGTTTGCGGAAATTTACATGACGTTTCCGGAAGAAGGCGATAGCGGAAAACCGAAGCTGGTTTTATTTATCGATGAGGCCCACCTGATCTTCGACGAATCTTCCAAAGCCCTGGTTTCACAGATTGAAACGATGGTGAAGCTCATCCGTTCGAAAGGCGTGGGGATCTATTTTATTACCCAGATTCCCGGGGATGTTCCGGAGTCCGTTCTTTCACAGTTGGGTCTGAAAATCCAGCACGCGCTGAGAGGTTTTACGGCAAAAGATAAAAAGGAGATTTCCAAAGCAGTGGAAAATTATCCGACGACGGAATTTTACAATGCTTCTACCCTGATTCAGAACCTGGGAATCGGAGAAGCCTTTGTAACGGCACTGGATGAAAAAGGAATTCCAACCCCGCTGGTGCATACTTACCTCATCTCCCCGGAATCAAGAATGGATGTGCTGAATGATGCGGAAATCGCCGAGCTAACCGGCCGCTCCGCTTTGGTTGCTAAATATGAAAAAGTGGTAGACAACGAGTCTGCTTATGAGATTCTGGTCAGAAGGATGGAGCAGGCTTCCCAGGAAGCGGAGACCGGCAGTAGTCAGAAAACAAAACCTGTAAAAGAAGAGCCGGGCATGTTTGAGCAGATCCTGCAGAGCAAAGCGGGAAGAACATTTACAAGCACGCTGATGCGTGAAGGAGCAAAAGCCGTTTTGGGGATGCTGGGCCTGGGAGGAAGAAGAAGATAAATATTTTTACTATTTTAGCAGGATTGGTCCGCTTTTATGATCTGTTGGCATAAGTTATGTAAACATATCGGCATACTTTTAAGAAAAGAGGCTTGTTATTAATCTAAAGAATATTGTATAAATTTTAAATGTATTCCATAATTGACATAGAAAGTAATGGTGCAGGTTACAGAAAAGAATGCATTATCGATATTGCGGTGTACCGGTATGACGGCCAGAAAATTGTCGACCAGTTTATATCGCTGGTAAATCCGGAGAGTGATATTACGCCTTTCGTCCAGAAATTAACGAACATCACTCCTAAGATGGTGAAAACGGCGCCTAAATTCCATGAAATTGCACGCCGTATTGTTGAAATTACCGCCAGTACCACTTTAGTAGGACACAACATCGATTTCGATTACCGGATGTTGCGCCAGTCTTTTCAGAGATTGGGATATGATTTTAAAATAAATACCTTAGATACCATTCCTTTGGCAAAAAAGCTGATTCCGGATGAGGCCAGCTACTCTCTCGGAAAGCTGGTGAAGTCGTTGGGAATTCCTTTGACGAACCATCATCGTGCAGACGGTGATGCCCGTGCTACACTGGAATTGTTTAAACTGCTCATTTCAAAAGATACTGAAAACGAAATTATCCAGAACCAGCATGACGAGACCAATGCAAAGACTTACATCAACAAAATCAAAGTTTTGACTCAGGATCTTCCGAATGAGAAAGGTTTTGTGTATTTCCAGAATGACGAGGGGAAAATTATTTTTTCGGATTATGTTCAGGATATCAATAAATTTTCAAAAAAAGTTTTTAATTCCAAATCCAAAAGGTGGGAACCGATTCAGCAGGAGGTTGAACAGATTAATTATGAACTCACCGGAACGGATATCATTGCCCGGCTGATTTTAAATTCAAAAGGGATTAAAAAAAGAGAAATCCTTCCTTTTGGATTGTATTACAGGAACGGAAAGTATCTGGTAGAAAAAAACAAGCTGAATAAGCTGGAAAAGCCAATCCTGAAATTCCGGTCTTTTACCCAGGGCTCAAAAGCAGTGCAGTTTATCGGGAAATTTGAAGAATATGAAGATATTAATGCCTTCAAAAAGAAAATCGATTTTAAAAAGCGGAACGAGCTTTGGCTGGGACAGGGAAGGAGACTCGGTGAAAAAATGTTCCTGATTATTGAAAACGGAAAAGTGTTGTCATACGGCTTTTATGAACTGTTTACACAGATTCAGACCTTAAGCAAAATCATGAAATTGAAAATCGATTTGCTTCATCAGACTTCGGATCTGATCAATGAGCTGCAGCTGGCCTTACTTCGCGGGGATTTTGAAACTTTAACGCTGCCAAAATAAACAGGGTTGTGAATTCCTTTGATAAAAACCCATCTTTCTGAAAGTTCGGACTGTTTATTACGATAAAGAAGACAGAAGACTGTTTCCGCCCAAAAGATATGGTTTCGGATGGACGGTTAATTTTACGAATCCGCGCTCTGTCATTACGTTTTCCATCAGTCTGATCTTCTTTTTTACAATTGGTAATTATTTAAAAAGCTAAAATATTATTCTGTAAAATTAAATTTTAAAAGGATTTTATTCTGTTTAAATTAAAACTTAAGTATAATCTTCTATGTTGTTGGTTTTAAATTATTAACAATTTCTCACTACCTTTGCCTTTTCTTAATAACAAAAAAAGAAGTTTTTACTTATTAATTATGAATCCAAAAGAATTGCTGAAGATTGCCAATGAGTTTGGCACGCCGGTGTATGTGTATGATGCTGAATCTATCAAAACTCAATACGAAAAACTTACCTCTTCTTTTTCTAAACACACAAAGTTCTTCTATGCTGCAAAGGCGTTGACCAACATCAACATCCTGAAGTACGTCAAGAACCTGGGTGCTTCTTTGGATTGTGTATCAATTAATGAAGTAAAGCTGGGCTTGAAAGCAGGCTTCCCGAAAGAGAAAATATTGTTCACTCCCAACTGTGTGGATCTTGCAGAAATTGAAGAAGCCATGGCCTGCGGGGTGCATATTAATATTGATAATATCTCGATCCTGGAGCAGTTCGGAAATAAATTCGGAAATACCTATCCGATTTTGGTCAGAATCAATCCGCATATTTTCGCAGGAGGAAACTATAAAATTTCCACCGGTCATATCGACAGCAAGTTCGGGATTTCAATCCATCAGGTCCGCCACATCGAGCGGGTGATGAAATCCACAAACCTTAATGTAGAAGGGCTTCACATGCATACCGGAAGTGAGATTAAAGATCCGGATGTTTTCCTGCAGGCTCTGGACATCATGCTGGAACTGTCTGAACATTTCCCGAATCTAAAATACCTGGATATGGGAAGCGGTTTTAAAATCCCTTATCAGGATACCGAAGAGGAAACCGATGTAAAAACACTGGGAAAGAAAGTAGAAAAAGTAATCTCCGAATTTTCACAGTCTACCGGAAAGAAATTCGAATTGTGGTTTGAGCCCGGAAAATTCCTGGTGGGCAAGAGCGGCAGTCTTCTGGTAAAAGCGAATGTCATCAAACAGACGACTGCTACGGTTTTTGTAGGGGTAAATTCCGGGTTTAATCACCTGATCCGCCCGATGTTTTACGATTCCTACCATGTGATCGAAAATCTATCCAATCCGAAAGGCGCGGAAAGAATTTATACCGTAGTCGGAAATATCTGTGAGACCGATACTTTTGCCTGGGACCGGAAACTGAATGAAGTAAGGGAAGGGGATATTCTGGTATTCCGCAATGCGGGAGCCTATGGTTTTGAGATGAGCTCCAACTTCAATTCCCGTCTGAAACCTGCCGAAGTCATGTTCCTGGACGGAAAAGCGCACCTGATCCGAAGAAGGGATGAATTCGAAGATCTTCTTAGAAATCAGATTGAAATATTGTAAATTATTTTGAAAAGGCTTAATTTTAAAGGACCAATAATCGCTTATGAAAAAATTATTTTCCTTTTTAGCATTAAGCATCTTTTCCTTTTTATTTTCTCAAACTGATGTAAAAATGTCTTCTGATAAAAGTCAGGTTGGCCATATATACAAAGGCGGACAGAAAAAGTTTGAAACTGATCTGACAAATAATTTAAGATATACAGCCAATGCATTTCAGGCAAACGGTGACTTCAAATTAAGTTTTAATATAAATGATAAAGGTGAAGTTGCGAATGTAAAACTTCTACCTGAACTTTACGATAAATCGTTTGAAAGAGAGGTGAAAAGAGATCTTAAAAGAATGGAAAAATATTTTGCAGGAAGCCATAATCAGGACGTTTCTGTAAATTTAAGCTTCGGAAGAGACTTTCAGCCTTCAGACGGGCGGGTGGCTTTTCAAGCAAGAGCGCCTTTCGCCGGCCAGACAGGATCAAGATAATCCGATAATAAATTATAAAGCTCTGCATAATTGCAGGGCTTTTTTATGAATTATAATAGAATGGATTTCTTGGCATAATCTTTACAGCTTATCTATCGATCCATTTCCGGATCATCTTTAAATAACATCCAAAAAATTATAGTAATGGCTAAAAATATTGCAGAACAAATCGTAGAGATGCTGGAAAGCGCCAATGTGAAAAGAATTTATGCTGTAACCGGCGACAGCCTCAACCATTTAAATATCGCCGTAAAGAAAAGCAGTATCGAATGGATCCATGTAAGGCACGAAGAAGTCGGTGCCTATGCTGCCGCTGCCGAAGCGGAACTGGACGGTTTCGCAGTGTGTGCAGGAAGCTGCGGTCCGGGACACATTCATCTAATCAACGGAGTTTATGAAGCGCACCGTTCTCATGTACCGATGCTCGTGATTGCTTCCACCATTCCAAGTGAAGAAATGGGAATGGATTATTTTCAGGAAACCAATACCATCAAACTATTTGACGACTGCAGTTACTATAACCAAATGATCACCAGGCCGGAACAGGTTCAGAGAACCGTTCAGACGGCCATTCAGCATGCGATTTCGAAAAAAGGTGTTGCAGTGATCGGCCTTCCGGGAGATGTTTCGGAACTGGAAGCGGAAGAAGCAACGACATCCAATAAGATTTTTAGGACAAACCCCATCATCCGTCCTTCGGATGAAGAGTTAGGCCAATTGGCAGCTCTGATCAATGAAAGCGAAAAAGTGACCATTTACTGTGGAATCGGCGCCGAAAAAGCCAATCCGGAAGTAGTAGAGCTGTCCAAATACCTCAAGGCGCCGGTGGGATATTCTTTCCGCGGAAAAATGTCGATCCAGCCTAACAATCCGAACGAAGTGGGTTTAACCGGGCTTTTGGGTCTTCCTTCTGCCCATCACGCTATGCATGAGGCGGATCTTCTGATTCTTTTGGGGACGGATTTTCCTTACGATAAATTCATGCCGGTAAAAAACAAAATCGTACAGGTCGACGAAAGCCCGGAAAGGCTGGGCCGGAGAGCCAAGCTGGAATTGGGGCTTACCGGAGACGTAAAAGAAACCATTAAAGCATTATTGCCTTTACTGAATGAAAAGACAGGCACCGATTTTCTGAAACAGCAGCTGGAGTTTTATGAAAAAGTAAAAGAAAATCAGTTAACCTATGTCAGGGATCAAGGAACAGAAAACGGCATTCAGCCTGAATTCGTTACACATACTTTAGATAAATTAGCAACCAAAGATGCCATTTTCACGGTAGATACCGGAATGTGCTGCGTCTGGGGTGCAAGATACATTACCGGAACTGGCGAAAGAAAGATGCTCGGGTCTTTCAATCACGGGTCGATGGCTAATGCCATGCCAATGGCCATCGGCGCTTCGCTGGCTTATCCGGGCCGGCAGGTGATTGCGATGTGCGGCGATGGCGGATTATCGATGCTTTTGGGTGATATGGCTACCATTTTCCAATACAAGTTACCGGTTAAAATCATTGTTTTCAATAACAGATCGCTGGGAATGGTAAAATTGGAAATGGAAGTCGGAGGAATGCCGGATAATGAAACCGATATGGTAAACCCGGATTTCGCCATGATTGCCCACGCGATGGGATATCCCGGTAAAAATATTCATCAGCCGGAAGAAGTGGAAACTGCCATCAAAGAATGCCTTGAATATAACGGTCCTTATCTGCTGAATATCTTCACCAACCCTAATGCCTTGGCCCTGCCGCCAAAAATTGAGGCCAACCAAGTGCTGGGAATGACGAAATCCATGGCGCAGCTGATGCTGGGCGGTAAAATGGAAGAAGTGCTGGATACCGTGAAAAGCAATTACAAACACATTAAAGATATACTGTAATCAGAAATCAGCCTGGCCCTCTTCTATCAGAGCCTTTTAAATATTATCTTTGAGTAAATTTACGATGTATGAAAAATCCTTTAAAAACGCTTATCGTACTGCTGACGCTTTTGATGTCCGGTTGTGTGTTTGCACAATTTAACGACGTTGAAGAACGGGATGATAATTTTATTATCGAAAATAATAAGAACATCCTCAAAATAGATATAAAAGAACCTTTGCTTCAGGTAGCCGTGAAAAACTGTAAGGATTTCAAAGCTGCAAGTTTCGAGGGCGGTATTCCGGCTTATAAGGAAATGCTGAGAAAATATATGTATGTATATCTGAATACGGATTTCTATGTCCTGAACGGAGACTTCACGTTTACATTGACGGTCGACGATAAGGGAAAAGTTACCCGCATCGAAGGAACGCCGAAAGTAGCCAACAGCCAGGTGTTTTTTGAGGATATGAAATATGTGGTCCGGAGAATCAAAAAGAACTGGATTCCTGCTGCCTGCAACGGACAGCCGGTCACTTCACAGATTAAAATCAATATGAACCTTTCTTCCATTGCAACGGATATCTAAAGGACGATACTTATTTTAACCATGAAAAAATACCTTTATCCTGCCTTTACTGCTTTTCAGCGGTAAAGGTTTTTCGCAATTGGCCGGTTCTCAGGCCCAGGCTACAACCGCAAATTATTATAAAGCGGAATTTCCGGGCCGGGATGAAGCTTTTCAGAAAGAATTTATGAATATGGTTCATGCGTATATCGATATGGCCCTCTATGCTGTTCAGGGAAAGTTACCTTTATCTTTAACATTGATCAGAAAGGCAGGATCAACAATATTGATGGCTTTCCGGTAGACTACAGATTCAAGTTGCCTTTAAATTTTGGCCCTATGTAATCATCCTGCCATTCTGTCACAATATTTTGTATCTTTGCAAATTCAATATGTTCAGAAATAAAAAAGTCATGGTTAAATAACTTTGAATTTTTTGAGTTCTGAACCTTAAACCGATTATCGTGCAGGAAAAATATATAGACGAAACCAAACAGGGTGAAGCTTTTGCCATTGCGGAAAAAGACGGAAACTCAAAGAAATTGTTTTTAGAGAGCTACGGTTGTCAGATGAATTTCTCTGACTCTGAAATTGTTGCGTCCATTCTTAATGAACAGGGCTATAATACAACCCTGAAAGTTGAGGAGGCTGATCTTATCCTTTTAAACACCTGTTCCATCCGTGAAAAGGCAGAGCAGACCGTTCGGATGCGCCTTTCCCAATTCAAGAACCTGAAAAAGGAAAAACCGAACATGACGGTGGGAGTTCTGGGCTGTATGGCGGAAAGATTAAAAACCAAATTCCTGGAAGAAGAACAATTGGTGGATCTTGTGGTAGGACCAGATGCTTACAGGGATTTACCGAATCTTCTGAAGGAAACTGAAGACGGCAGGGATGCCATTAACGTTATCCTTTCAAAGGAAGAGACTTATGCGGACATCAATCCGGTTCGTCTGGGCGGGAACGGAGTTACGGCTTATGTTACCATTACCAGAGGCTGCGATAATATGTGTACCTTCTGCGTGGTTCCTTTTACCAGAGGACGCGAGAGAAGCCGTGATCCGCATTCCATTTTAGAAGAATGCAAAGGTCTTTCGAGCAGCGGCTACAAAGAAATCACTTTATTGGGGCAGAACGTAGATTCTTACCTTTGGTACGGCGGCGGTCCTAAAAAAGATTTTGCCAAAGCTTCCGAGATGCAGCAGGCAACGGCTGTTAATTTTGCCCAATTGCTTGATCTCGTAGCGAAAGCGGTTCCGGAAATGAGAATCCGTTTTTCCACCTCCAACCCGCAGGACATGAGCCTGGACGTATTCAGGATGATGGCGAAGCATGACAACATCTGTAAATATGTTCATTTGCCGGTGCAGAGCGGAAGCAACAACATGCTTCTGGCTATGAACAGGCAGCACACCCGTGAAGAATACCTGGATTTAATTAAAAAAGCTAAGGAAATTGTCCCTGAAGTGGCATTTTCTCAGGATATGATCGTAGGCTTTTGTAGCGAAACGGAAGAGGATCACCAGGATACGTTAAGCCTGATGAGGGAAGTGGAATACGACTACGGCTATATGTTTGCCTACTCGGAAAGACCGGGAACGCCGGCTCACAAGAAAATGGAAGATAATATTCCGGCTGATGTAAAACAGAGACGTCTGGCGGAAGTGATTGCCCTGCAGGGGGAACTGTCCAGAAAAAGAATGCAGTCCTATGTCGGAAGAGTTCATCAGGTCCTGATCGAAGGCACTTCTAAAAAGAACGAGAAACAATGGAAAGGAAGAAACTCCCAGAATGCCGTTTGCGTTTTCGATAAGCTGGAAGGTCAGCAGATTGGTGACCTAGTGGACGTTTTCGTTTTCGATAATACACAGGGCACACTTTTAGGGGAAACCGTGAAGTAATTTATTGGGCAGCTTAGAACTTCGTTCGTAGCTATCGATTAAAGCCTTCGCTTTTATCTCATGTATGCCTTCCGTTCCCGCTTTTTTATTTTTATTGAAAATAAAAAGAGCTCCACTCAAGTCGGGCTGCGTGCAACTCAATATTAAATAACATTTAATATAAAATTTTAGAATACTCTTTCAAAATGAAAGATTTACACAATACACAACTTTTACAGAATATTTCTTCATTAATCGATAATGCAAGAAAAAAAGCTGCTGTAGCTGTAAATCAGACCATTGTTCTAACCTATTATGAAATAGGAAGAATGATTATAGAAGATGAGCAAAAGGGCGAAAGCCGTGCAGAATACGGTAAAACTGTTCTAAAGGATTTATCTTTACATTTAACAGATAGATTCGGAAAAGGTTTCTCAGTAGAAAACCTTGATAGAATGCGATTTTTCTATAAAACTTATTCTGAACAGATTTCGTCAACACTGTTGACGAATTCTTCAAATACAGTTTCAAAGCCACTGTCTGTTAAATCTGAAAGTATAAACCATACAATTCAACAAACATCAATTCTGAATTTCAATCTTTCCTGGTCTCACTATTTAAAATTAATGAGAATAAAAGACTCCAATGAAAGAAAATTTTACGAAATTGAAAGTTATAAAAATAACTGGAGCTTAAGAGAATTGCAAAGACAGTACGATTCAGCTTTATATACAAGACTGTCTTTAAGTAAAAATAAAGAAGAAATTCTTCAGCTTTCTGAAAAAGGACAAATTATAGAAAAACCCAAAGATCTTATCAAAGATCCTTACGTTTTGGAGTTTTTAGGCTTATCTGAAAAACCTCATTATTCTGAAAACGAATTGGAATCTGAGCTGATTGGTAAATTGGAACATTTTCTTTTAGAATTAGGAACCGGATTTACATTTGTTGCAAGACAGGACAGAATAACCTTTGATGAAAAGCAATTCCGTATAGATTTGGTTTTTTATAACAGAATTTTGAGATGTTTTGTCTTGATTGATTTAAAAATCGGGGAGCTGAAACATCAGGATATCGGGCAAATGCAGATGTATGTGAACTATTATGACCGAGAAAAGCGCCTTGAAGATGAAAATAAAACCATAGGGATTATTCTTTGTCAGGATAAGAGCGAAGCTTTGGTAAAATATACTTTACCGGAAGATAACGAACAGATTTTTGCAAGTAAATATTTTACCATATTGCCAAGCAAACAGGATTTTATTAACATTTTAAACTCAGACAATGGAAAAATTTCATAAGTATTGCCTAAGTGTATTGTTGGTCATAATCTGCAGCAATATATCCGCTCAAATCTCCAACGGAACGGTTGAAAGTGAAGATTGCAAACAATTATATGAGCTTTATAACCGGATTTTAAATCAGGGTGGTGAAAATTTGCAGGAAACCTGTGCCAAGGAAAACCCTGTACAGAAGATAACGATGCATCAAAAGCAGAATGCGATTGATCTTATCGGTAAAATGTTCTCAAATAAACAAAAGAACAATTTTCATCACTATAATACAGGAACAAATTTTTCCGAAAAGGAAAAGCACGATCAGCTCCTGAAAAACTTTGAAAAGCACGGCAGGGAAAATTTCTTCGCTGAAATTTTATATTTCAAAAAAAAAGTTTCAAAAGTCAGAAATAAAGATTATTTAAGTTCCATAGGTTAATTATTAAGAGAAAATCATTCAAAAAATTAATCGGACTGCAGGAAACTGCGAAAAATAATCTAAAAATTTACTTATGAGCAACGACTTACAAAATATAAAAAACCGTTTCGGAATCATCGGAAACTTTCCGGCTTTAAACCGCGCTTTGGAAAAAGCCATCCAGGTAGCCCCTACTGATATTTCGGTCCTCGTAATCGGGGAAAGCGGTGTTGGGAAAGAATTTATCCCGAAAATCATCCATTCCGAATCCAAAAGAAAACATCAGCCTTACATCGTCGTGAACTGCGGTGCCATTCCGGAAGGAACCATCGACTCCGAATTGTTCGGACACGAAAAAGGAGCTTTTACCGGAGCCACGGCAACCCGGAAAGGATATTTCGAAGTGGCTGACGGCGGAACGATTTTCCTGGATGAGGTGGGAGAACTGCCTTTACAGACCCAGGTCCGTTTGCTGCGTGTACTGGAAAGCGGTGAATTTATGAAAGTGGGTTCTTCACAGGTGCAGAAAACAAATGTAAGAATTGTCGCTGCAACCAACGTTAATATGATGAAGGCCATCCACGACGGAAGATTCCGTGAGGATCTCTTCTACCGTCTGAATACGGTACAGATCGATATGCCGCCTTTACGCGAAAGAAAGGGTGATGTCCATTTGCTGTTCAGGAAATTTGCTATCGATTTTGCAGAAAAATACAGGATGCCGGAGCTGCAGCTGGAGCCGAGCGCAGTTCATTATGTGGAAAACTATACCTTCCCGGGAAATATCCGGCAGTTGAGAAACCTGGTTGAGCAGATGACGGTTGTGGAAAGGGACCGGAATGTAACGGTTGAAAAGCTGGCCGAATATATTCCGATGGAATCCCATCTTCCGATGGTCGTAAATACGCCGAACAATCATAAGCAGACTGATTTCGGCAGTGAAAGGGAAATTATGTATAAAATTCTGTTTGATATGAGAAACGATATTAATGATTTAAAATCCTTAACTTCGGAACTCATAAAGAACCGGGGAACTTCGGATCTGAGCAGCCAGGAGAAAAATTTAATCAACAGGATCTATACGCCTGAAACCCAGCAGCAGAATGTAGCGCCTAATTCATTGCTGTATTTTGAAAATAACAACAATGCCAACCCTGTCATTCAGAACCCGACGATTATGTCGGAGCCGGAGAACAGCTATGAAGACATTGAAGATATTGAGATCGAGGAAAACAGGCCGGAATCCCTGTCGCTTCAGAATAATGAAAAAGACCTGATCATCAAAGCGCTGGAAAAACATAAAGGAAGAAGGAACAAAGCGGCAGACGAACTGGGGATTTCACAGAGAACCCTGTACCGAAAAATAAAACAATATAACTTAGAAGAATAAACTAAAAATTAAATTATGGTGAAAATTAACGCAAAACGGATCGATTTCAAACTGGGCGAATACATCAGCAACGGGTTCGACTTCATGAAAAATAATTTCGGAAATGTCCTGGGTGCTTTTTTGCTTTGTATGCTGATGTGCATCATCCCGTTCTGCGGACTGCTGGCTGTTGGTAATTTTTATAGATACTGCCGGGATTTAAGGGCAGGAAAGCAGGTAAGCGCAGGCGATATTTTCAATTTCGACAATTTCATGCCTTATTTTATTTTGCAGCTGATTTTAATCGGCGGGATTATGCTTATTTACATCCCGATGATTGTCATGATGCCTTCAATGGCAGACAGAGATCCTTCAGCAGGGCTTCCTTTCGTTTTTATGATTTACATGTTTGTCGTTTATATAGCCATCATAATCGTTTGCTTAAAAGGGTTTTATATGCCGGCTCTGATTTCTCTGGGAGGAATTACAGAGATTAAAACGGCATGGAAAATGTCCCTTACCATGACGAAAGGCAATCTGCTGACCATTTTTTTATATTCACTGGTTGTAAGTGTTTTGGCGCAATTGGGAATTATAGCCTGTTTTATCGGACTTATTTTTACCATGCCATTAATGTATGTATGCCATTATTTTGCTTACGAAGATGCCATGAAGCAGGTTACCTATGACGAAATTCAGGAAATTGGAATTAAAAATGAATTTTAAAATTAAAAAGATCAAAATCAGACAGCCGAAATTCTGGCTGCTATTATTGTGTCTGGGAGTTCTGAACTCCTGTTACAGCTTTACGGGTTCATCCCTTACGGATGAAAAAACCATCCAGATCAATGAATTCCCGAACAATGCGCCGTTGGTGAACCCAACGCTGTCGCAGCAGTTTTCCACGGATATCCAGAACCGTTTCCTTCAGCGTACTACATTGAAGGGGACCAAAGAAAATCCTGATATTCTGGTGGAGGGTGAAATTACGGACTATTCAATTACCCCGACAACCATCGGTTCCAATACCGTGACCAATCAGAATACCGGCGGGGTGGTGCAGGAATCCCAGAATAAGCTGACGATCACGGTGAAAGTCCATTACGAAAACAAGCTTCACCCGGATTTCAGTTTTGACAGAACGTACAGCGATGAGGCTGTTTTCAACAGTAATCTTTCGCAGTCTGAGATCGAATCTTCTCAGGTGAAAATTGCGACGGACAGAATTATAAATAAGATATTTAACGATATTGTAGCGAATTGGTAAGATGAATCATAGAGTTTTAGAATTATTAAAGGCCCCAAAAAATATTCAGTCAGAAGATCTAAGCCTTCTGAAAGAAGAGATTAATTCTTTTCCCTATGTTCAGAATATCAGAGCGTTATATTTGTATGGGGTACATCTGTACGATAAGGAAAATTACCAACGGGTACTTTCTACCACAGCAGCTTATACAACGGATAAAAAAATTCTTTACCATCTCATTAACGGTAAAATCCAACAGCAGCCGAAACCTGAAAGAAAACAGGACACGGAAAAGCCCCTTCCTGCTGAAAATCCTTTAAAAGTTTTGTATCAGACCAAAGCGACCGGTTTTCCGATCAAAAGGGAAGACGCACCTGCAGATGCTGAACCTGAAATGAAGGAAGAATCTCCGGTAGAGCCTGTTGGAAAGCAACAGGATGCAGGCGGCCGTATTCTTCCTCCGCCGAGGGAAGAAATCAAGCACCTTTATGTAAACGGAGCGCGCAACAGGATTCTTTTTGAAGGCGAAGAAAACTTTCTTGATGACGATACGGTAGAAACCATCGATCTGGCGTCTACCCTGGAATCCGGCTCGATCGTTACCCAGAAAATTGAGAAAAAAGAGAAACCTTCGGCTCTTTCAGAACAAAATCATCAGGCAGAAGATCAGTCTCCTGAAATTTCTGAAGTGAAAGCTGCCGGAGAAACAGAAGCATCTGTACCTGCAACGGCTGATGAGGAAGAGGAAATCAATGCTGAATCAGAAGAGATAAGCAGCTTAGATGAATCTGTAACGGTTCTGCATAAGAAAGAAGAATTCAAACCTGATGTTCAGAACGGTACTCCTGAAAAGGAAACAGAAAATCCGGATACGGTTGCTTCTGAATCTGGAAGCCAGGAAATAGCTCAGCCTGAAGAAACAGAAGAATATACGCCGGAAACCATTATTGGAGAAGAAAATATCAGTACTGAATCTGCTAAGGAAGAAATTCTGGATGAATCAGAACTTAGTTTCCACGAAACGGAAGCTTTTATGCCGGAAATACATATTACTGCTGATGAGCCTCAAAATTCAGATCCTGATACGGTACCGGAAACTGCAGAATTTACACCTGAGAAAATTATTGATGAAGATGAAATTTCATCTGCAAAAGTGGAAGATGCCGTTCAGGATGAATCGGAATTAAGTTTCCACGGAACGGAATCGTTCCTGCCGGAAGTGAAAATTCAGGCCAATGAAGAGGAAACCATAAGCAAAATGCCTCAGCAGAATCTGAGCAAGCATGAAGATGAAATGCGCCGTCTCATCGAGGAAGTTGAGAGGAAAATGAAAGAAAAAGCGGCGTCCGAAAAAAGTAAGAAAGAAGAAGAACCTGAAAATACGGGGCATGATCATGATATCAGCTTTGCGGAAACCCAGCAATTTGAAGTAAAACCTGCTGAGCTGGAAGCCACAGAAAAGAAAGAGGAACCGGAAGCAGAAGTTGAAACCTCTGAACCGATAGAAAATCAGGCAGAAGAACAGGCGGAAACGAGATCATGGAAACCGATGTCTTTCGATTCAAATATCCCTGATTCCCTATTGAATAAAACCGCGGAAACTCCGCAACCCGTATCGGAATTGCCACAGGAGGAAACCGCCATAGAAGAAACTCAGAATGAAATTCCTAAGGATGATGAAACTGCAGCTGCAGCTGAAGAACACTTAGGTTCAGGAGTTGAGGCATCTGAAGATGATCCGGAAATAACAGAGCAGCCCGTTGAAGAAAATGATGCAGTGATCCCGGAAAAGACTGAGGAGGAAGAACGTGTCATGAATGTGTCTTTCTTCGGATCCGGCTGGACAATCCCGCAGTCCGGAAAAAAGGATTCCCGGGAAAAAAGTGCTCCGGCAACTGAAGAAAAATCAGCGGGGCTGCCTGTGGAAAACGTTTCTGAAACACCTAAGGCAAATCCTTTCGACAGCAATGTTCCCGGGTTCATCAACACCTGGCAGAGCTGGCTGAAGATCGACCGGACGGAAGAGGTGGGAAAAGAGAAAACCGAGGATAAGAATAAGGTAATTGAAGCATTTATCGAAAACAATCCGAGGATCAGCCAGCTGAAGGATGAAAGCAGCTTTGTAGTCAGGGAAAAAGGCGATGATATTTCGCATCTGATGACCGAAACGCTGGCAAATCTTTATTTTGAGCAGAAACTGTACACAAAAGCAATTAAAGCATTTGAAATCCTGATCAAAAAAACTCCTGAAAAGAAAAAATATTACGAAGGAAAGATTCAGGAAATCAAAGACTTCAAAACCAAAGGATAACCGAAACGGATGTATTGTCGATCACGGCCTTTCATATCATCTTCGCTGGTTTATGCCTTGGTTTTCCTATATAGTTGTGAAGTATCGATTCTGTATAAAAATAAAGCAGTTCTCCTGCCCTGTCTGGCAGTCCTGTTTTTCCCGATTGTAAGTTCCGTAGGAATAATACGATAAGAATAAAATAGAAGCGGCGGAAATTTTTCCGCCGTTTTTTATATTTGTCGGGTCAGGTTTTTATTCTTCCTGAATCTCTGCCAGAGTTTTCTTCCGAAGAAGACAACGCCGACGATCAGGAGAAGGGCGCAAACCGCGGCAATAACTGGAGCTGCCATTGCAAGAAAGGCCATAAGGCCTGCTCCGGCAGTTTCGGTAGTTCCTACGACCGAATTGCCCAACCCGCCGGTTGTAGCCGTTGAAGCAGCCCGTAGGCCCGCAAATCCCGAACTTATCGTCGCTGCCGTTCCGCCCCCGGCAATTAAGCCCAAAGCCCACTGCGGAAAAGTTCCCAGCTCCGTAAACTGGCTGGCAAATAAGACCGATCCTGCAACCGTAGCCATCGGTATGGAAACCGTATCCAGCAGATGATCGACAAAAGGGATGTAATAAGCCAAAATTTCGACGATGGTAGCAATGCCGGTCGTAATGAGTGCCGGAAGCCCTGCAAGCCAATCAAAGCTTTCATTCATGGGAATCCAATGAAGATAAGAGGCCAGGCTTACGGCAAACATCGGGAGAAATACCCTGAAGCCGGTGGCCGCAGCCAGCCCGATGCCGATAAATGCACTCAGGAGATAAGAAAAATAGGGAACATGATCTAACATCTTCGTTTTCAAATTTATTGGTTTTCCTAAAGATACCTAAAAGTATTAAATATTAGCCGGATGCTAAAAAGTTTTTCACAGATATCATATTTTAATGAATGTCAACAATCAGTAATCATTTAGTTTTCAACTATTTGTTCTTTCTAAGGAGTCTAAAGGGCTTTATTTTCAATGGGTTAGGCCCCTGCCGGAATGATAAAATGACTGCCGATTTCAGCGTTATGATTAAAAACGGAGATTTATTATGTAAGTATATTGCATTAATATTATCTCAAAATAAGGATGTAATTTTAAAGATAGTATAAAGTACAATTAACATTTATAATAGGCCTTTGAGATTTTCTTCGGACTTTCCTTCATGTGAAAAAAGCTATTTTTATCACTTGAAATGGGAGATCGCAGTTCAATAGAGAATAAAAATTATATAAAATGTAATAGATGAAAGGTCTGAGATGTCTTTTTATAGAATACAACGGGTAACAATATGTAATATTGATTCTTGTGAAAATTTGCAGAGCGATACGTGGAATATTTTCCGGATCAAAACTTATAATATAAACGGCAATGAAAAAACTCTTACCTCTATTTTTAATAATTCATGTATTTTCATTTGGACAAAAAAAGGTTAGCGTAAAGATAGATCCCAGAATTGAAGCGATCAGTATTTTTTATACTCTGGCAACAAGGGATACATTAGATAAGAAACCAACACCGTCAATATACTACAGTCAATTTGATCATTATTTCAAAAAGTATAAGCAGCACAGTTCATTAAACTGGTATAGAAACCTTGATACCTGGGATGGTTATGACCTATCAAGTATAGGCCTTTACCTCTCAGACAAATATCCTTTCAGATTAAAGATTCCCTATACCGGTAGTCAATTGCGAAGTTGTGACATCAAAATATTTTTGGAAAAATTTAATGATTTTTATAAAGACTGTGGGGTTGAGAATTTCATAAAGGCTCATAAGGCAGAATATTCAAACGTGACAAAATTCGCTTATGGTAAAGTTAAAGAAAGCGGCATTTTGCATGATGTTGATCATTTTTTTAACAAGCCGTCACAGGGAGAAGTGATTATTTTTGTAGATATTCTGAACAATCTGGGAAGTAATGCAATAATAATTGATGACAAAAGTTTCAAAGGTAAGAAGCTTTTTAAGCTGGCATATCTTAAAGATGAGAATATTATTCAGACCAATCATACAGAAATTAAATTTATACCCCTGCCAAATGTAATGATCCATGAAATATCACATCTTTATGTAAGTGATTTCCTCCCTTTATACAGGGAAAGATTAGCTAAAAAAAGAAATGTTTTTTTAGTAACATCGAAAGGTGAAAAGCTAAAAGAAACAGATTGGGAGAATGAGGCTGATGAATTGCTTGTAAGAATCTGTGTATCCAAGATACTGGGCGAGAAATATGGTCCTGAAGCCGAATTGAAAGAGGTTGAAAATCAGTCAAAACACTTTAAATATTTTAAGGAATTAAATTTGTTTTTCAATAATTATACCCAACAGAAAAATAAATACAGCAGCATATCACAGTTTTATCCTGAAATTGTAAATTATCTCGAGACATTAAATTAACGTGAATTCGTTAATAAACAATATTATTTAATATTCAAGATGGTTAACAGTGATGTTGGTTGCTGGGAAAAAACCTCAGGCATTTATCCTCCGGCCGGTTACCTAAGTTCTATTAAACTACGGGTTAAATTGGCTTTTATTATTGAGATTTTTTCAAAATTAGTTTTTCCAGCGTAGTTTTGGCTCCTGTAAATTTTTATTATACTCATTAATATTCGAATGATTATTTCCATAGGATGAGGTCAGGGCTTCTTCTGAGCATGGCAGAGTTTAATAAACTGGGTTTCCACATCCTGGAATTTTTCGGGCAGTTCCGGCGAAACCCAAAAAAGCATCGCTACCGTTTTCTCTCCGAAAGCTTCTTTGAAAAGATCCTTATTCAGGCGGTAGCATTCACGAAGCAGTCTTTTGATGC
>JAKOOG010000051.1 GCA_022701545.1 Weeksellaceae bacterium | reverse complement strand
CATTAAGTATAAACAATGAACAACGCGATTATCATTATTGTCATTATTATCATTATCGGACTGCCGGTGATGAGTAGTGGCTCGTGATAATTTGCTGAAACCAGATAACACCAACCATTCTCATCACGGGAATGGTTTTTTTTATTCCTGAAGCTGAAAAAATAATATAAAAAAAATACCGATGTATTACAATGATGACAGTGTTCTCTTTTTCGATGGAGAGTATGTAAAAGCAAAAGACGCAAAAACCGATTTATACGGACAGTCCTTACATTACGGCTATGCGGTGTTCGAAGGGATTAAATCTTATAAAACCGCAAATGGGGCCAGGATCTTTAAGGCAGAAGAACATTATGACCGGCTCAGGAAATCGGCGGAAGCCATGATGATGCCTTTCAGCTATGCTACGGAAGAGATGGTACAGGCAACGTATAAGCTTTTGGAAATGAACAAGCTGGAAAATGCGTACATCCGTCCTATCGTCATCTGCTCACCGAATATGGCGCTCTCCAAAGGCCGGAAAAGCTACCTCGTCATCGAAGTCTGGAACTGGGACAACGGCTATCTTGCCAACAAAATGAGGATCATGACGTCCTCGTTCCAGCGCCCGAATCCCAAAGCATTTAAAGTGGAAGCCAAAGTAAGCGGCCATTATGTAAATTCCATTCTGGCCTGCCAGGAAGCCAAAGACAAAGGCTTCGACGAAGCCCTGGTCCTGGACGAAAACGGAAATGTGGCGGAAAGCTCCGGCGCCAATGTTTTCTTTGAAAAAGACGGTACGCTTTTCACGCCGGCCAAAGGAAACATCCTTCCGGGCATCACCCGGGCTACTGTCCTGCAGATCTGCCGGGAGCTGGGAATTCCCACAGAGGAAAAATTCTTTACCCCGGAAGAAATGCAGGGGGCAGATGCCGGATTTTTCTGCGGAACCGCAGCCGAGGTCGTAGCCCTGGACTCTCTCGACCATGTTCCCTTCAGGCTGGATTGGGAAAACAGCCTTTCGTCCAAAGTACAGCAGGCCTACCGCCATCTGGTGCTCGAAGAAGATTATGCTTACCTGAAAACCCGGCTGCAATATGTGTAATACGGAACTGAATAAATATTCAAAGACCCTGACGAAAGACCCGACGCAGCCGGCCACCCAGGCCATGTTCTACGGAATCGGCTTTCAGAAGGAAGATTTTGACAAAGCACAGATCGGCATTGCCAGTATGGGCTACGATGGCAATACCTGCAATATGCACCTCAACGGGCTTGCCGAAATGGTAAAAGCGGGTGTTAAAGATCAGGATCTTGTGGGCCTGATGTTCCATACCATCGGGATCAGCGACGGAATGACCAACGGTACCGACGGGATGCGGTATTCGCTCGTAAGCCGCGACATCATCGCCGATTCCATCGAAACTGTTTGTGCAGGACAATATTATGACGGACTGATCACGGTGCCGGGCTGCGACAAGAATATGCCGGGTTCCCTGATTGCCATGGCCAGGCTGGACCGTCCTTCCATCATGGTCTATGGCGGCAGCATTGCCCCGGGCCACTACAAAGGGGAGGATCTGAACATCGTTTCCGCTTTTGAAGCGTTGGGTAATAAAATAGCCGGCAGGATCTCCGAAGAGGATTTCCAGGGGATTATCCGGAATTCCTGTCCGAGCGCCGGCGCCTGCGGAGGAATGTATACGGCCAATACCATGGCTTCTGCCATTGAAGCATTGGGAATGAGCCTGCCGTATTCTTCATCATATCCTGCCCTGAGCCGGGAGAAAAAAGAAGAATGCCGTTTCGCAGGGCATTATGTAAAAATCCTTCTGGAAAAAGACATCAAACCGTCGGATATTATGACCCCGAAGGCTTTTGAAAATGCCCTTCGCCTGATCATGATTTTAGGCGGGAGCACCAATGCCGTGCTCCATTTCATCGCGATTGCCAAAGCCATCGGGTATGATCTTACCCTGGACGATTTTCAGCGGATCAGTGACGAAACACCGTTCCTGGCAGACCTGAAGCCCAGCGGAAAATACCTGATGGAGGACCTGCACAAGGTAGGCGGCGTTCCGGCAGTCATGAAATACCTGCTGGATCTTGGCATTCTTCACGGCGGCTGTCTTACGGTAACGGGAAAAACAATCGCGGAAAACCTGGAACACGTAACCTCCATCATCGACAGGGAACAGAACATCATCCGGGATATTAAAAATCCGATCAAGGAAACCGGACATATCCGGATCATGTACGGAAACCTTGCCGAAAAAGGATCGGTGGCAAAAATTACGGGGAAAGAAGGTAGTTACTTCCGGGGAACAGCGATTGTGTTTGACGGGGAAAAAGAATTCATCAAAGGCATCGAAGACGGGAAAATCAGGGAAGGAAATGTAGTGGTCATTAAAAACGAAGGTCCTAAAGGTGCACCCGGGATGCCGGAAATGCTGAAGCCTACCTCCGCGCTGATGGGCACCGGTTTGGGAAAAAACGTAGCCCTGATTACAGACGGCCGGTTCTCGGGAGGAACCCACGGTTTCGTCGTCGGCCACATTACCCCCGAGGCGTTTTGCGGCGGACTGATCGGACTGATCAAGGATGGTGACGTTATCGAACTGGATGCCGAAAAAAATACCATCAATGCCTTACTGTCGGACGGGGAAATTGCCGCAAGAAAAGCGGAATTTCAGCAGCCGGACTATAAAGTGAAAAAGGGAATCCTTTATAAATATGCAAAATCGGTAGCGGACGCTTCACAAGGCTGCGTTACGGATTTATAAATATCAGGAATCGGTTAATGTTTGAAAGGGGGAGGCTGGAAGCTATTCCGGTCATCATCAAACTTACTCTTTTAAATAAAATCCAGGAAACACAACGAAATATTGTTTTTACCTTTTAAACAAATACCTGGGTTACTTTTAAAAATTCGCAGCCAGATCAGGCAGAACTTTGATGGTCTGACTATCTATAGTTTAA
>JAKOOG010000001.1 GCA_022701545.1 Weeksellaceae bacterium | reverse complement strand
TTTGATATGAAATCACAACATTCATATAGTTTCGTACTTAGAAGTGCTGCACTCTGCGGTGTAGCACTTCTTTCTTTTTTAAGCTGCAGCAGTACGTCTTCGGATCTGGCCAGTAACGGCGACAATTCGGGGAGTGGAACCGGGGGAAACACAACCGGTGATCCTGTACAGATGTGGCTGACGAAAGGAGACCAGTCGGTGAAACTACAACAGCAGAGTAATGCGTATTTTTCCGGAACTTCAGGTTCGGGAACTACGATTGAGATCGATCCGGCACAGGTTTTTCAGACCGTGGACGGTTTCGGGTATACCCTTACGGGAGGCAGCGTGCAGGTCATCAACCAGCTGAGTGCGGCCAAAAAACAGGAATTGCTGAATGACCTTTTCGGCAGCTCGGGAATCGGCATCAGTTACTTAAGGATCAGCATCGGTGCTTCGGATCTGAACAGCGAAGTCTTTTCTTATGACGACATGCCGTCAGGACAAAGCGATCCAACACTGGCGCAATTCAGCCTGACCAAAGATCAGGCGGTCATCCAGATGCTGAAAGATATTCTATTGATCAATCCGAATATTAAAATCCTGGCAACCCCATGGTCACCGCCGGTCTGGATGAAAGACAACGGAAATACCATGGGCGGAAGCCTGAAACCTGAATATTACAGCGTCTATGCCCAGTATTTTGTAAAATACATCCAGGCCATGCAGGCTCAGGGAATTAAGATTGATGCCATTACGCCTCAGAACGAACCCCTGCATCCCGGAAACAATCCGAGCATGTATATGACCGCAGGCGATCAGGCCACTTTTATCAAAGCAAATCTAGGTCCTGCCTTCCAGGCGGCAAATATTAATACGAAAATTATTGCTTACGATCACAATTGCGATAATCCGGCATATCCTTTGGCAGTTTTAAATGATACGGCAGCCAATCCTTACGTGGATGGCTCGGCTTTCCATTTATACGCAGGCGACATTTCGGCATTGGGGACAGTACACAATTTATTTCCGAATAAAAATGTTTATTTTACCGAGCAATGGACAAGTTCCACAGGAAGTTTTTCAGGAGATTTGGATTGGCACGTAAAAAACATTATTATTGGTTCTATGAGAAACTGGAGTAAAACGGCATTGGAATGGAATGTGGCCAATGATGCCTCGTTCGGCCCTCATACACCGGGAGGATGTACACAGTGCAAAGGAGCCATTACCATCAGTGGCGGCAGCTACGATAAAAATGTGGCATATTACATCATTGCCCATGCCTCCAAATTTGTTCCGGTAAATTCTCAGCGAATTGCTTCAACCCAGGGCGATAACCTGTCGACGGTAGCTTTCAAAACCCCGGCCGGGAAAACAGTCCTTATTGTTCAGAACAGCAATTCTGCGGATAAAGCATTTAACATTAAATATAATCAGAAAACAGCGTCCGTAACCATTCCGGGCATTTCAACAGTAACTTATGTATTTTAAAATAAATAGTTACTAATTATATTTTTAAGAGAACTTTGTATTTCTTACTGACTAGAACGCACAGGCAATTTAGCAGGATTAATTACAGAAAACCTTTGCAGACATCTCGTTTGAGATAAAAGAAAAGGATAGATAAACCAATTTAAATGAGAAAGATATATTTCGTATTAGCATGTACAGCATTCGGATTCCAGGCGCTCGGACAAAAAACAATTGATCAGAAAGTTTCTGACCTATTGTCGAAAATGACGCTGGAGGAAAAAGTCGGCCAGCTTGTTCAGTACAGTGGTTTTGAATACGCTACCGGTCCTCAGAATTCCAATTCTGCAAATGTTTTAAATGAAATAAAGCAGGGCAAGGTGGGTTCCATGCTCAACGTATCGGGAGCAGCGGAAACCAGAAAATTCCAGGAATTGGCCTTGCGGTCGAGACTTAAAATTCCTTTGCTGTTCGGTCAGGACGTGATTCATGGCTACAGGACTACTTTTCCGGTGAACCTGGGACAGGCAGCGAGCTGGGACCTGAAATTAATAGAAAAATCAGAAAGGATCGCGGCTACGGAAGCTTCTGCTTACGGGATCCACTGGACTTTTGCACCGATGGTCGACATCGCAAGGGATCCGAGATGGGGAAGGGTGATGGAAGGTTCGGGCGAAGATACCTATCTGGGAACTCAGATTGGTCTGGCAAGGATCAGAGGATTCCAGGGAAAAGGTCTTGGAAATCTCGATGCCATCATGGCCTGTGCAAAGCATTTTGCAGCATATGGGGCAGCCGTTGGCGGAAGAGATTACAATTCGGTGGACATGAGCTTAAGACAATTGAACGAAACCTATCTTCCTCCGTTCAAAGCAGCGGCTGAAGCAGGCGTTGCTACTTTTATGAATTCTTTTAACGATATCAACGGAATTCCGGCAACGGCCAACCGGTATATTTTGAGAGATTTATTAAAAGGCAAATGGAATTACCGGGGTTTTGTGGTTTCGGATTGGGGAAGCATAGGCGAGATGGTTCCCCACGGTTATGCCAAAGACAATAAGGAAGCAGCCGAAAAAGCCATTCTTGCCGGAAGCGATATGGATATGGAAAGCCGTGCTTACATGACTGAACTTCCAAAATTGGTTAAAGAAGGAAAGGTTAATCCCACGTTGATTGATGATGCCGCAAGAAGAATTTTAGTTAAAAAATTTGAAATGGGATTATTCGATGATCCTTACCGGTTCAGCAGCGAAAAAAGGCAGCAGGAACAGACCGACAATCAGGAGAACAGAAAATTCGGAAGGGAATTTGGTTCGAAAAGTATGGTTTTGCTTAAAAACCAAAACAATCTGTTGCCACTTTCACGAGCTATAAAAACGGTAGCCCTTATCGGCCCTTTCGGAAAGGAGACATCTGCCAATCATGGTTTCTGGTCGGTTGCTTTTAAAGATGATAACCAAAGAATTATTACTCAGTTTGACGGAATTAAAAATCAATTAGATAAAAACTCAACATTATTATACGCAAAAGGCGCAAACGTTGATGATCAGGACAAATCGATGTTTGCTGAAGCAGTAGAAACAGCTAAAAAAGCAGACGTTGTGATCATGACTTTAGGTGAAGGCCATGCCATGAGCGGTGAAGCCAAAAGCCGGAGCAATCTTCATTTTTCAGGGGTTCAGGAAGAGCTTTTGAAAGAAATTGCCAAAACCGGAAAACCGGTTGTCCTGATGATCAACGCCGGAAGGCCATTGGTTTTTGACTGGGCAGCAGATCATATCCCGGCGATTATATACAGCTGGTGGCTCGGAACGGAAGCCGGGAATTCCATTGCCGATGTTCTTTTCGGAACGGTAAATCCGGGCGGAAAACTGCCGATGACATTCCCGAGAACGGAAGGCCAGATTCCGGTGTACTATAACCACTACAATACCGGAAGACCGGCGAAAAACAATACCGACAGAAATTATGTTTCGGCCTATATCGATCTCGATAACGATCCTAAATTCCCGTTTGGGTACGGTTTAAGCTACACCCGGTTTACTTATTCGGACATGAAATTGAATTCAACCGAGCTTAAAGGAAACCAGGCGCTGAAAATCAGTGTGAATGTTACCAATAGCGGAAATTACGATGGGGAAGAGGTTGTGCAGCTGTATATCAGGGATCTTTTTGGAAAAGTGGTAAGACCGGTAAAAGAGCTGAAAGGCTTTGAAAAGGTTTTCATTAAAAAAGGGGAAACCAAAACCATCGGTTTTACAATAACTACGGAAAACCTTAAATTCTACGACGACCAGCTGAATTACGACTGGGAAGGCGGTGAATTCGACATTATGGTCGGAACCGACTCTCAGAATGTTCAGATAAAAAGGATCAATTGGTCAAAATAAAGTAATCATTTACTTCTGAAGCGGGATAAAACCCGCTTTTGGCGGTAGAAGCCTCAATCGTACGCTTTGAATTTTAAACCTTGAATTAAGTTATGAAACTTCAACCTGTCATTCATTCAATCATTGGCGGAATGCTTCTTTTTTCCGTTGCAGGCTGTGCTTCAAACAAGCCGGATTCAGGCAGGAAGCTGATCTGGAGCGATGAATTTGATAAAAAAGGATTGCCCGATGCAGCCAAATGGAATTATGATACCGGAGGCAGTGGTTTTGGAAACGAAGAAGCCCAGTTTTACACCAAAGACCGTCTGGAAAATGCCCGGGTAGAAAATGGAAAGCTGATTATTGAAGCAAGAAGAGAAAACCGGGATGATAAAAAATATACTTCCGCCCGTTTGTTAACCAAAGGAAAATTCTCTTTTCAGTACGGAACGGTGGAGGTGAGGGCAAAACTTCCGAAAGGACGCGGAACCTGGCCTGCCATTTGGATGATGAGCGAAGACATGAAAAAATGGCCGGATGACGGCGAGCTGGATATTATGGAACATGTGGGCTATCATCAGGGTTATATTCATGCCTCGGTGCATACTAAAAAATACAACCATGTGCTGCATACGCAGAAAACCGATACCCTTTTTGTAAAAGATGCAAGCGATAAGTTTCATGTGTATAAAGCAGACTGGTCGCCGGAAAAAATAGAGGTTTATATCGATAACCAAAAGTTTTTTACTTATGAAAATAAAGAAAAATCTGATGAGGCATGGCCTTTCGATAAGCCTTATTTCATCATTTTAAATCTGGCCATCGGCGGCTTTTGGGGCGGAAAGGAAGGGATCGACGACACCATCTTTCCGCAAAAATTTGAAATCGATTATGTAAGGGTGTATCAGAATAAATAATAAAACAAGGAATAGATCATCCTCATCAGGATGGTTAAATAATAAAAAATTAGAAATGATATAATGAAGAGATTAGTTGTAAGCTGCTTTGTCATTGGAATAGTATCCAATGTGCAGGCACAGGAATATTGGAAGAAAAATGCCGGAAAAACCGGAAAAGTAATTGTAACCAATTCCCAAGCCAATGAAAAAATGGCAGATAAGGGAATGGTGAAATTCGAAAGAATGGACCAGCCGAAAGAAACGGATGCCTGCATCTTTGTGGACCCGGATTTCAAATATCAGAAACTGATAGGCATCGGAGGCGCGATTACCGATGCTTCTGCAGAGACTTTTTACAAGCTTCCTAAAAACAAGCAGAAAGAAATTATTGAAGCCTATTACGGGAAAAATGGTCTTGGATACACCGTGGTCCGTACCAATATGAATTCCTGTGACTTCTCAAGCGATTCTTATACCTATGTTGAAGAAAACGATAAATCGTTGAAATCTTTCAATGTGGCTCACGATGAGCAATACAAAATCCCGATGATCAAGGAAGCACAGAAGTCCATCGGAAAAGATTTTACCTTTTATTTTTCACCCTGGAGCCCGCCGGCCTGGATGAAATCCAACAAAAACATGCTGAAAGGCGGAAGGCTGGAAAATGCTTTCTACCAGACCTGGGCCGATTACTATATCAGATTTATTAAGGAATATGAAAAAAGAGGAATTAATGTCTGGGGACTGACAGTCCAAAACGAGCCGATGGCCACCCAAACCTGGGAATCCTGTGTTTATACGGCACAGGAAGAAGGGGAGTTCCTGAAAAATAATTTAGGACCGACCCTTTGGAAAAACGGATTCAAGGATAAAAAAGTAATGATCTGGGATCATAACCGTGACCTTATTTATCAAAGAGCAACCACCACCTTAGGTGATTCCGAAACTTCGAAATATGCTGCCGGAATCGGGTATCACTGGTATGAAACCTGGAATAACAAAACCCAGCTTTTTGACAATCTGGCAGAAACACAACGGGCTTTCCCGGATAAATTCCTGGCTTTTACCGAAGGCTGTAAGGAGCAGTTCGATTTGTCTAAGATTTACGACGTTAAATTAGGCGAGCTATATGGAAGAAACATGCTGAACGACTTTAACAAAGGGACGGCTTTATGGACAGACTGGAATGTTCTTCTTGACGAAACCGGCGGACCGAATCACGTTGGAAACTTCTGCTTTGCACCGATCATTGCCAATACGAAAACCGGAGAAGTCCATTATACATACGAATATTATTATGTAGGACATGTTTCCAAATATATCAAGCCTAATGCAGTAAGAATCGGAAGCTCATCGAACAGGGTAGCCTTGACTTCCACTACGTTCATGAATCAGAACGGGCAATTGGTAACCGTCATCATGAACGATTCGGATAATGATATCGATACCCACCTGTGGATCGAAGGCATGGCCGCTAAATTAAGTGCACCAGCCCATTCGATACAGACGGTGATTTTATAAAGAGCACTTCATGTTAACATTTATTTTTTAGGAACCGGCGGAACATTTGTTTCTGCCGGTTTTTTAATGTAAAGTAGGATAGGAGCTACACAGGAAATTTTTCCTGCATTACTGGACATGCCGTTAATAGGGAAAAAGAAATCGTAAAAAAGCAAAGACCTTATAAATTTCGGCAGGCTGATCATAGATTTAAATATTAATCAATGACAAATCCTTTTAGATCATCGGTGATCAAATTCCTCAAATAGCCAGATTTGACTGCACACTGAAATACAAAAGCCGGAACGATCTGTCCCGGCTTTATTTATGCAAAAAAAATGTACTGATTATTCAGTATCATATTTACTGATCACTTTCTGCGTAACCCCTGAACTGCTGAAACCTCCGTCGTGGAAAAGGTTCTGCATGGTTACTTTTTTGGTAAGGTCTGAGAATAAAGTAACACAGTAATCTGCGCATTCAAGAGCCGTAGCATTTCCAAGTGGAGACATATCTTCGGCATAGCCTAAGAAACCTCCAAAACCTTTCACACCGCTTCCCGCCGTGGTAGGCGTCGGAGACTGGGAAACCGTATTGACACGAACTTTTCTCTCACCCCAATAGTTTCCGAAAGTTCTTGCGATGCTTTCAAGATACGCTTTGTTGTCGGACATATCGTTGTAATCCGGGAATGTTCTTTGGGCTGCAATATAAGTAAGCGCCAAAATACTTCCCCATTCGTTCATACAGTCTTTCTGATAAGCAACCCTCATGACTTTGTGGAAAGAAACGGCGGAGATATCCCAGCCTTTTTCCAACCAGTCGTAGTTCATATCTGTATAGTGCTTCCCTTTTCTCACATTGATGGACATACCGATGGAGTGAAGGATAAAATCAATTTTTCCAAATTTTGCAACGGCGGCATCAAAAAGTTTTTCAAGATCTTCAAGAGAAGTTGCATCTGCCCCGATTACTTCAGAACCCGTTTTTTCAGCTAAGCCGTTAAGTTCTCCCATTCTTAGAGCGATAGGAGCGTTGGACAATATAAATTCAGCACCTTCTTCATGACATCTCTCTGCAACTTTCCATGCGATCGATTGTTCATTAAGGGCTCCAAAAATAATTCCCTTTTTGCCTTTAAGTAAACCGTATGACATAATTTTTTAATGTTTATTAAGATACAAATGTAGCAATAATTTGTGTTTAGAGCATAATAAAAAACGGAGCCTTCTGTAAAAAGGTTCCGTTTTTCTTGAAAATATTTATATGACTGAAATTTTTAGTTGGTTTTCTTGTTCCATTCTGCTTTTACATCTTCAGCGGCATCTTTGGTTTTTTCCCAGGCATCATTTGCTTTGTCTTTAATATCGTCCAAAGTGTCGGAAGCATTATTTTTTACTCTGTCCAACCAGTCTTCATGGGTTGCCTCTTCATCGTTTGATCTCTTTTCGTTGATATAATCCTTCGCTTTGTCTGAAAGCTCTTCAACTTTCCATTTTGCATTGTTTGCAGCGT
>JAKOOG010000399.1 GCA_022701545.1 Weeksellaceae bacterium | reverse complement strand
TGATTACTAATATCGGTAAATAAAAAAACCGCTTCAAAAATGAAACGGTTTTAGATATATTAAGATTTCAGCCTTAGGCTAAAACTTCTTTTACTTTGTTGGCAGCTTCTTCCAAAGTAATCGCTGAATGAACAGGAAGACCTGATTCATCGATCAGCCTTTTAGCTTCAACTGCGTTTGTTCCCTGAAGTCTGACGATCAATGGAACCGGAAGGCTTCCCATGGCTCTGTATGCATCTACTACCCCCTGAGCTACTCTGTCGCATCTTACGATACCTCCGAAGATATTGATCAGGATGGCTTTTACGTTCGGATCTCTCAGGATGATTCCAAAAGCCGTCTGTACTCTTTGTGCATCAGCCGTTCCGCCTACGTCAAGGAAGTTTGCCGGGTTACCGCCTGATAATTTGATGATATCCATTGTCGCCATCGCAAGACCGGCTCCGTTTACCATACAGGCTACGTTACCGTCCAGTTTTACGAAGTTAAGACCGGCTTCACCAGCTTCTACATCCATTGGATCTTCTTCTCTCGTATCTCTGAGCTCAGCTAAATCTTTGTGACGGAACAATGAGTTGTCATCCAAAGTTACCTTGGCATCCACTGCGATAATCTTGTTATCGGAAGTTTTCAATACCGGGTTGATTTCGAAAAGAGAAGCATCGATTCCGGTATACGCATTGTAAAGCGAACCGATGAATTTTACGAATTCTTTGAATGCATTTCCTTCAAGACCCAGGTTAAAAGCAATTTTTCTTGCCTGGAATCCCTGAAGGCCCAAAGCCGGATCAATGATTTCCTTGTGGATCAGATGAGGGGTTACTTCTGCTACGTGCTCAATATCCATTCCCCCTTCAGTAGAATATACAATCGTATTTTTACCTTCAGCCCTGTCTAAAAGAATAGAAACATAAAATTCTTTCGTCTCAGATTCTCCAGGATAATAAACATCCTCTGCAACCAAAACAGAATTTACTTTTTTACCTTCAGCAGAAGTTTGCGGCGTGATCAACTGCATCCCGATGATGTTCTGAGCGTTCTCTTTAAGTTTATCCATGTTCGGAGAGAACTTTACACCACCTCCTTTACCTCGGCCACCTGCGTGGATCTGAGCTTTTACCACCCATCCCTGAGCGCCGGTTTCAGCAGTTAGTCTTTCAGCAGCAGCTACTGCTTCATCTGCATTGTTTGCAACGAAACCGCGTTGGATAGCTACTCCGTACTTTGATAAAATCTCTTTTGATTGATACTCGTGAAGATTCATATTATTTTTATTATTTTATTTTTAATAGTTAAAGGTTGACAAATTTAATAAAAATGAACAAGGTTAAAAAGAAATTTGTGGAACTTTTAACGGAATCGGAAAGCCGACAAATATTCTGATCCCTATTTTTCTTCATTTAAGGCTTAGCTACAAGCATTTCAATAAAATAAGTCTACTATTCTAATCAGATTTTAATGGCATTCTAATTTCATTGTGTGGTAGTACGGATCTCATCATTTATCTTTGTACCTACCAAAACAATAGAACAACTATTCTATTGCGGATAATACACCAGGCACAATATTGATTATTAATAATATAAAAGAAATCAGGACATCCGTTAAATGCCCTGAAAATGACATGTAAAATAATCTTATTTGTAAATAAAATGGCGGCAACAGCAAATGAATATGGAATAAAACTCCTGAAATACATCACCAAAGAAAAAAAAGATGTTACCAATATTTATTTTTATGCAATCCTCAACGGGTTGGTATCTCTGAGTATTCCGCTGGGAATCCAGTCTATCATCAGCTTCGTGATGGGGGCAACGATGGTGACTTCCATTTACCTCCTGATCTTTTTTGTCGTTCTCGGTACTTTTTTTGTGGGGCATTTCCGGCTTAAGGTTTTGCAGATCATTGAAAAAATCCAGCAGAAGATTTTTGTTGAATTTTCTGTAGCTTTTACTGAAAAGCTGCCTAAAGTAGATCTTTCGTCATCAAGGAAATATTACCTTCCGGAGCTGGTTAACCGTTTTTTTGATGTCCAGAACCTCCAGAAGGGGATCTCGAAAATACTCCTGGAAATTCCGACGGCTCTAATCCAGATCTTTTTCGGGATCCTGCTGCTTTCGTTCTACCACGTATGGTTTCTGGCATTCGGAGGACTGGTTGTGCTATCTGTAGCGGTCATCTTCAGATACACCATGGAAAGCGGGATTAAGTCCAGTATTGAAGAAAGCGATAAGAAATATGATACGGCGGCCTGGATCGAAGATATTGCCGGCTCGGTAAAAACGTTTAAAATGCATTCTGAAAATGAAACCCATCTTCAGGGAACCGATGAACGCGTATTGGAATATCTGGATCACCGGACTTCCCACTTTAAGGTGCTGATGTTTCAGTATAAAACCATTATTGCATTTAAAGTGATCATTACCCTGGTCATGCTCGTTATAGGAACGTATCTGATGCTGGATCAGCAGCTGAATATCGGCGCCTTCATTGCTACGGAAATTGTGGTCCTCAGCATTATGGCTGCCGTAGAGAAGCTGATCATAAGCCTGGAAAGTTATTATGACATTATTGCATCCTACGCGAAACTAACGAAAGTCACCGAATTGAAGGAAGAATCCGACGGCGATATCGAGCTTTCCCAGAAATCCCACGGTACGGAGGTGGAACTAAAAGATGTAAATTTTGCCTTCCAGGATGCCAGTCCAATCCTTAATGATCTGAATTTCAAAATAAAATCCAACAGCCTCAACGTTGTTACCGGAAATACCGGAGCCGGGAAATCCCTTCTCCTGAATATGCTTGCGGGTTTTTATGAGCCGGCATCAGGAGCCATTCTTTTTGATAAGATCCCGCTGAAAAATTTAAATAAGCAACTTTTCAGATCCCAGGTCGGATTATATCTCGAAAACATGAAAGTGATCCAGGGAACCGTACTGGAAAACATTTTATTAGGAAATTCCAGCAGCGATACCGAAAGTATTCTGAAGGTCTCCGAAAAGATCGGCATTGAAAATATTTCCCACCTGTTCAGCAATGGCTTTTATACCGATATCAGCGAAACGGATTCTGAGATTACCTTCAGCTCACGGAAGAAGATACTTTTGCTACGTACGCTTTTAGGCGATAAAAGGCTCATCCTCCTGGAAAATCCAATGGCCGGAATGCCCGAAGAATTCCAGCAGAAGCTGCTTCAGTATCTTCATGAAGTTAAAGAAAGAGCAACCGTTGTTATCGTTTCTTCCGATCAGAATCTTACTGCCGGCGCAGACCAGCATCTTCATCTTGATAACGGAACGTTAAGCATTATCTCCTAAATTTAAGAAAAATGAAACTACAATCATTCGATAAGATATACCGCATCCACAAAAAATCCAGGGTAAAAAGATGGTTTTTCTTCATCCTGCTGGCAGGCATCATCACGCTATTCCTACCCTGGACGCAAAACATCAAAATAAAAGGAAATGTAAGTTCTCTTTATCAGGAACAGCGCCCCCAGCAGCTGAACTCACCGATCCCCGGAAGGATCATCAAGTGGAATGTAAAAAACGGGGATTACGTAAAAAAAGGCGATACCCTACTACAGCTATCTGAGATTAAAGATGATTATCTGGATCCGCTTTTGGTGCAGCGGACAGAGGAACAGGTGGAGGCGAAAAAAGGCGTAAGAGATTATTACGAAGCCAAAGTAGGTACAACAAAGAACCAGTTGCAGGCCTTAAATGCTGCAAGAGAACTGAAGCTGAATCAGCTGAAAATAAAAATAAGCCAGCTCAATAACAAGCTTACCGGGGAAGAAGCCGAACTTGAAGCAGCAAAAAACGAACTGAAGCTTTCGGAAGACCAGTTTACCAGACAGAAAAAGATGTATGATGAAGGTCTTGTTTCACTGACGCAGTTTCAGCAGCGGAGCATTTCCTATCAGAATTCCGTTGCCAAGAAAACAGCCTCTGAAAATAAAGTGGCACAGACCCGGCAGGAAATTGTCAATACACAGATCGAACAGAATTCTGTGATCCAGGACTACACCGAAAAGCTGAGCAAGATTGAAGGTGAACGTTTCCAGAGCATGGGACAGATTGAAGGAAGTGACGGTGACATCGCCAAACTTCAGAATCAGGTGGCCAATTATAAGGCAAGGCAGGGCTTATATTTCATTATCGCTTCTCAGGACGGGCAGATTGTCCAGCTGAACAAGGCCGGTATCGGGGAAGTTCTGAAAGACGGCGAGAACATCGGGACCATTGTTCCGACAACGGTGGATTATGCGGTGGAAATTTACATCAAGCCGGTAGATCTTCCGCTGGTGAAAGAAGGACAGCGCGTGATGTGCATTTTCGACGGATTCCCGGCCATTGTATTTTCCGGATGGCCCGACTCCAGCTACGGAACCTTTGCCGGAAAAGTAATTGCTGTGGAAAGCAACATCAG
>JAKOOG010000392.1 GCA_022701545.1 Weeksellaceae bacterium | reverse complement strand
AGGCCCTGGCACAGGCAAAGCAAAAGCGTGAGGAGTAGCAGTGGATAGCGGGATCAGGCTCCTGAAAATAATCATTGATCTTCTGGCAGTTATTTCTAATCTCAAAAACTAAAATAGACGAAATCTTTTATATATTCCTGTATTAATATCGTAACTTTAGGATATGAAAGAGCATATTGTGAAGGGTTTCAGATTTGAAACGTATAAAGCGCCAGAGTTATCGGTGTTCGACAGATTGCTGGAAATCTTTACCGATCTGTTGACCCATACTTCGGGAGATTTTGATGAAGCGATTGACTGGCTCCGGATGCTGGATGACGAGTATAAGCTGACGACACCGGAATATACCATTGATGATTTCATCGAAGATCTTAAGAAGAAAGGCTACATCCGGGAGGAAGTTGATCCTAACGGAAGCGGTACCGGCGTGAAGCTCAGTTCCAAAATGGAGCAGAACATCCGTAAACAGGCCCTTAACCAGATTTTCGGTAATCTGGCGAAGAGCGGAACCGGAAATCATAAGACCAAAAAAAGCGGAGCCGGCGAAGATACCACCGGAGAATTCAGAAATTATAATTTCGGTGATGCTGTTGAGAAAATTTCCATGACGGAAAGTTTAAAAAATGCCCAGATCAATAATGGGATCGGCGATTTTTATCTTACAGAAAATGATCTGATTGTGGAAGACAGTATTCATCAGTCGCAGATGAGTACGGTTCTGATGATCGATATCAGCCACAGCATGATTCTGTATGGAGAAGACCGCATCACGCCCGCTAAGAAAGTAGCAATGGCATTGGCCGAACTTATTACGACCCGCTATCCAAAGGATACGCTGGACATTATTGTTTTCGGTGATGATGCATGGCCGGTTAAAATAAAGGAACTTCCGTATTTGCAGGTCGGGCCTTATCATACTAATACGGTGGCCGGACTTCAGTTGGCGATGGATATTCTAAGGCGAAAGAGAAATACCAATAAACAGATTTTCATGATTACCGATGGAAAGCCAAGCTGTGTGCGGGAACCTGATGGTACCTATTACATGAATTCTTACGGGTTGGATGAATATGTTGTGCAGAAATGCTACAATATGGCTGCCCAGGCCCGTAGGCTGCATATTCCGATCACTACTTTTATGATTGCCCAGGATCCTTACCTGCAGCATTTTGTAAGTGAATTTACGGAAGCCAATCAGGGCAAAGCTTTTTATACAGGACTTAACGGACTCGGCCAAATGATTTTTGAAGATTATGAAGCCAACCGTAAGAAGAAAATACGTTAACTATTTATTATTGATGTTTACAGATATCAATCAATTATTATCAATCACATATTAAATACAATGACTGCAAAGCCAGAGATAAAGACCTTAGGTTCGTTAAAAGAATCAGGATACCAGACGAAAAACATTAAAGATGAGCTTAGAGATAATTTAAGAAATAAAATAAAAAATAAAGAATCAGTTTTTGAAGGGATTTTTGGATATGAGAATACGGTAATTCCTCAATTGGAACAGGCGATCCTCAGCCGTCATAATATTAATCTGTTAGGATTGAGAGGACAGGCCAAGACCAGGCTGGCAAGAATGATGACCTTGCTGCTGGATGAGTGGATCCCATTTGTACAGGGAAGCGAAATCAATGACGATCCTTTGCATCCGATTTCCCGTTATGCGAAAGAGCTGATCGAAACAGAAGGAGACCAGACGCCGATTGAATGGCTTCACCGTGACGAACGGTTTTTCGAAAAGCTGGCGACGCCGGACGTGACCGTTGCTGACCTTATCGGGGATGTCGATCCCATTAAAGCTGCCAATCTGAAACTTTCGTATGCTGATGACCGTGTGATCCATTTCGGTATGATTCCCCGTGCAAACCGGTGTATATTTGTGATTAACGAACTACCCGACCTTCAGGCAAGAATCCAGGTTTCATTATTCAACATCCTTCAGGAAGGAGATGTGCAGATCCGTGGATTTAAAGTAAGAATGCCGCTGGATATCCAGTTTGTGTTTACGGCCAACCCGGAAGACTATACAAACAGGGGAAGCATTGTAACGCCGTTGAAAGACCGGATCGGATCGCAGATCCTGACGCATTATCCTGAAAACATCCATATTGCCAAGGAAATTACCAGCTATGAATCAAGTCTGGACAGCCGACAGAACAACGGGGTGTATGTTCCCGATCTGGCAAAAGACCTTTTGGAGCAGATCGGTTTTGAAGCGCGTGAAAGCGAATATGTAGATGCCAAGAGCGGGGTAAGTGCCCGGATGAGCATCACGGCATTTGAAAATTTACTAAGTACCGCGGAAAGGAGGGCTTTATTAACAGGAGAAGAAACCACATCGGTCAGATTAAGTGATTTCGTAGGGGTAATCCCGGCCATTACCGGAAAAGTGGAACTGGTATATGAAGGAGAGCAGGAAGGTGCGGAAGCGGTGGCGCAAATGCTCCTGGACAATGCGGTGAAAACTTTATTTATGACGTATTTCCCGAAAATTGAAAAGCTGGAGAAGAAAAATATCGACGGACCGTTCAGCCAGATTACCGATTGGTTCCTGGAAGACGATGGTTTCCTGGAAATAACCGATGAATCATCTGATGAAGTGTATGCTAAAAATTTAAACAGGATCAGTCCGCTGGATAAAATCATTGAAAAATACCAGCCCGATACAAAGCCGGAAGATATTTTGTTTTTAAAAGAATTTATCCTGTGGGGATTGGCCGTTAATAAAAAGCTGAATAAAGAAAGGTTCAAAAGCGGCGTGTTCTTTTCATAAAAATTAAGTTGCAAAAGATTCCGATAAAAAAAAGATGTGAAATTAATTTTTCACATCTTTTTTATTTTGTAATCAATTATCAATCATCAATTATCAAACCTGAATAACGCCAAGATTGAATTTTTCCGTAATCGGCGAATGGTTGGCGGCCTCAATTCCCATGGAGATCCATTTGCGGGTATCTGCCGGATTGATAATGGCATCCGTCCAGAGCCTTGCCGCAGCATACGTAGCTTCGGTTTGCTTCTGGTATTTTTTGGAGATGGTCTCTAAGATTTCGTTGCGCTCTTCTTCCGTAATCTCTTTTCCCTGTTTCTTCAGGGTTGATTCCTGGATCTGGGCCAATACTTTTGCTGCCTGGGCACCGCCCATTACGGCAAGGTCTGCCCATGGCCATGCCACAATCAGCCTTGGATCATATGCTTTTCCGCACATGGCATAATTTCCGGCTCCATAAGAATTTCCGGTAATAACCGTAAATTTTGGAACTACTGAATTGGAAACCGCATTGACCATCTTTGCACCGTCTTTGATAATACCTCCATGTTCGGATTTTGAACCTACCATGAAACCGGTAACATCCTGTAAGAAAACCAGCGGAATTTTTCTTTGGTTGCAGTTGGCAATAAACCTTGTGGCTTTATCTGCAGAATCAGAATAAATTACTCCTCCGAACTGCATTTCCCCTTTTCCGCTTTTGACCAGCTTTCTCTGGTTGGCCACAATTCCTACAGACCAACCGTCGATTCTCGCAGTAGCGCAGATGATGCTTTTACCGTAATCCGGTTTGTACTCATCGTATTCCGAGTGGTCTACCAGGCATTTGATGATCTCATAGGTATCGTATTGCTCCGCTCTGGAAACCGGCATAATTCCGAAAATGTTTTCCGGTTTTTCTTTCGGCTGGGCACTTTCTATTCTGTCGAAACCAGCCTTATCGGTACTTCCGGTGGACTTCATGATGGTCCGGATCCTGTTTAAGGCATCTTTATCATCTTTCGCTTTATAATCGGTAACACCGGAAATTGAGCAGTGCGTGGTTGCTCCGCCCAAGGTTTCATTGTCAATACTTTCTCCGATCGCCGCTTTTACCAGATAGCTTCCTGCTAAAAAGATGGATCCTGTCCCTTCCACGATCATCGCTTCGTCGCTCATGATCGGAAGATAGGCACCACCGGCAACACAGCTGCCCATCACGGCTGAAATCTGAATAATTCCTGCAGCACTCATTTTGGCATTATTCCTGAAAATTCTCCCGAACATTTCCTTATCCGGAAAAATTTCGTCCTGCATGGGCAGGTAAACCCCAGCTGAATCTACAAGATATATAATCGGAAGCCTGTTTTCCATGGCGATTTCCTGCGCTCTCAGGTTTTTCTTACCCGTAATCGGGAACCAGGCCCCCGCTTTTACCGAAGCATCGTTGGCCACAATGATACATTGCCTTCCGGAAACATATCCGATCACTACGACAACGCCGCCGCTCGGACATCCACCATGTTCTTCATACATTTCATAACCGGCAAAAGCACCGATTTCAATGGAATCTGAATTCTTATCGAGAAGATATTCTATTCTTTCCCTGGCCGTCATTTTGCCTTCCTCACGAAGCTTCTGAAGCCTCTTTTCACCGCCCCCCTTTTTTATTTCTGACAGCAGGCGATTGATTTCAGATAATTTTAATCGGTTCTGATCTTCTCTCTTGTTGAATTCAATGTCCATAAAAGTTTCAATTTTTTCCCTTTAAAGATACTATTTTTTGAATGGAATGGGAATTGATGTAAACAATTGTTTAATAAATTGGTTTTCAGAAATTTATGAAATATTTAACAAAAAAAATATTTTTTATGGTTCGTTATTTGCTAACTTTATCATAGAGAAAGTAAGAGTGATATCTTATACTTCTCTAGTTCCTAGTTTATTTTTTTAATAGTTTATTATTTGAAGGCCCTGAAAGTTGAATAAATTTTCAGGGTTTTTTGTTTTCAATAAGTAAATGTTGGAGTTTGGTGATTATTCAGGATAGATAAAAGCTTATTTTAAGACTGGAGAATCCTTGATCTGCTATCAACTTATTCATTTCTAAATCTTAAAAAATCCATTGTATATTGTAGATTCAGCTTTATTTCTTATAATGAAGATCAAAAAAATAAAAGATTATAACAGATGCATTACTTGGTACTGTAAGTTTTTTAATATCAAATGTATACTTTTGTTATAGCATTTAATGGAACACTAAAAAAATCAATAAAAAGAAATAATTCAACTTATGAAACTGCCCACAGAATTAGGAGATAAGTATATCGATACGGTGCTTTCCAATCTTTCCTTAAAAGATCTTCCGGATGAGCAATGGGAGCTTATTGAAGGATTTGAGAACTATGCCATTTCCAATTACGGGCGAATCAAAAGCCTGGAACGCTTTGTTCCGATTCCTAACGGTGGAGAACAGAAGATATTGGATAGGATTATAAGGCCACAGGTCTTCAGATATTTCAACAAGCACTTAAAGGCTCATTTTTATAATGTACGATGCAATCTCTGTCTCGAAGGAAAAGTATATGGAAAATCAACAGCCCGTTTGGTTTATTATCACTTTGTTGAAAAAATTGATATGGATGATTTTTCATTCCGTGTATCCTTTAAAGATGAAAATCGCTTTAATGTACATTTCAGTAATCTGGGAAAGATAACAAGCATCGAGCTGCGTAATAAAGTACTGGATACAGGAAGAGGAAAAAAAGGTAATTACCGGCAAGCTGTGAGCCAATATACCGTTGAGGGGGATTTTGTTGCGAGTTATGATAATATTTATGCCGCAAGTAAAGCTTTGGGAATCCACCACACCAATATACTGGCCATTATCAATAAAAAAGGAACTACGGCAGGAAAATTCCGATGGTTTGCAAAAGATTATATACCCACCAAAGAAGATTTTATACCGGATGTCAAAACTAAATCAAAAAAAGTATTCAATACAAGTCTTTGGAAAAAGATCGGGGAACCGCCTGTTGATCAAAACAATCCTCCCGCCTGCCTTAATTTATCGCTGGAAGATATTCCCGGTGAAATATGGAGACCGATTCCCAATCTTGAAGGGTATTTTGCCATATCCAATAAAGGAAGGATCAAACGGCTGGATACCTGGACTGACAATAAAAATAAAACTCTTTTCAGGGAAAATATCATTTCCCTATTTCTGGACACCTCCTTTAATAGAAAATGTTATCTGTATGCCAATTTAAGTCATCGATGCAAACGGGTCCAGATAAGACTGAACAAATATCTTTATTACTGTTTTGTGGAAAAATTCGATCTCAATGACCGTTCCATTGTCGTCATCAACAAAAATGAGCCCTTATGGAATATCGATATTTCAAATCTGGAATTGTGTTCTCCCACTTATCACTTAAACAAAAAAAAGGAATCACACTGAATTTATTCAGAATCAATTTATTATCATGATACAGACAGAAAAATAGTTTAATTTCTCTATCCGGGTTATTTTACAGCTCCGTACGACAAAGTCTTAACCTTATTGGGACTTTAAGACTTTAAAAATTGTAGAAAAGCACCTTCTCTGAGGAGTTGTTAAAAAATATTGGTATCACTACATTACATCTTATTGTCAGAAAATATTTTCTTTTAGTAATTAAGAATGGAAAGGATCGTTTTAATATAAATTTATTATGGGTTTTGTAAAACCGATTTGTAAATTTGCAAAAATAGTATAAGAAGGTAGGATATGCATAAATTGGCTCTTTTCAGGTTGCATTTGATTGTGTTTTTATGGGGATTTACGGCAATTTTGGGAAAACTGATTCATGCAAATGCCGAGATTCTGGTTTTTTACAGGATGCTGTTTGCCGCCATCTGTCTTTTCGTGTACATCCGTGTTTTCAGGAAAGACAGCATTAAGGTTTCAAGAAAAGTGTTTTTCCAGCTGGCCGCGATCGGATTTTCCATGGCACTGCACTGGTACTGTTTTTTCCATTCCATTAAAATCTCAAATGTATCGATTGCACTAAGCTGCCTTTCATTATCTACTTTATTTGCGTCCATTATGGAACCTGTGATTTTTAAAAGGAAAATCGATATTTCGGAAGTCATCATGGGAGTAGTGATTGTTGCCTGTATTTTAATGATATTCAAGACGGAATTCCAGTACAAAGAGGGAATTTTCTATGGAGTTCTGTGTGCCATTTTCGGGACGATATTTTCTGTTTTCAATGGGAAAATGTTTGGAAAGACCAGCTCCGGGAATATTATTTTTTACGAAATATTCTCAGGATGGTTCCTTTTGGTACTTTTTTATCTGTTCAGCGGGCAGATTTTTGAAATTAATGAAATAAGTTACCGTGATCTTGCGTTAATAGCCTTACTGGCAAGTGTTTTCACAGCTTTCCCTATGCTGGAATCGGTAAATCTGATGAAATACATTTCCCCGTTCACGTTAATTTTAACAGTTAATTTAGAACCGGTCTACGGAATTATACTAGCTTTTTTTATCTTTGGAGAATCAGAACACATGAGTCCGGTTTTTTACATCGCTTCAGGAGTTATGATACTGGCAATCATTGTCAACGGATTGATAAAAGCTAAGAAACAAAAAACTTTAAATTAAGCATCAATTGATATGATGAAAAAATATCTACTATTTGTGTTCGCCCTGGTTTTCGGGATGTCACAATCCCAGATCATCAGGAAATATTCCAATGAATTCTTAAATATCGGAGCGGGAGCCCGGGGTCTGGCCATGGGAGGCGCCGTGATTTCCAATCAGGACGATGTCTATTCCCCGATGTGGAACCCGGCCGGTTTAATGGGAGTGGAGAGAGATTGGCAGGGTGCCGCGATGCACGCCGAATATTTCGAATCTATTGCCAAATACGATTACCTGGCCTATGCCAAAGTTTTGGAAACAGGGGTTTTCGGAGTTTCCGTAGTACGGCTTGGGGTAGACAACATCTTAAATACAACCCAGCTTATTGACACCGAAGGAAATATCGATTACGATAAAATTACAAAATTCTCACAATCCGATTATGCAGCAATTCTTTCGTATGCTTTTAATCCGGGAGGGAATACCAGACTGGATGTCGGGATCAACGCCAAAATCGTTTACCGGAACGTCGGGAAATTTGCCAACGGATATGGTTTCGGTTTCGATGTCGGAGCGATCTATAAACTGGACAACGGCTGGAAGCTGGGAGGGATGCTGAGAGACGCCACCACGACGGTAAACTTCTGGAGCGTGAACCAGAAAGAACTTTCTACAGTGGTAAACGGGGAAGAATTCAACCCCGCTCCGAAAGACAAGATGGAGCTTACCATGCCCAAGCTGAATGTAGGTGCCAGCAAAATATTTGAGATCAACAGCAGTGTGTATGTACTGCCGGAAGCAGGGATCAATGTAGATTTTGCGAAAACAGCTGCATTGGTTTCCACTGATTTTGCGAGTTTAACACCCTATGCGGGAGCGGAGTTAGGCTACCAGAAAATGATTTTTGTGAGATTGGGGGTGAATAGGTTCCAATCCATTACCGATATTGAGGATCTCAGGAGAAGAGTATCTTTCCAGCCAAGTGCGGGGATCGGGATCCGGTACAGGGGTCTTACCCTGGATTATGCGATCACCAACTCAGGGATCGGCGGATCGAATTTCTATTCCAATTTCTTCTCGCTGAAGCTTGATATCGGGCAATTTAGAAACGATTAAAATTAAAGCATGAAAAAGATTTCACTTCTCATAGTAATAGGCTGTTCGGTGCTTGCCTTCGGACAGAAAGTTTCGGACTACAAATATATTTCGCTTCCTGCAAAATTTTCGACTTTTAAAAAGGAAGATTACGGTTTGGCTGAGATGCTGACCAAAGCCTTAAAAAGCAAGAATTATGTGGTAATTCCTGAAGACAAATTGCAGTGGCCGTCTGAAGCGCAAGGCAATCCGTGTCAGGTTTTAACAGGAGATGTTGTGAACGACAGCGGTTTTTTACGGAATAAAGTACTGCTTCAGTTCAAGGACTGTAACGATAAAGTAATTTCTTCGGCAAAAGGCTCTTCCAATATTAAAGAATACAAGGAAGGCTATCAGGATGCCCTGAAGCAGACTTTCGTATCCATTTCTCCGGCGAGTCCTGTGAGCCAGCCGGCTCAGGCAGCGCAGCCTGTAGTTCAGGAAACCGTTGTTTCCGCGCAGCCTGTTGCCGCCTCTTCGGCACCTTCGGAAAATACAGCTGTACGTTACAGCAACGGGAAAACAGATCTTCAGAAAATCCAGATTGATGCCTCCCAGTTTATTTTAGTCGGGAACAACAGTTCTTTACCTTTTGCGACTTTTAAAGCAACCACCAAGAACGATGTCTTCCGGGTAAAGCTTCAAAACGGGGAATCTACTTTGGGATACTATGAGAACGGAAGTATTGTGATCGAAATGCCACAGGCCAACGGCAATTATACAAAGGAAATATTTACCAGGAAATAAACGACTTGGTTTTATTATAATTAAAAAGTCCTCAAGCAATTGAGGACTTCGTTTTGTAAATTTAAATGTTTAGAAGTTGTTAAGCAGTGTTTAACTTGATCTAATTTATAAAAAATATTTAAATTAACAAATATTATGAGTTTTATTTTTAAAAAATAATTTAAAATTTATTAACTTCTTGTACTTACACTCTAAGAATTGAAAAAATCATAAATTACTTTTGCTTTGCTTTTGCCAAGGATCTCTTCCAGGGTTTCCAGGTTGGATTCTCTGATCCGCTTTACGGATTTTAATTTGGAAAGAAGCAGTTCAATCGTTCTTTCGCCGACGCCGGGAATTTCTTCCAGCTCAGACTTTATTGTTGAATTCGTTCTTCTTGTCCGGTGATGCTTTACTCCGAAACGGTGGGCTTCATCCCTCACACGTTGCAGGATTTTCAAAGTTTCGGATTTCTTGTCAAGGTATAACGGGATGGAATCTTCCGGGAAAAAGATCTCTTCCAGTCTTTTTGCGATGCCGACAATGGTAATTTTTCCATACAGTCCCAATAGGCGCAGGCTTTTCACAGCAGAAGACAGCTGGCCTTTCCCTCCGTCAATCAGGATCAGCTGGGGCAGACTTTCGCCTTCCTCCAGCAGTCTCTTGTACCGGCGGTAAATCACTTCTTCCATGGTGGCAAAGTCATTCGGGCCTTCCACGGTTTTCGGATGGAAAATCCGGTAATCCGCTTTGCTGGGCTTGCCGTCCTTAAAAACCACACAAGCCGAAACAGGATTCGTCCCCTGAATGTTCGAGTTATCGAAACCTTCGATGTGGCGGGGTTCTACCGGCATTCTCAGCAGCTTCTGCATTTCTGCCATAATCCGGTTCGTATGCCGTTCCGGGTCTATAATCTGTACCTGCTTCAGTTTTTCCAGGCGGTATTCTTTCGCATTTTTTTCGGAAAGCTCGACGATCCGTTTTTTGTCTCCTACTTTCGGGACAATCAGCTTCACATTCGGGATTTCTACGGATAAGTGGAAGGGCAGAAGGATCTCTTTTGAATTCGAATCGAATTTCTGCCGGATTTCGATCAGTGCTTCTTCCATGATTTCTTCATCGCTTTCCTCGAGGATCTTCTTAATTTCCGTTGTAAAGCTCTGAATGATATTTCCATTCCTTATTTTAAAGAAGTTCACATATGCCGCCGTTTCGTCACTCGTCATTCCAAAGACGTCCACATCATCAATGCTCGGATTCACAACGGTGTTCTTCGCCTGGTAATTCTCCAGCGCATCTATCCTTTCCTTGATAATCTGGGCATTTTCAAACTGCAGATTGGTGGCATATCTCATCATCTGGTTCATCAGGTATTCCTTTGCTTTCCGGAAATCGCCTTTGATGATCCCGCGGATCGCATCTATTTTTTCGTCATAGTCCTGCTTGCTTTCCAGCCCTTCGCAGGGGCCTTCACAGTTTTTGATGTGGTATTCCAGGCATACCTTGTATTTTCCCTCTTCAATTTTGGCAGGAGCCAGATTCAGGTTGCAGGTTCTGAGTTTGTAGATGTGTTTGATGGTATCCAGTAAGATCTTGGCCGGGCGCACTTTGGCATAGGGTCCGTAATATTCCGAGCCGTCCCTGATCTTTGTGCGGGTAAGGAAAATTCTCGGAAAATCTTCATTTTTAATACAGATCCACGGATACGTTTTATCATCCTTCAGCATGACGTTATAAAACGGCTGATGTTCCTTGATCAGGTTATTTTCCAGAAGAAGGGCGTCATATTCGCTGTTGACGATGGTGGTTTCCAGACGCTGGATTTTCCCGACCATGATTTTGATCCGGTATCCCGGAAGATTCTTATTAAAATACGATAGAACCCTTTTCTTTAAATTTTTGGCCTTTCCCACATACAAAAGCTGATTGTTTTTATCATAATAACGATAAACGCCGGGTTCCGATGGTAAAGTTTTGAGCTGTAATTCTAAAGAAGGATTCATATAACAAAATTACGGAATTAAAGAGCAAGAAAAAAGCCATAGAAATCCTATGGCTGCACAATATTATGTTAAAATTGATGCTTATCCGTTGCTCATGTCCGTGTATTCATGAATCAGGAAGCTGAAATAATCCCATTCCACGGAATTTTTAGGATACTTTTTCATAAATTCGGCATTGTCGCCGAATAGAAAGTCATAATTGTCTTCAAAATCATCCTTGTGAAGCCACATTACTTTGTTTCCTTTTTTCACATAATAGGATTTGATGACTCCTCCGCCGAGTTGAGGACCGTAACCCAATGAAACACCGCCGGTTTCTTTGGCCCGCGGATCGTGATATACTGAAATAATGTCATCAAATCCGGGATTGATGACCTGCATCAGGAATTCCTTATCATCCTTTTTATTCTTCAGGGAAACCGTCTGGTTGATGAAGTAGATCCGGTCGCTGTTGGTAGTTTTTGTCAGTTTTTTCGTGCTGTAATTCCGGATGTTCCCCATATACTTTCCTACTTTCATGATCTTTTCGGCATTACTTGGGTAGATATACATTTCAGCAATCTGTTCAGCATCGAAAACTTCATTTTTCTTTGTAAGGCTGTCTTTCAGGGTCACTTCAAAAATTTGTCCTTTTTTAGTGTCGGTTTTGCTGCAGAATCCTTTATGGGTGGAGCCGTCTTTTAAGATAACGGTGGATGTTTTTCTGGTGGAAGGGGTATTAAAACCTTCGTTGAAAAGGTATTGTTCCATTTTTTTTACCTCTTCTTTGGAATATTTTATCTTTTGTGCAAAAGAAACGGTGCCCGCAAGGGATAGGGCCAAGAGTAGAAATTTAAGTTTCATAAGGATATTAATTTTTTAATTTCGGCGGTAAAAGTAGTAAATTATTTGCTTGCCTGTCAGAAAATATGATGTTTGAAAATTAAGTTTTCCTAATACTGGCTAATTGTGTAATTTTAAGACAAAATTTTGAAAATGATATACGGTGTTGATGTTTTCAGTTTCCATGATGTATTGGAGATCTGTAAAACTCCTGATAAAGCGCAGTTAAATAAAGCCGCCAGAGAGCAGATTTTAAAATCTAAAAAGAACGTACAGGAAATTGTTGAGTCAGACAGGACAGTTTATGGAATCAATACAGGTTTCGGACCTTTGTGCGATGTGAAAATATCTGAAGAGGAAACCGCACAGTTACAGTATAATCTGATTATTTCCCATGCCGTTGGTGTTGGAAAGCCAATAGATAAGGAACTTTCCAAGATCATGATGATCGCGAAGGTTCATGCCCTATCGAAAGGGTTTTCCGGCGTTTCCCTGGAAGTAATCGAACGCATGATCCTGATGCTGGAAAAAGATATCATTCCCGTGGTTCCCGAGCAGGGCTCGGTAGGGGCTTCCGGAGATCTTGCACCGTTGGCGCACCTGGTATTGCCGCTTTTAGGATTAGGGCAGGTATGGGTAGGAAACGAAATCTTTGAAACAGCTGAGGTCTTAGAGAAAAATAACCTGGAGCCTTTGGTTTTGGGCCCGAAAGAAGGCCTTGGACTGATCAACGGTACCCAGTTTATTCTGGCTCACGCCATCAAAGGCCTGGAGAAATTCGAATATCTGCTGGACCTGGCAGATCTGACGGCAGCGATGAGTCTTGAAGCCTATAGAGGTTCGGCAAGCCCTTTCAAAAAAGAGCTTCACGAAATCAGGCCTTTCGAGGGAAGTAAAAAAGTAGCGGCGAGAATGCTGAAATTTTTAAAAGGTTCCGACAACCTGAAATCCCACGAATACTGCGACCGCGTGCAGGATCCTTATTCCATGCGGTGTGTGCCGCAGGTTCATGGAGCCAGCCGGAATGCTTTTGAGCACCTGAAGCTGATGGCAGAAACAGAACTCAATTCCGTGACGGACAACCCGATTGTCCTGAGTGCCGAAGAATCCATTTCAGGAGGAAATTTCCACGGACAGCTGATGGCTCTGCCTTTGGATTACGCAACGTTGGCCGCTGCCGAACTGGGGAATATTTCAGACCGGAGAAGCTACCTGCTATTAGAAGGAAAATACGGCTTGCCAAGATTATTAACGGAAAGTTCCGGACTGAATTCGGGGTTTATGATCCCTCAATATACTTCTGCCGCTTTGGTGACGGAAAATAAAACGCTTTGTTTCCCGGCTTCTGCCGATTCTATTCCAACCAGTCTGGGGCAGGAAGACCATGTTTCCATGGGAAGCATTTCCGGAAGAAAGTTCAACCAGGTCCTTGGAAATTTAGTCAATATCCTGTCCGTTGAGCTCATGTTCGCCGCACAGGGACTGGAATTCAGAAGACCTGCGAAATGTTCCAAAATCATCGAAGAAAACTTCGCCATCCTCCGCTCCAGGGTTGCAAAACTTGAAGACGACCGCCTGATCGGGAAGGATATGCTGGCAATCGCAGAGCTGATTAATGAAAGGAAATTTGTGGTGAATTAATT
>JAKOOG010000372.1 GCA_022701545.1 Weeksellaceae bacterium | reverse complement strand
AGAATCATTCGTTACGGAAATGACACTGGCGGATGCTTCCGATTCCGTAGATCTGCCCACACCGATGAATCTTGACGACTTTGCTCAAAAATCAGAACAGGAGTAAAGACATAAACGTAATTCAACCGGAGTGTGTTGAATCTGAAAATACCGCAATATGATATTGCGGTATTTTTTAAAACTTCATCATCCAGCCTGCTCCACGGCAATCCTTAAAAAATGAAAATTTCATCAAAAAACCGGGGGAAAAAGAAGAGCAGGGCTTGTGCTCAATATTTATATTTTGATGTTCGCGATCCTTTTTGGAAAGCTCATCCATAGTCCGCAGCATTTAACGGTTATTGAATGAGTAAAGTAGAAACCGGATATCAAAAAACAGATATCTGATAATCTAAACCGCTTTTTTTCTGATGAGTAAGCGGTAAATGGCCATGCATCCCGGAATCATGGGCAGGACCGCGGTCCACATTCCGGGAAAGTAATAGTTCCCCGTAGTCCGGAAATAAAAGTTCGGCATTTGTAGAATCCGGGTTCCTCCGATGGAGGCCGTCAGCGGATGCGGGTCATGGGGAAGCAGGTCGGGAGCAATCAGAGGAAATATAAAGTGGGTAAACTCGGCGACACCCGGACCGATGAAGATGAACCAGGCCACAAATCCGGCAACCGGTATTTTATAGTAGAGCCCCAGGGAGGTGAGGGTGTAAATCACCGGGCCGATCAGCGCAAACACCATCAGGAAGCTTCTTTCACTCCACGGAATGCCGAAAAGCCGGCTCATGGCCGGTGCAAATCCCATCAGGTATTCTTCAACGATATGGATCTGGAGACCCGCAACCGTAAGAATGAAAAGCGGGAGGATGATCCGGGGCTCTACAGGATTTCTCAGATAGGTAAACGACCAGCAGATCAGGCCGGCCAGTGCCGAACCTCCGACAATGACGACAGGAGCAAGACCAATGGCCAAATACCCCATAACCGGTGCAACGACGGTGAAGAGACAGGCTGCAAGAAAGCTGAGCTTCTGCGATAACGATAACGGATTTTTCATAACGGATGGATTTTTCCCGAAGGTACATCTGCAATACGTTCCGGCATTTATCAAATGATAAAAAATTATTTCATCGCCCGGATCCTGCTGAGGGAAACCTGGGTGATGCCCAGATACGAAGCCAAGTCGGCCAGGCTGATCCGTTGCAGCAACGGGCCATGTTCTTTCAGGAATTTCCGGTAAGCAGCCTGTGCTTTTTCTTCGAGAACACCGCCGATCCGGTCCATCATATTCACCGCCGCCAGCGAAAGGAGTTTCCGGTAAAAAGTTTCCATGGAATGGTACTGCCGGCAAAGCATTTCCAGGTCGTCATAATTCAGGCAGGTGATGGTGGTATCTTCCAAAGCCAGCACGGAATAAGCAGAAGGCTGCTGAAGGACGAAGCTGTCGAGAACGGTAAACAGATTCCCTTCAGGAAAGAAGCGCATGATAAACTCACGGGTTTCCGTATAAAAGAAGGTTTTTACCAGGCCGCTGTCTACAAAGTAAACCTGTTTACAGACCTGGCCGGTCTCCAGGATCAGTTCGCCTTTGCGGTACTTCTTTTCATAGAGTTTGGAAGCCAAAATATTTTCCGCCTCACTTTCAGGGTGGGAAAGCAAAGAAACAAAACCCAAAAAATCCGTTGCACCGGAAAACTGTTGGCTAATCATGACAGCAAGTTACGAAAACAATAAGAAACGCAGGATAAGCAGGTTTTCAGGTAATCGATACATCTCTCGGTATGCCTAAAGATACTGTGTTCATCCTTTAATTCTGTTTTAATATTAAAAAATAACCGGAAAAGAGGAAACTAACTCAACTTTTTTTTCCTGATGTACTTATTCCGGAGATTTTTTATATTCTGAAGGGCAGGATCAGAGAACCTGAACGGTATTTCCTTATCCTTCCGGGCGGCCTTGTCATAGATCAGGAAAAATGCAAAAGGATCATCCAGAGATTGTAAAAGTTCACGCTTCAGGCCGTTTTTCTCTATATAGTGGGCCATATAAGTTCCCGGAACATGACCGCCTGAATACGGTGTCCCTTTAAAGAAATCTTTTACCTTAAGATCTTTCCAGGTTTCGGGGTTCTTCTGTAAAAGAGAATCCATATGGGGAAGGAGCTTCTTTCCTTCGTCAAAAAACTCCTGGAAATATCTCTGTTCCGGAAGCAGGAGAGTGGCTGCCTCCGTCATATACTTTTTATCCACCATATCGGCAGACCCTTCGTTCAGTACGCGGTACATAGCGGTTACCGGGCTGTTATCCTGAGGGGCAATGTCAAATTCAGGCTGGGGCCGGAGCATGTGGTGAAGTTCATGGCCGCCCAGGGCACCCATCCGGTTCTGGTCGTTTTTATAGGCACAGAGAAGGGTGTAGATGATCATGTCCTTCTGAGCGTGCGCATCGTTATGAATCGGGATGATGGATACTTTAAGACCGGGCAGCTTTTTATGGGCTTTTTTCGGTAGCGCGGCATAAGCGTACTTATAGGAGATATCAAAATAGGATTTGGGATCTTGATCGATTTGCCGAAGATATTCTTTCATGCCGTCTTCATTGATTTTGTATTGATTGATCATATAAGTAAGCCAGTAGGAACCCGGGTCTTCCAGTCTTTTTTGGAGGATGGCCGCATTTTTTGGCATATAAACAATTTGCAGGCTTTTGCGGTAAGACTCAAAATATTTATCGTCTACGCCCTGATCGGCCATATAATCCTGTATGGCTTTATCGGAAAGGAAATTTTTCCATTCGGCCCTGCTGAGGCTGTCTCCTTTTTTGAGCCTTGCCGTAATTTCGAAGTATTTGTAGCAGGTAGCATCCTCAAAGGTCTGCGCGAAAAGGAATGAAGATGCCGTTATAAAAGCAGCGGTCAGGATAAAGGTGAGCAGATGGAACGATTTTGTCCGGAGATGTATCATTTATTCTTATTTATCCGGTAAATATAATCAAAATGAGCAGTGACCCGGCAGGCATATAAAAAAGAGGACAAATGCTCTAAAAGACGGGCTGCCTTCCGGATTCCCGATAATCGGTACATCTTTTGGTTATACCTAAAACAGATATTGTATTGATCCTTTCATTCAGTTATTTAATATTAAAAATAATCAGGAAAAAGAGGAGAAGCAATTCGAATACATCAAAACCATTCACAAAAAATAATATAATGAAAAAAGCATCATTACAAACGATTGCAGAAAAGATGAAAGATCTGGACTTCTGCATGATGATTACCAAAGACGAAAAGCAGGTTCCGCATTCCAGGCCGATGAGCAACAACGGCAGGGTAGAGTACGACGGCGATTCCTGGTTCTTTACGTATGAGGACAGCAACAAAGTCAAGCAGATTAAGAATGACCATGCCGTAAGCCTGATCTATCAGACCGACGATATGCTGTTCATCGACTGCTACGGGTCGGCATCGGTGGTAACGGATAAGGAAACTTTAGAGGAAAAATGGGTCGACGGCCTGGAACAGTGGTTTCCGGAAGGCATTGATACCCCGGGAATCTGCCTGCTGAAAGTAAGTGCAGAACGGGTTACTTTCTGGCATAAGGAAGAAGAAGGAGAGTATACGGCTTAAAATTATTTTGGTTACAACAGGAAAACTTGAGGCTGGAAGTTTTATCAATTAACTGACAGACCAATTATAATAAGTACCCGGAACTTTATTTTAATGCAAATTTTATTGTTCTGTATGTATTCGGAAAGAATTATTAAAATTTGCGTCAATTTAAATCTTATAAAAAATAAGTCGTTGACTAAGTATTTATTACGATCAGATTATCATCAAACACTGAAGTTTATCTTCGGTGTTTCTTTTTTTTGTAATTGAATTCAGTATTTAATTTCTTAAAAACAGAGATGATAGTACGGTGAACTGTTTAATTTTTAATGATCTCCTTTAAGCGGTAAGACAAACGAAAAAACGGAACCTTTGTCATGCGCACTTTCGACGTCGATATGGCCGTGATGAAGCTCGATAATTTCCTTGCACAGGTACAGCCCGATGCCGAAACCGGTGATTGATGTACTTTGGGCATCGTTCACGCGGTAATACCGCTCAAAGATCCGTTGCTGATCTTCTGCAGGGATCCCTTTACCCTGATCATGCACCCTGATTTTGATCCGGTTGTTTTCGGTTATAAAATATTCCACAGTTACTGCGGTGCCCATATCGGAATACTTTACCGCATTCCCGATCAGGTTGTGGATTACCTGCGAGATCTTCTCGCGGTCCGCCGATACCTGCACCGGCCCGGAAGTTTTAAAGACAAACTGATGGGTATGGATCACCGAAAGCACTTCGTCCTCGATCTCCGAAAAGAATGACCCGAAATCGAAACTTGTTTTTTCAATATGCATCTGCCCGGAATCGAGCCGCGAAACATTCAGGAAGCCGTTGATCATGGCGGCCATGTGGTCCACCTGCTTGAGGGATTTTTCCAGGGTGTTCTGCTGTAAAACGTGTTCCGCCTTCACGGCCATGTGATGCAGAACCTGAAGATAGGCCTTCAGGGACGTGATCGGGGTTTTAAGCTCATGGCTGACCATCCCCATAAAATCATCCTTCCGTTCTTCCTCTTTTTTCTGTTCCGTGATATCCCTGAGGGTTCCGTTGAGGCTTAAAGGATTGCCCTTCGTATCGTAGAACACCCTGCCGCGGGCCTGCAGCAGCCTCACCTGGTGGTCTGTCTTGTTCCGGATCCTGTACTCGATGAAATAATGGCCGTCGGAATCTGGCCTTAAACTCTGAACAATAGCGGCTGCCACACGTTCCCGGTCTTCCGGAACAATCACTTCCAGGGCCACCGACAGGTCCAGGTTTTCAGTGGAAGAAAGGCCGAACCAGTTTTTCAGGAGGATATTGCCGGAAAACAGGTTGGTTGCGGGCTGGTAATAGAAAGTCGCCAGGTCTCCCGCGTCGATGGCCAGGGCCAGCATTTGCTGGTCGTTCCCATGTTTCCGCCGCGCCAGGACCTGCTGGGTGATTTCTTCAAGGATGATCAGCACGCCGGAAATTTCCCCGTTTCCTGAAAAGATAGGCTGGTAGATGGAGTTGACAATCGCTTCCCGCAGGCCGCCGTTGTGGCGTAATCTCACCATAAACTCATTGTTGATTTTCGGGATTCCGGTCTCATAGACTTCCCGGAGCCATCCGTTTACCGGCTGGCCGCGCAGTTCGGGACGGACCTGCTCGTGCGGCTGACCGATCACTTCCGCTTCCGTATGTCCCCAGATTTGCAGGATCGCCGGATTGGCAATCTCAATGAGGTGATCGGGACCTTTCAGCATGGCGATTCCCACGGGAGCCTGTTCGATAATGGCGCGGACATACTCTTTGCTCTGCGCAAGCTGCTGGATGGAATGGCTGAGCTCTTCATTGGTGAAGGTCAGTTCTTCGAGGGTGGCGGCCATTTCTTCGTTCAGGGCCTGTTCCCGTACTTCCTT
>JAKOOG010000370.1 GCA_022701545.1 Weeksellaceae bacterium | reverse complement strand
TCGGTGTTTTCCTGAAGATCTTCTTTTCGTCTTTATACTGCGCAATCCCGTTCTGAATATATTTCATCGGGTTCAGCATATCCTGGCGGTTTTTTTCAGGAGCCAGCAGTTTTAGTCCGCTTTCCGTTGGAATTTCAAGGTTGATGGACAGACGGTCGGCATACAAGGCGGCTTCCTGCATCAGCTCATCGCTCGCCCCGGGAATTGATTTCAAATGGATATATCCGTTGAAATTTTCTTCCAGACGCAGCTTTTTAGCCACGCGCACCAGACGTTCCATCGTAGTATCCGCATTTTTGAAAATTCCTGAACTTAAAAACAGCCCTTCGATATAATTCCTCCGGTAAAAATTAATGGTTAAATCCACCACTTCTTCTACGGTAAAGGCAGCTCTCTTAATATCGTTCGAGCTTCGGGAAACGCAATAAGCGCAATCGTAAATACAGTGGTTGGTCAGAAGAATTTTGAGAAGGGAAACGCACCGCCCGTCTTCGGTGTAGGTGTGGCAGATTCCGCTTGCAGAGCTGTCTCCCAAAGCACCTTTTTTATTTTTCCGTGACCCTCCGCTGGAGGAGCAGGAAACATCATACTTAGCTGCATCGGCAAGTATTTCAAGTTTTTCTTTCAGGCGGTCAAAATTCATATATATTATTGAAAATAATTATTTTAGATCTTATTTACTTCTCAAAGATAGTTCCAAAATTGATAAAAATCAACCTTTTTTCATTGATGTTATCAACAGTTTAAAGTGACAAAATTAGTATATTTACGCTCATCAAAATGATACCAAAATCAGCAGGATCTGATTTTATCAATGTTATCAAAGAAATAAACCCATCACTTATGAACCATAGACCCGTTGAAGGTTTTTCCAAATTAACGAAGGAGGGAAAAATCGATTGGCTTGTTAACGAATATCTTGAAGAAAACGGAGAATACCAGCATATATTGCAGCAATATTGGAATGAGAACCCCGATTTACAGAAGCTCCACGATGAGTTTTCCGAAAATACGATTTCCAATTTCTACATGCCGTACGGAATTGCCCCGAATTTTTTAATCGACGGGAAACTGTTTGCCCTTCCGATGGCTGTTGAAGAAAGTTCGGTGGTCGCAGCGGCTTCAAAGGCGGCTAAATTCTGGCTGGATAAAGGCGGGTTTAAGACCACAATCATCAACAATGAAAAACTGGGGCACACTCATTTCATTTTTAATGTTGAATCCCACAAGCTGCAGCATTTTTTTAATTTTAATTTAAAGAAAAAATTACTCGAAGCTACGGAAGATATTACGGCGAACATGAGAAAGCGCGGCGGCGGGATTTTAGATATCAAACTGATCGATAAAACAGCCGAAATGCCCGATTATTATCAGCTTAAAGCAAGTTTCGATACAGTGGATTCGATGGGGGCGAACTTTATCAATTCCTGCCTGGAGCAGTTTGGAAAGACCTTGAAAGCAGAAGTGGCTGTAAGTGAAGATTTCAGCCAGGAAGAAAAAAATTCATTACAGGTTGTGATGAATATTCTGTCCAATTTTACACCGGATTGCCTGGTAAGGGCTGAGGTTTCGTGTAGGATTGAGGATCTTAAGGACGACAGCGGGATTTCAAATGAAGAATTCGCCTGGAAATTCAAACAGGCTGTTACCATTGCCGAAATCGAGCCATTCCGTGCAACAACCCATAATAAAGGGATTATGAATGGGGTAGATGCCGTAGTGATTGCCACCGGAAACGACTTCCGGGCTACCGAGGCCTGTGCCCATGCCTATGCCGCAAGAAACGGGAAGTATTCTTCTTTAACCCACTGTACCACCGATAACGGGATTTTCAGGTTCTGGATCGACCTTCCGATTTCCGTGGGGGTTGTCGGAGGCTTAACGAATCTCCATCCTTTGGTTAAATTTTCTTTAGCGCTTTTAGGAAAGCCTTCGGCTCAGGAACTGATGAGTATCCTGGCCGTTTCCGGACTGGCCCAGAATTTTGGGGCCCTGCGTTCTCTGGTGACCACTGGAATCCAGAAAGGACACATGAAAATGCATTTGCTGAATATCTTAAACCAGATGGGGGCAACCGAAGAGGAAAAACATCACTTTGTGACGTATTTCAAGGATAAAACGGTAAGCCATCACGAAGTAATCCATGAGTTGAACCGATTAAGAGGCCGGTAATGTTCGGAATTATTCTATCCGCTTTGATGCTGGCTTTTGGAATCTTCCTCGCACTGACCAAAGATCCCGGGTTTGCCCGGAATAAAAAATTTGCCTGGATGTTCATTGCCATTGGACTTATCGCATTGGTATTTAAAATTTTAAACTATAAATGAAAGCAATTCACTTAATTTTTGAAGCCTTACGCAACACGTTATCCGTAAAACCGGATTCCTCCAGACTTGCTGTTTCAAAAATGACGGTCTTGTTTTTATTGCTTTCGGGATTCTGCTTTGGCCAGCAGAATACGGTAAAGATCACAGATTTGCCGCCAACATCTGAAAATTTTGTGTTTCCGGTGGTTTTCTATTCAAAGGATCCCAAGGTGGCAGAGAAAATCAATACCTATCTTCAGGTAGATCAGCTGGAATATATTCCCGGAACGGCAGGTGATCCTTCTAAGCTGGTTGCCTCAGGTAAAAATTCTTCATCCAACTACGTGTATTTTTACAGTTGGGAAAAGATGAAAACGCCTGAACATATCCTGAGCCTGACGATTGATGGCGAAGCTTCAGGAGCCTATCCGGAAGGCTTTACCATCCGGAAGAATTTTGATCTCAGGACCGGAAATTTTATTAATGCCGGAGATCTTTTCCTTCCTGAAGCGGTTAAGCCTATTGAAAGCCTGATCAGGAAAAAAGTCCGAAAAGAAATTAACGATTTCCTCACAGATTTAAAATCACAGAAAGATCCTTCCGAGGAAGTGCAGGATCAGATCGCTCTGTATGAAAGCTGTTCTACGGATTATACCATCAAAAGCATCGGGTATTACTTTGTAGAAGACAGCATCCGGTTCGTTACGGAAAGATGTTCCAATCATGCCATGCTGGCCTTGGACGAATTGGGCAGCCATCAGGTCGGTTTTTCTTATAAAGAACTGGAAAAATACTGGAGCCCGTATGCAAAGAATTTATTATCCGGCTCCCGGCAGGCGGACCAAACAGGTTTCAGCAATAAAATATACAAAGGAAAAATAGACGGAAAATATCCGGTTACGGTTCTCGTAGGCGATGTCTATGCAGACGGTTCTTTTTCAGCAAAATACTGGTACGATAAAAACAAAAAGCTGATCGAGTGGCATGGGAAAATAAAAGGCAATCACATATCCCTGGTGGAAAGCAGTGAGTACAGCGAAGAAGCCCGGCAGTGGATGCTGGAAGCCTTGATAGAAGCAGACATTCGGGGCAGGAAGATTACAGGAACCTGGCAGGATCAGAAGACAAAAAAATATTTAACATTAGAATTAGAAGAATTATAAGATGAAAACAATTACCTTAATTTTTGGAGCCGCTTACGGAATGCTTTCCGTCATTTTAGGTGCATTCGGCGCGCACGCTTTAAAGAAAATTTTATCGGTGGAAAGGCTGGAAAGCTTCGAAACCGGGGTGAGATATCAGATGTATGCTGCCTTTTTCTTGCTGATTGTCGGCTTCATTTTAAAATTCGATACCGCTTCCCAAAAATGGATTTCCATCCTGATGATTGCCGGGACTATGCTGTTTTCTTTCAGTATTTATGCCCTGAGTATGCAGGATTATCTGGGCATGAACCTGAAATTTTTAGGGCCGATTACGCCATTAGGCGGATTGCTGATGATCGTAAGCTGGCTGATGCTGATCTTTTATTTTGCCAAAAACAGGATTTAGTACGTGAAAAAGCCTTTCCGGACCAGAAGATTACGGTAAGAATTAAACATAAAAAGTTCAGGAAAACCTGAACTTTTTATGTTTATAAAGAAAAATTTTCTCTCATCCATTTCAGCTTATTGAAGCTTTTCAGGAATTTTGTCCGGATAGAAATAAATTTCTCCTGGGCTTCAATCACTTTATTTTCCCTTGAATTGATCAGGAAAAGCGAGCTTTCTCCGTTGCTGTATCTCGTTTCTTCGGCATACAGAAGCCGGCGGTAGTTTTGCAGGTTGCTTTCGGAAAGCCCGATCTGGGCATAATAGTTCAGGATTTCGTTTTTATAGGTTTCGATCTTTACATCAAGTTCCCTTCTTTTGATATCCGTATCCAGTTCGTTCTGAGCCAACTTAATCTTTGCCATCTGGTAATTGGCCCGTGCTTCCCTTTGGAAAACAGGGATTTCAAGTTTCAGTCCGTATTGAAAATTATTATCAAACAATGGAAGGTAATCGACCCTGTAATTTTCCTTATTGAAGAAATTATAAGTGAAATCGATCTTGGGCAGGAAACTCTGCCATTTCAGGCGTCTCTCACTTTCCAGGATATTCTGTTTCTGCTGATAATATAAAATGGAAAAATGAGCATTGATCTGCCTGGACGCAACATCGTTGATTAAAAATTCAAAATCGTTGTAAGCCGTATGGTTCGACAGGTCATCAGAAGGGTAGATCATTTCCGTAAGCTCGTAAAACTGCTGGTTGTCTTTCCACAAAAATAATTGGAGCTGCTGGGTGCTTTTCACAAAGCCAAGAAAGGCGTCGCGCTGCTGAAGTTCAAAATTCTGCAGCTGGGAAAGGGCTTCTACCGTGTCGATCGCCGGTTTTTCCCCATACTCGAAAGTTTTTTTGGTCAGCTTTAAACGTTCTCTGTTAATATCTACAATTTCTGATTTCAGCTTATAAATCTCGTAATTCTGTACCCATTCCCAATACGTATTTTCGGCTTCCAGAAGCAGGTCGTTGGTTAAGACTGCCTGTTCTGCTTCGGTCATCTTCTGTGCAAATTTTGCCTGGTCGAGCATTGCCCGTCTTTTATCGTAGAGCAGGTTTTTGGCGAGGGGAACGGTAACCCCGAACTGGTACAGTCCGCCTTTGGTATCGCTTGCATTCAGCTTTTCACCGTCCAGGTAATTGTAGCTCCCTGTCACTTCAATCCCATACCAGGTGGGAATCTCCAGCGCCACATTTTTCTGTTCGTAATACCGGGTTCCGTCGATATTCTTTTCTCCGAGCTTTCCGGCAAGGACGGGATCAAAATTTCCTCTTGCCCTCAGAATTTCCGCTTCCGCCATTTTATTCTGGAGACGGTATTTTAAAGCTAAAGGGTGGTAGTTCTTCACGACCGAAATAAATTCGTTCACGGATATCTTTAGAGAATCCTGTGCAAAACCGGACTGGAAAAATAAAAAGATTAAAACAAAGATTCCTTTATTTGCCTTTTTCATCTTTTGCTGATTTTGTATTCGTTACTTCATAATAATCCGGCGGGAAGCCGTTGATGTTCC
>JAKOOG010000368.1 GCA_022701545.1 Weeksellaceae bacterium | reverse complement strand
CCCAACTTATTTGAGATGGTGTTTACCAATTCTGCCTTTGTCATTTCCTTATTTTAATTTTAAATTTTAGGTGTGCAAATTTAGTTAAAAAAATTGAATATTAACAAATTAGTGGCAAAATATTTTTCTTTAAGAGGTTGAAAACTTAATATTTACTCGGTGCTAAAATAGGATTAACTCCCTTTTACATGCTCGAGTTATAGTATCCGTTCTCCACACAGAAGCGGATGAGGTGTAGTTTTGTCTTCAGCCCGAGCTTTTCTGTAAGGCGGTTGATGTAGGTATCGATGGTTCTTGTGCTGAGGTTGAGTTTTTCGCCGATTTCCTTATTGCTGAAGCCTTCGTAGCAGAATTTCATGAGCTGAATCTCCGTTGACGAAAGCTCTTCCTGGCTCTTTTTCTGGCGGTCCATGTATTCCATAACCGCCAGCGGCTGCTCCTCCCAGGATTTGGTATAGGCCGAATAATCGAAGCTGTCTGAAGCAATTTTTCCTTTGATCAGATCTTTGATGATATTGCTTTTTTTCTGGCAGTAGTAAATGTTCGGGATTTTGGACAGAAGGTCTGCCATATCTTCCTGATAAGTCCCGGAATAGGTAATGATGGGCGTTTCCGAATTGCTTTTACGGATGTATTTGATCGCTTCCAGTCCGCTGAGTACCGGCATGAAAAGCTCAATGATGAATACATCTTCCTGTCTTCTGTAATTCCTGCTGATCAGCTCATGGCCGTTGTTGCAGTCGTTAAGCAGGATGTAAAACGGATTTTCCGTAAGGGTTTTAATAAGGATTTTTTTAAAATAAAAATCGCTGTCGGCTATGGAAAATCGCACAGTATTACTCAATATTTTGCTCACTTTTTACTATCGATTTGGTGAATGATAATTAAAATTCAGATTACTAAATTATGAAAATAAGCCGAAAGTGAAAATTAATCTTCATTTAATTCGGAAAAGGGGTCAGCGGAAACAAACATCCGGAAATTTAAAAACATGGTGTTGTTAGCCGGTATCGCAGAGGCACGGAGATTTTTAGAAAAAGGACATCGAAAATTTAAAGCTGGCGGATTTGTGCATCACTGATAGCAGAGGAATATGTAATTTTTGTTGATAGGTACCTGGTTTATCAGGGATAAAATGGTTAAAGGTTACAGCATACTGCTGGTAAAATGCAGTGGATGTCTGCGATTTTCCAACCGTCATTACATGCGTAAGTATTTGCCGGAAAAAGACTTTGGTGGCTTGGCCTGTCATTTAATTCGGAAGCAGCGCCATATAAACAGATACTTAATTTTGTATATACATTATTTTTTTATAATTTCACATTCCAAACAAATCACAAACATATGTCTTCGAATAGGGAGAAAAAATTAAATAAATCGGACGTCAGGACGGGCATTTGGAAGTTTATCCTGTCATTCATTATTCTGTCGGGTGTTTCTTTCACCTGCGTATTTTTCTTTTTCAAAAGCTACGATATCCAGCGGGAAGGAATAAAAAAAGAGGCGGACGACTACCGTGAACTGCTTACCCGGAGTGATCTTCTCCGAATCCATGTCGACAGCATTATGTACCGGATGGATCAGCTCGACATCAACAAAGTGGATAATGATATCATCCTTCGTAATTACATCATAGACAACGTTCGGGATGCCAAAAACATCATGGGAAAAGACAGTGCCGATAATTTTAAGCATTATTCCATTCTCATGAAGCAGATTGCGCCGATGCTCGCCCTTAAAAACCAGATCGTTAACGTGTCTTACAAGGAGCAGACCGCCCTTCGCGATCTCAGCGAATGCCGTGGTAAAGTGGGTATTGCAAACCATGAACTCCGGGTAGACCCCACCAGAAAATTTTCAGGAAGCAGACGCAGAAGATAAAATATTATGCAGGGACAAATCACACTATCAAAAAAAGAGAGGCATTATCAGTTTTTATACTTAATTCTGATGCTTTTCGCAGCACTCATTTTTCTGGGAATCATTTTCCTGAAAGGGTTTGAATCGCCGTTTTCCGATGAGGATATTGTTTCGGTGCAGAATCTTGAAGAAAAAGCCAGGTTCGACCAGAAACAGCAATTTTCATACAAAACCATGGACAGCACATTTGCCATGATCAACCGGTTAACAGACGAGGCACCTCAACCCTTTGAGGAAAGCAATATCGTATATGGGATCAATGACGTCGCCAATTATTTCCAGACCGGGGATAATATTTCAGACATCCGTAAAGAGGCCTATCCGCAAATTGCCAAATTTTATAAAATGTATTTTGACGACAAAAAAGTAATTTCCAGCAAAACCGAAAATATCAAAAGCTTTGAAAAGCAGGTTGAAGAATGTTCCATAGGCTTTAAGGAAAAGAAAAACCAGCTTTTCCAAAGGGAAACCGCACTGAAAGCAAGAACACAATAAGACCGGAACTGAGAAACTTCACCTAGAAATAGAACACATCACAATCACTAACTATGAATTACTTTCAGAAAAACAAGAAAAATATTATTATCGGGGTTATTGCGACGCTGCTCATTGCTGCCCTTGTGGCATTATGGCTCCAGAAGAAAGTGATACACTCCGCTGACGATATTGTCGGGGTCGTTTATCCGTCTACCCTCAAAGTAGGCGATACACTTTTATTCGAAGACAAAACCCAGTTTGCAAAAACCAAAAGGTGGAACTTCGGGGACGGAACATCAAGCGATAAAAACAGTGGTATCCACTTCTATAATAGACCCGGGTATTATCAGGTTACCTTAATTATCGATAACAAATATTCCAAATCTTTCCCCGTTATGGTTTCGGCAAGAACCATCCCAAGACCGGCAGATTCTACCAAGCTAAAAACGGTAATCGATGCACAGACCCAGGCCATGCAGTTTGAAAACGTGCAGTTCCGGGCCATTTCGGATGCCAAACAGTTTACCTGGAAATTCGGCGAAACCGGAAATATCGATTCCAAGGATAAGATGGCCATCTATTCCTACAAAAAACCGGGAGATTATGTTGTAACGCTTTATACGGACGAAAGTGCCGAACCTATTCTGCACCAGATCAAAATCCTTCCGGCTTATGATGCCTTGCAGGAAGAAGTCAGCGTAGAAGATGCCTATGCAAAAATCGATAATGATTTCAAATACCACCTTCAGCAGATCGCCAACGGAAACAGCTTTAATATGCATTACAATTATCTGCTGAGGACTTATCTCTGCAACAATGAAAATACGGTGGTAAAAGTAAACGACAGCAAAGTCAATAATTTCTACATGTACTGCGCGGGGTTGCAGTTTGATAAAAACAAGGTAATCCAGACCGTAAAAGTAAACTTTGATGATGCACAGAACTGTGTAACGAAAGTCGATATTAACCAAAGCAAATAATTTCTGTCCGAATTTTTCGGATCACACCCATCATTTAAAATAAATAAAGATGAAAAATAAATTTCCTCTAGCAGCATATTATGTAGGCGTTTCGGTTTTATTGGTAAGTTGCCAGGTAAAACTTCCTTCCAAAAAAACACCCGAGCCTTCACATTACGGTCAGGTAGACAACGCGCCGGTAATTAACGGCTTTCCCAAAAAATCGGTGCCGTGGATTGCCATCTCAGACCGTTCCAGAAATACGGCTTACCTGGATAAAAGTGACGAAAAATCATATAAGGAAGTGAAGTTTCTGGAACCGCTCATGGTGTTAAAAAGCAGGGACGGCATGGTAAAAGTAGCCGAATATATTCCGGATGCCCTGATGAAGAAAGTTTCTTCCAAACAGATCAAAACGTACGGCTGGATCCCGGAATCTGATCTCCTCCTCTGGAGCAACTCCCTGAAAAGCGAAAAAACAGGTTTCCCGGTAAGGGTAGCCGTGGTGCCGAGCAACAGTGAAGTCATCCGCAATTCGGAAAGGTATTATAAAAACGATTCGATCATGGTCTTCAATTCGCCAAGCCTGATCGAGCAGGCTGATGTGAAAATCCCGAACGGACAGATCGTATATGTCTACAAGCAGGCGGAAAACAACAAAAGATTCCTGGTAGGAAAGAAGCCTTCTGTGGATATGGATAGCATCAGTACCGGTTTGTACGGTTGGGTAAGCTCTAACGTTATTTCAGCGTGGGGGGAACGTTCTGCGGTAAAGATGAAAAACACCACCGGCATTACCGAGACAACTTTAGGGATTCATGAGGGGGCACCCGGTAAAAACGGGGGAGAAGACAAAGCCGCCGTCCTGCTTACCGATGTGAACAGAAGGACACCGCTGGAAAATATTTTTCCGGTAACCTTACCGCTGCATGAACCGCCGACCCCGGATTCAAAAACCAAATATTTCACGAATATCCTGGATTACAGCAAGAATTATGTATTCAATGTTCTGGGAGAGCCTATCTATTTCGACCGCTACCGGGAGATTACGGAGAAAAATAAAAAAATCAATATTGTTTTTGCCCTGGACATCAGCGCCCCGAATGCACCTTATGCCCCGATTGTAAAATCATTGCTGCAGGATCTGCAGCTGAGGTTTGAAAAACCTTCTTATTTTAATCAGGTAAAATACGGAGTGGTTCTTTATAAAAACAATTCCTGTGGGGACAATGTTGCCGTTTCAGGCTTAAATACGGACTACAGTAAAATCACGACGTTCATTGATCAGAAAACCAATGAGATGAACTGCGTAAGCAACAGCGGCTACCAGCCCGTCGGGGAAGGATTGACGGCTGCCGGAAACCTGCTGTCGAATGTGCCCGACGAAACCAATATTGTCATCACTGTAGGAACATCTGCTAACCAGAGCGGAAATATGTACGGCGTGATCAATTCCCTTACCCAGGCGCAGGCAAGATTAATTATGTTCCAGACCAGCGCAAGATCTTCGGATACCTATAACGACTTCGTTTTGATGTCTGAAAATGTGGTGACCAATACCGCCAAAAATATAGCGGAACTTAAAAAACAGAAAATCATCAATCAGAATGATGTTTTAACTAAAAATAATTTCAGTCTGGTGGAAAGTGATGAAGGGTTCTTTTCATTAGACTATCCCAAGCAGAGCATGGCTCAGGGGTTTGTAATCTTCCCTAAAAAAGGGGATATCGCCACGCCGGGCTACCTTAAAAAATCCGTAGACAGCCTGATTGCACAGGTTACGCTGGATAATACGAATTTGGACAAATCCCTGAACGATTATTTCCACTCTTCGGTAGGAGCAGGAAGAACGGATGTTGATGTACGATACAAATATCTGTATCCCGGATTGACCAATCCGGTGCCGGCAGGCATTGCTGCCCAGTTGATCAATTACGGAAATCCGTTTCTTGTGAAAGGCTATATCCCGAAAGATCTGAAGGATTTTAAACCGGGGCTTGAAAAAGGAGTGCTGATATCGGAGAAGGAGTTTGATAATCTAAAGCAGTTCTATACGGAGGTTTATCAGAATACCGGTGCGGAAAGATCAGATTTTAAGCAGTCGAGAGCCATTAATGAATATGTAAAACTGCTGAAGAAATATAATCCTAATTTTCAGCTCCTTGATAAAAGCGAACTGTATAAGCAGCCGATGTCCTATGCCGTAGGAATAAGTACCGGATTCGACAATTCTGAAGAAGAGCTGATGTCCAAATACATGCTGAAAGGATGGAAAAAATCCAAAATCGTGACCAACGAAACGGTAAGAAGCTATTTCCGCAACTATAAAAGCCTGGCCGACCGCATGCTTTCGCACCGGAACGATCCGGCAGTGAAAATCCAGCAGAACGGACAGACTTTCTACTGGCTGAATGAATATTTTATGCCGACCATGATGCCGGTAGAAGCACCTGAATATACAGGGCATTAAGAACTTAATCCTATAAAAGCAGAAATTAATTTTCTGCTTTTTCTTTTTTTAATCTAAAATTTTTATCTTTACGTTACCCAAATCGCATAGATATGTCACAGCAATCATCACCTCATGACGGCAAATATTTTGTTGTACAGAAAGGCAAAGCCCAGTGTAATCAGGGTGACCAGTTTCCGCAATATAAAGTAACTTCCCATCAGAAACATTTTTGGAATGATTCCGATGGAAATGCCGATTTCCTTGGCGTTACGGAAGATGATCTCCAGTTCAATCCCCCGGGCCCGAGTTTTGGCCGATGCAAGCTGAAACCCAGCGGCAGCGGGTTTCTTCCCTGCACCTATGCACCGGCCGGAAAATGGCAAAAAACCTATGATAAAGTAAAAATCATGGGCAAAAAGATCGTCACTGAACTTTCGGAACTGCAATGTACCGTCGGCGGGAAAATTACCATCAAAGATCACGGACAGCGAGGGGAAATGAGCAGGAAAAACGTGAAGAATGCGGATAACAAAACGGTGCAGCACATTAATCCTCTGGTAAAAATGCAGGATTATAAAGAAACGGTTTTGGAAAGTGAAATTGACGCTTATTAAATTAATCTAAAAAACACCTTCCATGACTAAACAAGGAGTTTCAAAAATTTCGGGAAACCCTGCTCCGAAAGTAGGGGAGAAAACTACGTATATGGTAACCGATTGGTATCCTGCCACGCCGGCCGGTGAAAGAAATCCTGCTTCGGTAACCTGGGAACTTTTCAAAAAACGGCCAGACGGCAGCTTTACCACCACCAATATCAAAAAAACGGGCGACGGAAGTTTTACTTTCGGGGAAGTCGCTGCAAAAAATACCTACCGGCTCGAAGCTTATCTTCATGAACCTGAAGGAAGCGGACCTACCACCATCGATATTACGCCGCAGCCGGCAGGGATTCCAAAGATCAACAAGGTGGAACTCCGCTATGTAGACGATTCTCCCGGAACGGTTTTCAGCTATACCGAAAAAATGGTGGCCCTTGCCCATTGTGTAAACCTTACCGGCGAAAAGCTGCTCTTTACCCTTTGGGAAGACGACGCTGCCGGTGAAGGCCATAACAGCAAAAACAAATTCGTGGACAGCAAACAGGCAGTGGTCGGCAGAACGGGAACGGCAACTGCTGAATTTATCCTGACCAAAGCGCTGATGCAGAAAGCTGCCCAGGGCGAAAGGGATCCCAAGGAACTGGAATTCTACGTCACGGTAGAATATTATAAAGATAAAAAACATGCTTCCGATAATAAAGTCCTGAAAAATCCTGACTATAAGCCGCCGGTACATCAGCCCGCACCGTCTGCTCCTGCTAAAGGCAGTACCCCTGCAGCGGCTCCGAAAGCTCCGCCAAAAGCCCCCGGCTCGCCGGCCGCTTCCAAACCCGCTTCCCAAAAAGAAGAAAGCGGCATCATCGACGCCATTACCGAAAGTGTAAGAAACAAATGGAACGAGCTCTGGGACTGGGCCGAATCCAAAGGCACCGTAAAACCGGATAAAAAAGCAACCTCACCGAAGCCAGACGGGAAAACGACCAGTGTGGTGAACGGTCAGGAAGTGAAAAGCATAAATTGTGGAGAAAAGTACTGTATTAAAAAAGGCGATAAGAATGAGCTGATCCGGGAGATAAATATCAGACTTGCTGGATTTGGAGGAAATGTCCCTACTGACGAATTCACGGACAGGACAGAGAAGATGGTGAAGCAGTTTCAACGGGATTATATGAAAGTACCGGAGACCGGAAAGGTTTGCGGAAATGTTATTAGAGCTATTGATGAGTTTCAAGGTAAGTTTACGCTGGATTTTTCAGAAATATCATGCAAATGTAAAAAATGCACAGGCTTTGGAGATGGCAGTAATAAAGGAAAATATCTTAAAGGAAGTGCTGAAGCTCATCATCGGTATGAATATCCTGGAATCCATAGATCACTGCTTTCTTCAGTTCGAAGTGTAAAATTTTATTTAGCTAAGGATGGAAGGTTTAGTTTTAATAAAATAAGTTCAGGCTACAGATGTAGATTTCACCCTGAGTATTTAAAGAAACCGACAACTAACCACATGGGTAAAGCTTTAGACCTTCATTTCAATGACAAGAAAGGAAGAACCAGAGCAGTATCTGACATGGAAACTATTAGAAAGGATATTTTTAATAAATATCTGGGAGCAAAATGGGATTGGAAGGATAAAAATATATTTAATCTCGAATCTACTGCTATTGGTGCAACAACGTGGGTGCATTATGATGTCCGGGAATTCGATTCAGTTTATCTTGAAGATAAATTCTTTGTAAAAAACCTGACCGATTTAAACGGAAAAAGTCTTGTTGCATTGGCATTGGAATTAGGCTTTAAAGATACCTGTAATTGCAGAGGAGGCGGTGCTGCAACATCTAAGGAAAAAGATACAACTAAAAAAGATAACAAATATAAATGGTCTCATAGTGAATTTGGCAATTTGATTGCACAAGAAGAATCAGGTGATGACTATAATATATGTAATAAGACAAAAGGTGGTTTACAGGTTGTCCGAGATGTTAAAGTCGTTGATCTTACTATAAGTGAAATCCAGCAGAAACAGAAGGATAGAGATCTTTTTGCTGTAGGAAGATATCAGCTTATCCCCAATACTTTTAATGGAGCGGTTACCAGTTTAAAACTTGATGTTAATGCAAAGCTTGATGAAGAAATGCAGGATAAGATTTTCGATGAATATCTTATTAAAGTAAAAAGGCCTAAAATCATTGCCTATCTTGAAGGGGAAGGCAGTGTCGAGGATGCTATGTATACTGCAGCTCAGGAATGGGCGAGTATAGGGGTGGAAAAAGGAAAAAGAATCAGCGATAAAATTGTAAAAGATAAGAAGGGTAAAGTGATATCAAGAACTGCACGTTATGCTGAAGGAGGTGAATCATATTATGCGGGTGATGGTTTAAACAAATCCCATATCACTCCGGAACAAATTAAAAATGCTTTAATCAATTCAAAAAATGAAAACAAATAGAATTATCCTGTGCTTGCTATTATCTCTTTTTATAAGCATGTCCTGTAAAAAAGAAGAGATAAATACTCAAACTAAAAACGCGGCAAAAACACAGGACAGTTTAAATAGGATCTTACCAAAGGAAAAGCAGGTAGTAGTTAATAACGATCTGCAGTCTTTTGTATTAAGCTGTGGCTCAGGCTGCGCAATGACTTATACCTCAGAAGGCGTTACAGGTAATCTTCCTGATTTGAAAGTTAAATTCAAAGTGGAAATGTATGTGGATGAGCAATTATCAGATACGTATAATGAAATTTATATATTTTCATATAATCAATCAAATCAAATCGAGAATATACATCTTGAAGGCAAAAATGATAATGTCCTGAAAACGTTATTACCCGACGCACAAAGATCATTCAAGGAATTCGCAGATGGGCTGATTACAAAAAATAGTAAAATATCTGCGTCAGGATCAGAATCATCAAAAATTATTTATAACAAAAAAAATGATCCTAAAACGGTTTCTTATAAAACAATAGAAACTTCTTCTATAAAGGGACTTGAAAAGTTTAGCTGTAATCAAAATAAGACCAGATATATACCGCTTCCTGATAAATCTGATATAAAACTTTTATTGGTACCTCAGGACTGCGGAGATTTTCAATATAGATATTATTTAATTGCTGTAAAAAACAATAAAGTAAATGGTGATTTATATGTAGAAGGTGAATGGTATGAGCCAGATAATGAAGAAGATAAAGAAATGCGATCTTTTTCAATAGATGGTAATTATAATATAACTGTAAATATTAAAACATCTGATTCTTCAACATCTGAAAAATATATCATTACAGATAATGGCACTTTTGTGAAGAAATAGGCTATTTGGAAAATTAAAAAAGAAATAGATTATTAATAACAATATTTTAATTCTATTAATTGAAACCATCATTTTAGATTATAAATTGATAATACGCTTCAAAGCACTGCTAAAATCACTGTAACACAAATGCAACACAAATGAAAAAAACATTAAAGCTATTCTTTATTGTATTCCTTTTTTCGTGTAAGGGAGAATCCGGGAAAAAGGAGAAAACAGATAGTATCTCTGCCAATAATCAAAGTGCTGCTATTACTTCATCTGTTAACAAAAAATCTGCTGATTGCTATGATTATCTTACCGAATTGGTGAGAAGCAGCAATTTCCCTTTTGAAGAATGGAAAGTAAAAAATGAGAAAGTAAATCTGATCATTGACGAAGAAAATAATGAGATAATATCATGTAAACTTGTTTTTGATACTCAAGGAACGGGAACTATAGGCTGGATAGAGTATCATAAAAAAGATGGAAAATTATATAACACCTCCGCAGAGCTTGAAAGTCCTGTGGAACTGAAATATAATAAAAAATGGCAAAATCTTTTTGACGCTTGTTTATCTGAAAACCAGACGAGCAGTCCTGATAAGATAACACAGAATAATTCTGGAAATTTAAAAGAATTTTATGATCGGAGTACCCAACTTTCTCTGCCAAATAGCTATGATTATGACGCAATAATCGAAGAAAAAGGCTTTCTTCCTTTGGATAAAAAATATTATCAAATTTTTCCTATTGAGCATCAGGATAATTACAAAATAGCAAAACTCCCAATAATTGATAATAATATAAGACCAGTTATTTTAATTACATATAATGAAGCGGGCCAGTCTACCTGGTATTTATTTACATTGAATGATCAGTACATGCCTATTTCCAATATCATATTATACACAAGCGAAGAACTTGAAAATGGAAGTTCAAAAGCGACTACTTATAAGATTTCTAAAGATTACAAAATTACAATAAGCCAGGAATCAGGAGACAAAATAATAAATAAAAAAGTTTATACCATTTCAAAAGAAGGGAAATTTATTTCTTAAACAATCAACAATCAACAATCTGAATGATCAGGTTTAAAGAATAGGTTATTTTAATGGACAAGACCATTTTTCAATTATTCACCATTTTATTATTCGTTTTGTATAACTGTAGCGAAAATAAAATGGGAAAAAATATGGGTGACCGTACCGAAAATAAAGCTAAGACTATAACACAAACCGATTGGTCCGGTGAATGGCTTTTTGAAAAGAGACCCACAGGTGCGGATGTTCCTGAAGAGCAGTTTACCCTGACGATCGTTCAGGAAGGCAACCTGATTAAAGCGCAATATTGTGCGATAGCCAACAGTGGTGGAAAGATCGACTGTGAAAGCACAAAAGAATATAACGTTTCAGGTGAGGTCCGGGATGGAAAAATCACGGGAGAATTTTTCAGTTTTTTTGATCCTTCAGGAAATAAAGGAAAATTTGAAATCTCTTCCGTAGATCGAGATAAAATCCAATGGAAAGTCGTAAGTCCTTCCAAAGGAACATTCTACGCTCCGGACCTCTGTATATTAATACGAAAAGACGGAAGCGTGCCATCTCAGAATTCTGAAAGTGAAGCAGTAAATCTGTTACCAATTGATTATAGGGATTTGGAAAGAAAAGTAAAGTTTGCAAATCAGCCTGAAGATTGGTTGCAGAAATCATTTAGGAATAAATTTGATCTTACAGCTGATCGAAGTGTTGAAATCTTTTCGAAAGATGGCTATGATGTATATCTTATTGAAAATCTCGGAGGAGACAGCGAACTGATTTATTTGGTTTCCGTGAAAGGCAGGTCCGTAATGGGAGGGATCAATATTGCAGACAGCAACGGTGATAGTGATACAGTGAAAACATTTTCCATCAATGAAAAGAATGAGATCTTAATTTTTGATGAAACGAATGGGCATCGTAAATTATCAGAGAAATATTTTTTTGACAAAGGCGAATTTAAAAAGGAGTAATAGTAATCAAAATTTAAGAAACTGACTTAATCCTCAAAATAGATATATAAGATCAATCACTTAAAAACACTATAACACTATTGCATAACGATGAGAAGAGGTTTTTTGTATTTCTTATTACTTAACAGCTGTTCCCAAACGGCTGATCAAAAACACATTAATCATAAAAAAGAATGTCAGAACATTAATAAAATTGATGAACCCTTTTCATCATCAAAAAATATTTCTAGCCAAAACCCGCGGGGAAGATTTGATACCTATGTAAATAACAAATCTTTTTTCATCAGGACTTTTGATATCAATAAGGATGGAATTGCCGATAAAATAGTGAGCAGCATCGCTTATGAAGGAGAGGATTTATTGGTGTTTTTTGGAAATAAAACAGGGAATTATGACGAAGTATTGGAAACAAGGAATTTCTCTGAAGATGGAGGAAATATTATTAAAGATATTTACGAGATTCCTAAAAGTAAAGGCTTCATAGTGAAAACCTACTTTCCTGACAGGGGATATTATGAGAAAGAATTTTATATTGTTCCAGAAAATAACACATGGATTCTTAAAAATACCGTATACAAAACAATGTCAGATGTTTCGGAGAATGCAGTAAAATACATCTGTGACGTCACGCAGAATATCGATATTACAAAATCGGGTTGGTCGGAAATGCTTCAGCCAATTCCCGATGAAAATGAAAGAAACAGGAAATGCCGTACAGAAAGTGTTAAAAACTCTGTGAAGCAATATATTATTCAGGATCCGGATGGATATACCAACTTAAGAAAAGATAAAAACACCTCTTCAGAGATTTTACAAAAAATTAATTCTGGAGAAAGTGTAACGGTTATCAATAATACAGGAGATTGGTTTTTAATAAAAACTAAAGAAGGAATGAAAGGATATGTACATAAAAGCAGAGTCCAATCCAATTAAATTTTAACAGATCCTCTCATGATGTTTGTCAATTATAATGAAACCAATTATGTGCTTTGTTATCTTGTTCATTTATGTTATAAAGTGATCGATTGTAAATTTAGATAAATTACACAGGAATGAAAAAATATAGTATCGGATGCCTTTTAATCATTATCTGCTGTTTAGGTACACCACTGAAATCCATGAGTCAGAATAATGAATTACGAATCATTATCGGTAGAGAGGATATTACAGGGAGATACGGATCTTTTGTCCTGAGTTGCGGTTCCGGTTGTGCCATGACATATACGGCAGAAAAAATCGAACGCAACCTTCCCCGGATAACGGTTTCCTTCAAAGTGGAAATGTATCTGGACGGGCAATTATCGGATACCTATTTCGAAACTTATGTATTTTCATATGATCCATCCGGACGTATCAGGAACATTCATCTCAGAGGGAAGAATGATGATGTATTGAAAACCGGATTACCCAATACCCAAAGATCATTCAGGGATTTCGCTGATGAATTGACTAAGAAAAATAAAAAATATCGTAAATCGCAATTAAAGTAATTTGAAGAGTAAAATACTTTATTGTAACCTATGAAAAGGATTTTCAATATAGCGGGAAATCTGGGAATATATTTATGCTAATCTTTTTATCCGGCTGCAACAAAAGCCACCAGGAAGCTCAGCTGAAAATAGCTGCAAAAGCTGATACGACAAGAAAGCAGAATGAAAAACCTCCGGCAAATGAAAAATATTCCTGTGGGATCTGCTGAAGGACTTGTTTTCTCAAGCAATCTGGAAGCTTTAAAGAAATTCAGGGAAACATCGATAAGAACTGAAAATATTTCAGAAAGTAAAATTACCATTGCAGTCTACGCAAAGGAAATGTCGGACGGGACCGGAGAATCGCTTGCCGTTGAAAATGCGGTAGCGTAGCTGAAATTTATCCCCGAAACCAGATTATGTGGGTTAAAAAGGCTCAATCTGTTCAGCGGAAGGCAGATGTTTTCTGCAAAGAAATTACCGGCGAAATAGCATCTGAAATAAATGGTTAGCAGATTTTATTATCGCAATTTAAACCAAAAAATATTTTCCGATGAAAATTTATGGTATTTTTGATCAGATAATCAAATTCAAAATTACGGTATGATCAGAAAAAAACTTTTTGCACTTTCGCTCATCGCTGGACTGGCTGCAGTTTCCTGTAGTAAAAATGAATCGAATCACACAAAAGCGAAACCGGAATCATCCGCTGTTTTATCCCCTGAAGATCGTGCTGAAGATCCGGTAAAAAATCAAAGTGCCGAAGAACCTGATGAAAATAAAGAAATTCCCGAAGAGACAAAACCGGATGCTAA
>JAKOOG010000191.1 GCA_022701545.1 Weeksellaceae bacterium | reverse complement strand
AACATTCTGAGATTGGTTTCAATTACCGGATGAGCAACATTGTAGCAGGAATCGGAAGAGGACAGATGGAAGTTCTGAACAGCCGTGTAGAGGCCCGAAGGAAGATGCACGATTTTTATGTAGATGCTTTTAAAGAAATCAACGGAGTGAAGGTATTTTCAGAACCGACAGCCGATTTTTATTCCAATCACTGGCTTTCCTCCATTATTGTAAATCCGCAGATCACGGGGAAAACACGGGACGATCTGAGGTTGGCCTTTCTGGAAGACAACATCGAATCCAGGCCTTTATGGAAACCCATGCATTTACAGCCGGTGTTTGCCGATGCACCTTATTACGGGACCAATGTAGCAGAAACATTGTTTGATAACGGCCTTTGTCTGCCTTCGGGTTCCAATCTTTCTGACGAAGACCGGTCGAGGATCCGATCCGTTATTAAAAATGTTTTTCATAAATGAACCGGTATTGATAAAATTTAAATACCATTACAACAGCTTGCTTTCCATGAAGTAAGCTGTTTTTTTATTTTGGATATTCTATATAATTATTCAATCTGTGAATGTGCAGTCCGCATCTTTCGCTATCTTTACATGCAATTTTTTTGAAAGTGAAAAAATACCCATGGTGGAAAGCAGCGATGGATTATGGTATCGTTTTACCCGCAACCCTTGTATTGCTCCCTGTTCTTTTGATTCTTTTTTTGGTCGCCTCCTCAGATACGGGATTTCCCGGCATCTTCAGACAGGAGCGGATCGGCAGGTATGGTAAGGTCTTTATCATCTATAAATTCAGGACCTACCATTCGGTGACCCATACCAAATCCCCGGTAGGGAATTGGATGAGAAAATATAAGCTTGATGAATTACCCCAATTGTTCAATATCCTTCAAGGGGAGATGTCTTTGGTCGGTCCCCGTCCGGATATTCCGGGATAGTACGACTCTTTGCAAGGGGATGACCGGAAGGTTCTCGTGTTAAAACCAGGATTGACTAGTGAAGCGGGAATCAAATACAGAAATGAGGAAGAAATACTGAATCAGCAAACCAATGCCTTAAAATATAATGATGAAGTTCTTTTTCCTGAAAAGGTTAGAATGAATATGGAGTATTACCACCATCTTTCTTTTAAAAATGACCTAAGGATATTGCTCAGAACGTTATCCATTCTACGGTGATCCTGGCTTCAAAAAATAATGAAAACCCTATATATTCTCTTTAAATAACTAAAAAGTTTTTTAAGATACCGTTATAATGATTAAATAAGTATTTTAGTTTATAAATTATAAATATATTTGCAGGGTTTAAAATAGAAAAGTAAAAAATTTCAACATCATCCAAAAAATGGATAACAAAAAAATAAAAGAAATTAGTCTTAAAGAACTCTTAGGTCCTTATCTTAATAAATGGAAATATTTTATTATAATGATTTTCATTATGACTCTATTTGGTATTTATTACATAAAATCGAGTCCACAAATTTATAAAGCCCAGACTTCCGTACTCATCAAAGATGCAAAAAAGATGTCTGCAAATGCCGGAGATGTGAATGTGCTTCAGAATTTCGGGAATTTTAATGGAATGGGTACCAATAGTATTGAGAATGAAATCGGAGTTTTTAAATCAAAAACTATTGTAGAAGATGTATTGAAAGAGCATAACTTCCAGACGCCTGTTTATGCTAAGCAGACCTTCAACAGCATAGAACTTTATGGGACAACTTCACCTTTCCTGATTAATGTAATCCAGGAGAAGAATGATGCAGAACTTCCCAAAAAACCGGTATCCGTAAAAATAAACGGAGATAAAATCATTCTTTCTTCCGAAGAATGGGACAAAGAGATCCAGACCACTTATAAAAAGACAACCAGTTTGCCTTTCGCTATCGTAATGTTCGTTAAAAACCCGCAATACATAGCCTCTTCAAAAGTAGATATGGATCATATTTACTTCACTTATAACGATTTTGCAAGTACAGTAAATCAATACCAGGAATCCCTAGTTGTAGATTTATTGGATAAAGAGGGTACCATTATTAATCTTTCGGTAGATTTTGAAAATAGAGAAAAGGCTAAAAGTTTTCTCAATAGTCTGGTCAAGCAGTATAATGAATATGCGATTAATGATAAAAATATAGAATCATAGAAAACAAAGGATTTTATAGATCAGAGGATTATATTGATTTCAAAAGAACTGGGCAGTGTTGAAACACAGAAAGAAGGATTTAAATCCGGAAATAATATTGTAGACTTACCCACGGAGGCAGGAATTAATCTTCAGTTAAAGGAACAGACAAAAAATCAGCTTTTAGAATTAGGAACTCAGCTCGAGATTCATCGAATGCTGAAAAATTCACTTACTCAGAAAGGAACTTCGGACGTATTGCCTTTAAATATAGGGCTTGAAAACGAAGCTGCCCTGAATGCCATTAAAGATTACAATGCCTTGGTAATTCAGAGAAACAAGTATCTTGACGAAGCTACTCCGGATAATCCGATTGTAAAGGAGGCCAATAAGCAAATACAGCAAATAAAATTATCGCTCACAGAATCTCTACAGAGAAATATTACAAATTTAGAATTTGCAAGGAGGAAAGCGTCAACCCAGCTTGGGAGCTCGGAATCCATGATCAGCAAAATCCCTTCCCAGGAAAAGCTTTTCAGAAGTATAGAAAGACAGCAGCAGATTAAAGAAAATCTCTACCTGTTGCTGTTGCAGAAAAGGGAAGAAGCGGCCATCAGCATGGAAATTACTTCGGAAAAGGCAAGGGTTATAGACCGGGCTTTCATCTACAAAAAGCCGGTAGCCCCTAAAAAAATGATCATTCTTGGTATTGCAGTTTTCTTAGGGATTCTTATTCCGTTTTTATTTATTTATCTGAAACAGCTTTTACAAAGCACTTTGGTTACCAGAAACGATGTTACAAAACTTACGCAGTTACCGGTGATTGCAGAAATCCCTAAACTTAAAAGTAAGCAGAATAATCTGATCTCTTTTAATGATGTATCCCCGATGGCGGAAGCCTTCAGAATTCTGGTGACCAATCTGAGATTCTTATTGCCCAAAAAGGATACGCCTCATGTAATTATGGTATCTTCATCGGTAAAAGGAGAAGGTAAGACATTTATATCAACCAATTTATCGATGATTTTAGGGTCTTCCCGTGATAAAGTTTTGGTAATAGGAGCCGATGTAAGAAATCCGCAGCTGCAGAGGTATAACCCGATGATGAAATCTGCCAAAGGTCTTACGGAATATTTAAGTGATGAAGAAACCACGGTTGAAGAAATAATCCATCCTAGCGGTTATAATAATAATTGTGATTTCATCTATTCAGGATCCATACCGCCTAATCCTACTGATCTCTTACAAAGCCACAGGTTTGATCGACTTTTATCAACAGTTAAAGATCTCAATAAATACAAATATATTGTGCTTGACACGGCTCCTCTTTTATTAGTGACCGACTCTTTCTTACTTGCAAATAAGAGCGATGTCATTATCTATGTAACGAGGTCTGAGGTTACGGAAATGAAATACATCGAGTTCCTGAATCATTCCGTGCAAGATGGTAAATTAAAAAATATCGGCATCATTCTGAATGGAGTAGAAGAGTCTAATTTCGGGTATGGTAATAAGTTTGGATACGGCTATCAGGCAGAAGAAAA
>JAKOOG010000322.1 GCA_022701545.1 Weeksellaceae bacterium | reverse complement strand
AGGTTACAAAATCATTCCACTCAGAAAAAACAATGCCGATAGAAAATTCATCGGCATTGTTTATATGAAGCGGCTTGTAATCAGAAAGATTAACTGTTGCCATTATTTAGTAATATTTAGTCATTTCGATATAAGAATCAGACATTCCGTTGTCGTAATCCTGATATTTTTCATCTATGGTTGCAAAGTACTTCTTAGCTTCTGCATTTTTCTTTAATCCTAATGCCACAATTCCTGCTTTTCTTGTAAAGTAGTAAGTCGTGTAAGGATCGTCTGAAGCAGATGCTGCTTTATCAAGAAGCTGCAGCGCTTCATCGTTTTTGTTAAGGCCGGATTTTGCATCAGCCATAGCTCCGTACTTCATTGCCACCAATGTTTTGTTGTCGGATGAAAATTTGTCCAGAAGATCATAGGCTTCCTGGAATTTCCCTTCCTTAAACTTCAATAAACCGGCATTGTAAGCAGAAAGCTCACCGATTGCCGTCCCGGAATATTCATTATATGTTCCCAGAAACCCCGGATTTGCAGCAGATTTACCGCCCAATGCTTCTTTATCTTTTCCTTCAGCAAGATTTTTCTGAGCCGCCAGGAACCCTTTTACGGCTTCCACGTTTTTAGGAGCTACAACAAATTGTTTGTAACCGAAGAAACCCAGAACCCCCAGCACCAGTATTCCGAAAACAACCGCCAAAGGCTTTGAATATTTTTCAATGAATCTTTCCGTGTTTAAAGCTTCTCTGTCAAGATCTTTAAAAAACTCAACCGTTTCTTTACCCTCTTGCTCGTTTGTAAGTTTTGCCATAAATTATTAAAAATTGAAATGCAAATTTAATTGTTTCTGAATGATTTACAAAATACTTTCTGCGTATTATTGATGAAATGTTGTGAATTGTAAATTATCCGCCGCCGAATGGTGCTGTTTTGTTATAAAAAAGCTTCATGAAAGGTTTCATAAAGCTTTTTTATATGGATTCCGGGAACATTTAATATTCCAGGATGTGATAGACTTCTGCATTGAACTTTTTCAGTTTTTCTTCTCCTTTCAGGCCGGTGAGGCCGATGAGAAAGCTGAACTGCGCTACAGCAGCGCCTTGTTTTTCCACCAGCTTGGCCGCTGCTTCCGTAGTTCCGCCGGTAGCCAGCAGATCGTCGTGGATCAGTATTCTCTGTCCGGGCCTGATCTGCCCTTCGCGGGTCTCGATCACCGCGCTTCCGTATTCCAGGTCATATTTTTCCGAAATTACCGGCGGCGGCAGTTTTCCTGCTTTCCGGATCAGGATGAACGGAACTTCCAGGGCAACTGCAATGGCGATCCCAAAGAGATAGCCACGGCTTTCGATTCCGCATACGGCATCCACTTTTCCTCTGCTTACTGCAGCCAGATCTGCAATGACCGCTTCATATAGTTTTGAATCCAGGAAAATAGGAGAGATGTCCTTGAACTGAATTCCCGGAATCGGAAAGTCAGGGATGTTTTCGATGGTTTCTTCCAGTTTCCTGATTAATTCCTGTGATGCCATATTTCTTTTATGGATTGATTCTATAGCTGGAAATCTTCCAGTCTCCGTTTACATTTTTAAGCCCGAAGGTTACTTTCAGAGCTGTGGTCTTACCGTTTTTGTCCGTTACGTCATACGTTGCATTCACACTTGATGAAGTGGCATTGGAAGCATTGGTGGTAATATTTTTTACACTTACATTCTTTACCGAACCGAATCCTGAAGTCGGGTTGGCAAAAGATTCATAGCTTCCCCAGGTTGGATTGTTTGCTGCATTGTAAGCCGCTTTAAGATTCTGAGCATTTAAATTGTTCAGAAATCCTGTTACCGTGGTTTTAGGATCCGCAGCAGGTTGTTTCGGGGTAGCCGGTGTTGCAGCCGGAGTCGTGGCATTAGGATCGGTACCGGTCGCCGGGATTGTAGCGTTCGGGTCATTCGGATCAATGACTGCAGGATCCTGCGGCACGGCTGTTGAATCCACTTTCGGTGCGGCCGGAACTTTCAGGAGGTCAGGATTTACATCCAATCCGACTTTCGTCATTTTAAATGTTTTGGCCGTTGTTTTTATGGAAACCGTGATGTCAATTTTGTTATCCATGACCTTGGCTGCCGGAATGGAGGAGAATTTTAAATTAAATCCTTTGAAATTGTTATCCTGCATCAGGTTTTTCGCCGTTAAAAGCTTCACACCGTTGCTGAAGACTTCAAGAGTGGCTTCAAGGCCGGCTCCCGTAAAGGATACCGGGTTTCCTGCATTGTCTACCAGTCTTGGTACGATCTGGATCGACGTCGGGGCACCCATTCCGTCATCGCCGGTAGGCCGGGTGGTAATGCTCAGAGAGTTCGCTTTTACGTCATTCGGATCGGTTTCTTTAGCCGCTTCACTTCCGAAGATATTCATTTCACCTAAGGAAGGCGGGGCGGTACTGGCCCATTCGATTCCGTTTTTCTGGGCGACCTGGTCTGCCATCGTCATGATTTCGGGAACTTTTTTTCCGTCGATCAGCTGGCCGAGCGCTTTCAGTTCGGCAACATCGCCGTCTGCTTCTACACCGAAAGTCTTTAGAATATACAGTGCTTCATTGAATTTAATCTGCTGAATCGTCGGAAGACTGGCCGTCATATCATTGATACTCGACTGTAGAGTTTTGGTATTGGTAGCATCTACATGATCTTTCTTGCATGCTGTAAAAAGCAACAGGCTGAAGATGAGTAGAAAGGACAATTTTTTCATTTTTTTCCGTTTGCCACAAATTTAGTAAAAACCCTTTATGTGTAAGTGTTTTTATTTTCTTTTTATTTATTTCTACCGGGAAGCTCGATGCTGTTATTATTTTGTGCAATATGTTCTTTCATTTGTTTTTCTGCCGCTCTCATCTCTTTCGACAGTGAAAAGTCATCGGATACTTTTACATCTGCGGGAACCTGGCCCAGCATCTGTCTTATCCCTGCAAGAGGGTCTTTTTTATACTGTTCGTATTTTTCCGTAAATTTTTCTTTTGTGATTTCCTTGGAAACAAATAATCCGGTCTGATTCATTAACTCTTCTATCGATGAGACTTCCGCGATATGATCTGTTTTTTTGTTTCCTTTCAATTCCCAGGAATAGTTGCCTGCTTCATCGCCGACTTTTACAATTAATCCAGGCAGTCCATAAAATTTATAAGGTCCGTCCTGGAAAGGGATTTCTGTGGTAAACCAGGCGATCCACTTTCTCCCGCCAAAATCGGCTGTTGCTTTCTGGGCATTATAGGTTCCGATCTTCTGTTTTTCATCTGAAATTTTCCAGTCCAGCTTCGGATTTTCACGGAAGGAATAATGATCCATCGAAATACGGTCTTTGTACACCACCTCACGGATCGGGTAGCTTTTTGAAATCTGATGCGTAAACCGGGTGCGTCTATTGCCGATTTTTTTAAAGTCCGGAAATCCGGTTTTTGAAGCTTCCTTGATCATTATACCTGTTATCGAATCGATCTGAATTTTTTCATAGGATTGATAAAGGGATTTGTTCTGATCAATATCCAGTACCATCATTTCTTTTTCCAGCTTTGCTGAATCCTTATTGGGCTTATAGGTTAATTCATAGAAAAACCGGTTTGCCGAATTCTGTGCATTAAGTAAGACCATTGTCGTAATCAGAATGACTTGTAGTACTTTTTTCATAGTAGAAGTTTTTGGTAGGTTATATTTATTTTTTCGTAAAGAGTGAATTGATATTTTGTTTTTCTTTCAGTTCTTCTTTTAAGAAGGAGGCAAGAGCATTCTGCATATCCGGAAAAGAAGGGTTTTCCCAATATTTTGAGGTATAATAACTTGTGTTGAGGTCGAATTTTATTTCATCCTCATGCTTTTCATCACCAGAATCGAATGCGGTCGGATAAAAATTAGTATAAACATTAATGACGTTGTACATCGGTTCTTTTTTGTATTTCAGCTTCATGGTCGAACTTTCGCTGTATTGTAGAAGATCTTCCGGTTGTTTTCGTGAATTCCGGGTGTAGGCGATACGGGTACTGTATTTTACATCAGAAACGTGGAATCCGAGTATGGCCAATTCCTTTTCCTGAAGGCGTTCTTCTTTTATTTCAATTTCATCTCTTTGGCTGCCTTCCGTCGTATGGAAAACCATGTTTTTGGTTTATTTGTATGGATTTGTACCTTCAATTCGTTTCATCTGCGGGAGATGCATATATATGCTGTAATCCCATGAAGCGAATTTTTGCGGATCCCATTCTGGTTTCGGCATTCTGAAAATCCGGTACTGTTCGATGCGGGTGCTTTTCAGTTTTTTGGTTTTACGGTCAAAAATATAGGTAATAATTCCGTCGGCATATCCGTTGATGGTATTGTTAAGGGTTGCATAAATATTGAAGTTGCCTTTTACATAAAGGTACTTTGCAGAATCCTCCGTCTGGAGCTTATCCGTTTTTTCAGATGCTGAATTGTTGTTCTGCGCGTTCATCAGGCTGTACAATGTGATCATTAAGAATAGCAGTGCACTTTTTTTCATAGGATATTATTTATTGTTGATTGAATGTACATCTGTAAGACAACTTAAAAAGCAAAAAGGTTTCAAACAATGCATATTTTATTTAAATAAAAAGACCGATGGGTTACTCATCAGTCTTTTCGCTTATACTCTAATGTATTCTATGAAAGGATATTTAAATTTAGATATTTGGGAAATCTTTTCGGAATATTTTTTTAAGAATTAAATGTTGAAAAAGACAGACCCATTACTTTTGATTGGGCTTTTCTTTTAAATCTTCTTTGAAAAAGCTGCTGAATACCGGCTGCATATTCGGGAAAGCAGGGTCTTCCCAATAGTTTGACGTGTAGTGGCTGCTGTTGATATCAAACTGCATCTTCTCCGTTTTATCATTACCGAAGTCTATATCGATAGGATAGAAATTGTTGTAAATGGCAATGTCATTATATTGAGGCTCGCTTTTATGTTTTAATTTTAGAAATTCGATACGGTTGTATTCCAGAAGATCTCTGAGTTCTTTTCGTGAATTTGGGACAAAGGCAAGATTCAGAACATTTTTAGCGTCGGAAATGCGGTATCCGAATAATCCGATTTCTTCATCATTGGTTATTTGTGTAAGCTCGATCTGGTCTTTCTTTTCGCTTTTCAGTTCTTTGAAAGCAATGTCTTTCATATTTCTGAAGCCATCCACATTTCCGATATTTTTAATTTTGGGGATTTTCAGAAATATTCCATAATCCCAGGAGGAAAGTTTTTTCCGGTCCATTTCTGCATTTTCCAGCCTGAAGATCCTGTATTGTTCGATCCGCGTATCTTTCAGCTTTTTGGTCTTGTTATCAAAAATGTAGGTTATAATTCCGTCTGCGTAGGAATTTAGTTTGTTGTTCAGGGTAACGTAGGCATTGAAGTTTCCTTTCACAAAAATATATTTTGCCGGTTTCTCCTTTTTAATAACAACGGTTTCGATGTCTTTAATCCGATCATTAATTTTAATCACCTCCTGGTTAAAATCCGAATAAGACAGAGTGGCTACTGAGATATTGTTATAGACCAGCTGGAATTTTTCCTGCTCCGGTTTCAAAAGCTGCTTATTAATTTTACCGTCGATATCCGAAAATGCCAGAATGCTTCCGTCTTTCCCGAAAACAGAGACTTTGGGCAATGGCTTATTGGTTTTTTCAGAAATAAAAGTAATGGTTTGTGCATGCGCAAGGTGTAATAATAAAATAAAAAAGAATAAAAAGATTTTTTTTGTCATGGTGATTTTGGTTTAATTAGTATTTAACTTAACATGAGCTGTATTTATAAGACAATCAAAAACAGTAAAAGGTTGCATAGCCATTTAATTTTTTTTCATTTCAGCACAAAAAAAGACTGATCGGATTGATCAGTCTTTTAATTATATCTTTATTATCAGTTTTCCTTAGAAAGGATACTCATAAATTTCAGATTCGTGTAAGTAAGGGTTTCCTGTCGGGATAAGCTTAAGTTTAGATAATGCAGAAAGCACGGTAAACATAAATAATCCAACCACGAAAAGGATAGCTCCTAAAATCAGGATGAATACTTCAGGGGTTTTCCAGTATGGTCCTACCGTTCCCGGCATTACCATATTGAAGTAATCCAGGATATGCCCGCAGATCACTACGATCGCCATAATTGTCACCACTTTGTAGTTTCTCTTGATGCTGCTGCTTACCAATACCAATAACGGTAATAAGAAGTTTACAATTAGCATCGGTAAGAAAGTAGGAGAGTAGTGCTGGAATCTTCCGAAGAAGTAGTTTACCTCTTCCGGGATATTCGCATACCAGTACAACATAAACTGGGCAAACCAGGTGTACGTCCAAAGCATACTTGTAGCAAATAAGAATACCCCCAGATCGTGTAAGTGGTTATCGTTGAATTGCGGAAGGAATCCGTTTTTCTTCAAATAAACACTTAAAAGAATGATCATGGCAATACCGCTGGAAAGACAGCTCACCATAGAATACCAGATATACATGGTAGAGTACCAGTGAGGGTCGATAGACATCAACCAGTCCCATGCCCAGGCTGCAGATGCAAACCCGAAGAATGCGATATATCCTACTGCCCATCTGTAAAGCATCTGATATTCGGTTCTTGATTTGGTTTCGTCTACTTTTTTAGACTGAGCCTTCAGTTTCCATGCGAAGAAAGAAGCACCTAATACGTAGATAAAAGTTCTTACTGCATAGAAAGGAATATTTAAGAAGATTCTCTTTTCAAACAGGATCACGTCAAAATGAGGTGAATTAGGATCGGTAAGTTCCGGATCCATCCAGTGGAAAAGGTGTCCCTGGTGGGTAATGTTCAAAAGCATCAGGATGATAAGGATTGCACCCCCGTAAGGAATATAAGAAGCAATAGCTTCCATTACTCTGGTAATGATGATCGGCCATCCTGCGTGGGCAGCGTGCTGAATAGAATAAAAGAACAATACGCAGCAGCTTAATCCGAAGAAAAATACAGCTACAAAATGTATGGCCGCTAAAGGCTGGTTGTGCACCTGAAGTTCAGCATGCTCAAGATGAGCCGCATGATCCTGGGGACCTACCATTTCACTTGAGTGCGTAGGCGCGTTATGACCAGAAGCATGAAGCGCTTCCATCATGTGTTCTATTTTCTCTGTAGAAATTCCTTTATTTAAAAAGAAACCGATACCAAACAGAACTAAACCTACAACAAGAAGGATTATAGAAGTTGATTTTAATTTTGGTGAAAAACTATACATTTCTTTTCTTATTTTTTAGTTTCGGTAGTCGTTTCTGG
>JAKOOG010000286.1 GCA_022701545.1 Weeksellaceae bacterium | reverse complement strand
ATTATTTATTTTTTTCCGTGATTTTATTTTCAATCGTGGTATAGAAGTCATCAAAAGTGATCATTTTCTTGAAGTCTGCTTCTCCCAGCTTCACACCGAAATTGGATTCAATTACCACCACCATATCAATGTAATCCAGGCTGTCCAGCCCAAGCGTCGTTTTTAAGTTGGCTCCGTTGCTGATCTCATCACCGTCCACCTCAAATTCATTCACCAGAAAATCATTCACAATCGATATAATTTTTTCCCTTTCCATGTTTTTAATTAAATTTTTTTACAATTAATGCGGAGTTGGTTCCCCCAAACCCGAAAGAATTCGACAAAAATACGTCAATTTTTTGACTTTTTGTTTTGGCGATCAGATTTATCTTTTTCGCCTCATCGTCAGGATTTTCCAGGTTGATGTTCGGGGCAATAAAGCCGTTCTGCATCATCAGGATCGAGTAAATAACTTCACTTGCACCGGCCATCCAGCACTCGTGTCCGGTCATGGATTTGGTAGAGCTCACAGGAACTTCCCCGCCGAAGATTTCATAAATGGCTTTTGCCTCGTTGGCATCACCGATCGGGGTGGATGTGGCATGAGCATTTATATAATCGATTTCTTGTGCTGTAAAGCCTGATTGTTTTAATGCTCTTCCCATCGCCAGTGCCGGTCCGTCTACATTCGGTGTCGATATATGACCGCCGTTTGAGGAAAATCCGTACCCTACAATTTCTGCGATGATGTTGGCTCCTCTCCGCTGTGCCGATTCCAGGCTCTCAACGATCAGCGTTGCGCCGCCGCCGCTCGGAATCAGTCCATCCCTTCCGGAATCGAAAGGCCTGGAAGCTTTTGTAGGCTCATTTTCACGGACGGAGAAAACCCCCAGCCCGTCAAAACTCGCCATTGAATATTTATTGGTTTCCTGGGCCCCTCCGCAGACGATCATTTCCTGGAAGCCGTTTTTAATCATCATAAAAGCCAGTCCCAAAGAGTGGGAACCGCTTGCACAGGCCGCACTGATGGTAAGATTGATTCCCCTTAACTTAAAAATCGTGGAAAGGTTCATCGTTACCGTAGAGTTCATCGATTTGAAAATCGCTCCCGAACCCATCAGCGTCGTATCTTTTTTTTCTCTTGCGATGTCTATGGATTCTACGACTGCCTGGGAGACACTGTCGTTTCCGTATAAAATTCCGACCTCATTGTGGTCTAAAAAATCCTGGTCTACTCCTGCCTGTTTTAAAGCATCTAAAGTGGCGATATAGGCATATTCGCTTTCTTCCCCCATGCTTACGCGTTGCCTGCGGTTCAGAAAATTTTTAAGGTCCGGCTTCGGAACAACGCCCGTCAATCCGGATCTGAATCCGAACTTTTTTCTTTCGTCCACTAAAAATATACCGGACTTCCCCTGAAATAAAGATTCCTTCACCTCTTCCAAAGAAGTTCCGATGCAGGAATAAATTCCCATTCCGGTAATGACAACCCTGTTTTCCATGTTGTTAAATTTAACAATGTATCAATCTATCAATGTAACAATTTTATCGATCCGTATTCATCGGTATTGGTACACCGGTATATTGTTACATTATTTAAGAATAAATTCCGCCGTTAATATTAATGACTTCACCTGTAATGTACGATGATTTTTTCGAAGCTAAAAACGCTACCAGATCGGCCACTTCTTCTGCTTCCCCGAAACGGTTCGCCGGAATCATTGCTTTTAATTCATCTTCATTAAATTCCTGCGTCATATCCGTTTTGATGAATCCCGGTGCCACTGCATTGACGGTGATATTTCTTTTTGCGACTTCCTGTGCCAACGCTTTTGTAGCTCCTACCAAAGCCCCTTTTGCTGCGGAATAATTGGTCTGTCCTGCGGTTCCCTTCACTCCGGAAACGGAAACCATATTGATGATCCGGCCATATTTGTTTCGCAACAGTTTCTGAATGAAGAAGTTGGTAACATTGAAAAAGCCGTTCAGGCTGGTATTAATCACTGCATTCCAGTCTTCACTCGGCATCCACATAAACAATCCGTCTCTGGTGATTCCGGCATTGTTTACAATCACCTCAACGATTGCTTTTGGATTGTTTTCCTGCCATTGGGTTAAAACAGCCTGTGCTTCTTCGGCATTCCCAACGTCGAATTTCAGGATCTCTCCCGTAGCACCCAGTTCTTCAACTTTGGCCAGCGTTTCTCTTGCTGCCGCTTCATTGGAAGTGTAGTTAATCAGCAGATGGTAATTCTTTTCTTCTGCCAGTTTGATACAGATCGCTCTTCCAATTCCCCTGGAACCGCCTGTGATGATTGCACATTTCATGTGTAGCGTATGTTAGTTTTAGTTTTTGGTATATTCTTTTATGACAACCTGTGTCCCCGAGAGGTTACAAATTTTTCAGATAATTTTTCACCTTCTCCAGATACGGATACATGACCATATCATCGGAAAACGCAGGAATAATCTTTCTTATTTCGTCATACAGTTCTTTTGTTGCCGATGAAATGCGATCCTGGTAGCCAAGATATTCAATGGCCTGAACGATGGTAATCGCTTCAATCGTCAACACTTCGAAAGCATTTTCAATCACTTTCCGGCAGACTACCGCCGCGTTGGTTCCCATGCTCACAATATCCTGATTGTCATTGTTGTTCGGGATGCTGTGAACATACATCGGGTTAGACAGCATCTGGCTTTCTGCAGTTGTGGAAGTGGCCGTAAACTGTACTCCCTGCATTCCGAAATTGAAGCCTAATTTCCCCAAATTTACAAACGGGGGCAGGATCTCGTTGATTTTAGAATTTAAAAGATAATTCAGTTGCCGTTCCGCCAGCATCGTCAGTTTGGTCACCACGATTTTCAGCTTGTCCATTTCCAGCGAAATGTAATCCCCATGGAAATTTCCTCCATGGTACACATGCCGGTCCTCCACATTAATAATCGGATTATCGTTAGCTGAATTAATTTCGTTTTCCAATACTTTTTCCGTGTATTCCAGCGTGTCCAGGACAGGTCCTAAAATCTGCGGAACACATCGTAAGGAGTAATATTCCTGGACTTTTTCCTTGAATACTTTCTCCTGCTCTTCAAAGTGGGTATATAAATGGTCGGCTCTTTTCCGGATCAGTTTGCTGTCTGATAAATGAGCACGCATTTTTGCGGCAATCTTCTGCTGACCGGCGTGAAGCTTGGTCCCGTTCAGCACTTCTGACAGGTGGTCATCATAAGCCTGGACGACTTCATTGATTGCACAGGATAATTTTAAAGAAATATCAGTTAATTGATTCGCTTTATGTGCATTCACCACGCCGATCCCGGACATCACGGAAGTTCCGTTCATCAGGGCAAGCCCTTCCCGGATTTCCACTTGGATGGGTTCAAGGCCTTCTTTTTCAAAAACTTCTTTCGTCGGTTTTCTTTCTCCTTTATAAAATACTTCGCCTTCTCCGATCAGTACCAGAGCCAGGTGGGCCAGCTGCACCAGATCACCGCTTGCCCCTACTCCTCCATGCTCAAAAATCAATGGTATAACATCCCTGTTGATCAGTTCTTTAAGTAAGTTGACAACCGAGTGGTGAACACCTGATTTTCCAAGCGATAATGTATTCAGCCTTGCCAACATACATGCCTTTGCTTCATCGGCAGGAAGCGGGTTTCCCATCCCGGAAGAATGGCTCCTGATCAGGTTGTACTGAAGCTGATGGGTATCCTCATCGCTGATCTTGAACTGTGCCATCGGCCCGAAACCGGTATTCACTCCATATATTACTTTATTCTTTGAAAATTCTTTTAAAAAATGAAAACTTTCACCCACTCTGGCAAGAAGTGTTTCATCCAGTTCTATTTTCTCATTTTCAATGATGACTTTTTTAAAGTCGCTCAGTTCTAAAAAGTTGTTTATTTTCATTAATTAAAAGTAATAATAAGATAATTTTGTAATTATTAATTAATTGTCATTAATTTTGCGGCAAAGATAGAAGTTATTATTAAAATAAAAAATCAAAGATGAGCAAAGAATTTGTTGACGTTCTTGTAATCGGTGCCGGTCCATCCGGATGCGTATCTTCTTCATACTTAAAGAAGAACAACGTCAGCGTAAAAGTTGTTGAAAAAACGAAGTTTCCCAGATTGGTGGTCGGGGAAAGCCTGATTCCACGGGTGATGGATCATTTTGACGAGGCCGGCCTGTTTCCTGCCCTGGATAAAATGGGATTTGAAAAGAAGCTGGGCGCACGTTTTTTAAGAGGCAACGAAGTCTGCATTTTTGATTTCAGCAATAAATTCGGGGAAGGCTGGGATTGGACCTGGCAGGTCCCGAGGGCGGATTTTGATAATGTTTTGGCTCAGGAAGTGATCAACAAGGGCATTGACCTGGAATTTGAGACTGAAGTTACCGGCATCGAGTTCAACGGAACAGATTCCGTAACGACCGTAAAAACCAAAGACGGCGAGACCAAGGAAATCCATGCCAAATTCGTCATCGATTCCAGCGGTTACGGAAGGGTGCTGCCCAGGCTGCTGGATCTTGAAAAGCCCTCGAAACTATCGCCCCACTCCGCGATTTTCTCCCATGTGAAGGACCTCAACCGGGAAGAAGGAACCGAAGGCACTTTAATTTCATTTGATATTATCGAAACGGAAGTCTGGCTTTGGGTGATCCCTTTTTCCAACGGCAATACAAGCGTCGGCATTGTCGGGCCTACGGAATATATCGATAAATTATCCGAAGACGGCAATACGGCGGAAGCTTTAAGAAAAGCCATTTCCCTATCGGATTATTATGTGAAGCGTTTCGGGGACGCGGATTTTCTTTTTGAGCCGAAACATCTGAAAGATTATTCCTGCTCGGTAAAAAAGTTATTCGGAGAAGGTTTTGCCCTGACCGGTAATGCTTCCGAATTCCTGGATCCTGTGTTCTCTTCGGGAATGGCTTTTGCCACGGAATCCGGAATGCTGGCGGCAAAATTAGCCTTACGGCAGCTGAACGGCGAAACCATCGACTGGCAAAAAGAATATTCGGATTATATCTTATATGGTGTGAATGTTTTCACCACTTATGTGAAAGAATGGTATACCGGAAATCTCCAGGAGCTGTTTTTCCATCAGCCGGAAAACCCGGATGTAAAAAGAAAAATCTGCGCTGTGCTCGCCGGCTATGTCTGGAACAAAAAGAATACGTTTGTCAGGATACACGATACCGCGATTAAAAATTTAGCGGAATTCATTAAAACGGAAAAACAACAGGCATAAAAAAGCGGTCTGAAATTCAGACCGCTTTTTATTTATTTTACTGCATTTTTGATTTCTTTTGCCAGCTTTTTTCCCAGTACTTCGTAAGTTGCTGCAATCCTTCCGTATTCCCAGCTGAAATCCTTATTCATCTGTTTCCCCTGAATCTTATCTGCCTGCAGCCTCATGACAACATTTGAAGGGTTATCCGTTTCTACAAAGGTAAGATCTGCCGTCAGCTTTCCTTCCTGCGACCCGATCATTCCGCCGTACCATCCCGCATAAATCCATCTGGCATCAATAATTAAGGTATATTTCGTCTTTACATCATTCCTGAAAAATATTTTTTTGGATTTGCTGTTTGCCCCTTTAAAGAAATACTCCAGGTATTCTGTAGATTTAAACCGGTCCCACTGGTAGATCCAGTTTTTCCAGACCGCTTCGTTCTTTTTAGCAGTAATGTCTGCTTTACGTTCCGCGATATACTGACTTTCCGTAAGGTTTTTCTCCTGATAGGCCGCATTATCGAATTTTAATTTTACACTGATTTCAGTCTGGTCTTTCAGAAAATCGAAATTTCCGGATTCATAATTAATTTGATTCTGAGCGACCGCTGTTGTTGCCACAGCCATCAACAGCATTAGAAATAATTTTTTCATGATTATTATATTACGTTTAAATAAGTTTATCAATAAATGATTCAACTGAACTCCGGATGAAGTTATCGCAAATCTATAAAAGTAACCGGCTTCCTGCTGTTCGGATGGAACACGGTTTTGGACAATACCCCGAAATCCAGGATTTCAATTTTCGGGCTCACCCTTAACTTGGCGCGGAAATGATCCCGCACTTCATTCACAAACGTTTCGGAATCGCTGTCGGTACTGATCCTGATGATGATTTCATCCAGCCCTATTTCATTCGATTGGATCACGATCTGGTAACACAGAATGTTGTTGAAATCATTCAGGATATCATTCATTGCCGGCGGATACAGTGTCGTTCCTTTGTATTTGATCATCTGCTGTTTTCTTCCGACCACAGGGCCCAGCCTCATCGTATTCCTTCCGCATAGGCATGGCTCGTAATGGGCTTTTACAATATCACCGGTTTTAAACCTCAACAGAGGCAAGGCCTCGACGCCTAAAGTGGTAATGATCAGTTCTCCGCTTTCTCCTTCTTTTACCGGGTTTCCGTCATCATCCAGGATCTCCGTGATGATGAGTTCCGGGTGGTGATGGCCGCCGGCTTGCTGTTCGCATTCCGTAAAAGCGGTGCTCATTTCCGTAGAAGCATACGTAGAGAAAAGCTTGATGTTCCACTTTTCTTTAATTTTCGTAGACAGGATATTATCTGTGAAATCCTGATTTTTGATGCTTTCGCCGATACAAACGGCTCCGTAGACGCTGGAATTCCGGTAATCGATTCCGTGTTTTTCGGCATAATCGATCATTTTCAGCAGGAAAGAAGGAACGGTGATCAGGTATTTCGGTTTGTACCGGAAGATGGAGTCCCATTGCAGTTCCGGAATTCCAGGTCCCATCCGTACGACGCTCGCCCCCATTTTTCTTAATCCCAGAAAGTAAGCCAGCCCGGCCATGAACCGCTTGTCGATGGTGGTGATCATCTGCACCACATCGCCTTTTTGAATCCCTGCACAGGCAAAGGAAATGGCTTCATTGTATGCCAGCCGCTCCAGGTCGTTATCGGATAAACCGAACGTTACCGGATCCCCTAAAGTCCCGGAGGTGGTGCTGTAATCCACGATTTTATCCGGCGTGATGCAGAAAAAGTCGTCATTGTTCTGCTGAATATCGTTTTTTGTGGTCGT
>JAKOOG010000278.1 GCA_022701545.1 Weeksellaceae bacterium | reverse complement strand
AATTTTATCCCTGAGCTTTTCCATTTTCAGCTCGATTTCAGGGATCAGTTTGGATCCTGCAAAGAATTCGCCTTTTACGAAGTGAATGTTCATCAACGTATTGTAATGGGTAAGGAAAATAAGTGATTGCAGGTTTTCATTTTGAGCAAAGCTTGAAGAATGCACCCTTTCATTAAACTCCCGGAAACTGTTCTCCAGAATGTCGATATTTCCATACAGGAAAAGTATCTTGAGGAGGTAGGTATTGCCTTTGATGTACCAGACCGGATGGCTGAAGATCATCTCCGGATTTTTGTGAAACAGGTCTACCCATTGGAAAGCATATTTCAGGGTATACTTATACTCCTGAAGCAGCTGGTTTTTCCAGACATGGGCTTTAAAATACCAAAGCTTTTCTGTAAAATTCAGCCTTCCAAAATTGATGTTCTGAATTTGTGTATTGAAAAAACTCATAATTTCTTCGCGGTCTTCATGGTTTTTTACGTAACCATGGGTCAGCATTTCGCTGTATAACTTCAACGACAGGTTGGATAATTCCGTGGCGTAATGATTCTGTTTGCTGATCTCCGTAGACTGCCGGATCAGTTCATCGGCGCGGCCTTCAATACTCCGGGTAATAAACTGGGATTCAATCACTTTTTCAAGGTCGATGATTTCCGAAGCGATCGTTTTCTCATCCAGCTGCAGAGCCGATTGCTTGGTTTTATCCAGAATTTTCAGGGCCTGTTTGTAAAGGCCTTTCTGATAAAGAATATTCGCAAAATCCAATTGTTCACGAAGCTGGATCCGGTAATTCTGATGGCTGGGGTTCAGCCGTAAACTTACCAGGATCTGTTTGTACAGATGAGCCTTCAGATTGGACAATTGCTGTTTCGTGGAAATTTTCTTTCCGATGATCATATGTTCATCATATTCTTTCATTTTCTCGATTTCAGAAAACAGGAGAAGGAATTTGGCATCCACATTAATTCCAAGACGGTTTACATACAGCCTGAATTGTCTTTTTTCTGACGTTGTAAGGGATTTGATCAGGATAAATAAAAAATCTTTATGCAATTCTGCCATTGTAAATTTTTGGAATTTAAAATATTGGTAAATAGATAATTAACGCTTAATTATAATATTTTGACTGTTGTAATTTTTAAAAAACCGGCGAAGACTAAACGTTTCATCTTTCTAGTTTTGATTCAAAATTAAGTAAAAAACTTCATTATGAAATCCGAAAAAATTGAAATTTTTGATACCACGCTGCGTGACGGAGAGCAGGTCCCGGGTTGCAAGTTAAATACAGAGCAGAAACTGATCATTGCAGAGAAGCTGGACGAGCTGGGAGTAGATGTGATCGAAGCCGGTTTTCCTATTTCAAGTCCCGGCGATTTTCATTCCGTTTCGGAGATTTCAAAACTGGTTAAAAATGCCAAGGTCTGCGGATTGACCAGGGCCAACCAAAAGGATATTGATGCCGCTGCTGAAGCCCTGCGCTTTGCCAAAAGGCCAAGGATCCATACGGGAATCGGAACTTCGGATTCCCATATCCGATTTAAATTCAATTCCAACCGGGAAGATATTATTGAAAGAGCCGTACAGGCCGTAAAATACGCCAAAACTTTCGTAGAAGATGTAGAATTTTATGCGGAAGACGCCGGAAGAACCGATAACGATTATCTGGCCAGAGTTTGTGAAGCGGCCGTTAAAGCTGGGGCCACGGTGCTTAACATTCCGGATACCACGGGCTATTGCCTGCCGGAGGAATATGGCGAAAAAATAAAATATTTAAAAGAAAACGTAACCGGTATCGACAGAGCCGTCCTTTCCTGCCACTGCCACAACGATCTGGGAATGGCGACGGCTAATTCTATTTCGGGAGTGATCAATGGGGCAAGGCAGATCGAATGTACCATCAACGGGCTTGGCGAAAGGGCAGGAAATACCGCTTTGGAAGAAGTGGTGATGATCCTTCGTCAGCATCCGGGTTTACAATTATACACGGATGTAAAATCCAAAATGCTGAACCCGATGAGCCTCCTGGTTTCCGAACTGATGGGAATGCCTGTTCAGCCGAATAAGGCTATCGTGGGAGCCAATGCTTTTGCCCACAGTTCTGGAATCCACCAGGACGGGGTCATCAAAAACAGGGAGACTTACGAAATTATCGATCCGGCAGAAGTAGGGGTAAATGCTTCAACCATTGTGCTGACGGCAAGAAGCGGACGTTCGGCGTTGGCTTACCGGTTTAAGCACATCGGTTTTGAAGTGACCAAAAACGAGCTTGACTTTTTGTATGAGGAATTCCTGAAAGTTGCGGACCGCAAGAAAGAAGTTGATAATGATGACCTCTGTGCAATCCTTGAAAGGGTAACCAGAAAAATAGGATAAGAGCATTGATTTAACTGAATGATTTAAAATGAATAATAAAAAGACACTTTTTGACAAAGTCTGGGATGCCCACGTGGTAGAAACAATTCCGGACGGACCTCAGATCATTTATATCGACAAACACCTGATCCACGAAGTCACCAGTCCACAGGCTTTTGCCGAGCTGGAATCCAGGAATCTGGAAGTCTTCAGGCCGAAGCAGATTGTTGCGACAGCCGATCACAATGTTCCGACCTTGGACCAGGATAAGCCCATCCGTGACGAATCTTCGAGAAACCAGGTGGAACAGCTTACCGAAAACTGTAAGAAAAACAATATTGAATTGTATGGTCTGGGTCACCCGTACCAGGGAATTGTGCATATCATCGCTCCTGAACTGGGCGTTACCCAGCCGGGAATAAGCATCGTCTGCGGAGACAGCCATACTTCCACCCATGGCGCTTTCGGTTCGATTGCATTCGGGATCGGAACGAGCCAGGTAGCGCAGGTTTTTGCCAGCCAGTGTCTGCTTTTGAACAAACCAAAATCCATGAGGATCCTGGTAAACGGTAAATTGAACAAAAACGTTCAGCCGAAAGATGTGATCTTATACATCATTTCGAAGGTCGGGACCGATGGCGGAACAGGATATTTCTGTGAGTATGCCGGCAATGTCTTCGAAGAAATGTCGATGGAGGGAAGAATGACCGTCTGCAACATGAGCATAGAAATGGGAGCCCGCGGAGGAATGATTGCTCCGGATGAAACGACTTTCCAATACGTAAAAGGGCGGACCTTTTCCCCGAAAGGAGAAGAGTGGAAAGAAAAAGTGGAATACTGGAAAACATTGAAAACGGACGATGAAGCCGTTTTCGATTCTGAATTCTCCTTTGATGCCTCCGACATTCACCCGATGGTCACCTACGGAACCAATCCGGGAATGGGAATTTCCATCAGCCGGAATATTCCGGTTCCGCAGAATGATTCTGAAGAAAAGGCGCTAAAATACATGGGATTAAAAGCCGGACAGGCACTTTCGGATATTAAAGTCAACTATGTTTTCATCGGAAGCTGTACGAATGCGCGGATTGAGGATTTCCGGACCGCGGCAAATTATATTAAGGGAAAAAGAAAATCGGAAAATGTTCAGGCACTGATTGTTCCCGGTTCCCAGCAGGTGGTCAGGCAGATTTTCGAAGAAGGGCTGGACGTTATTTTCGATGAGGCCGGATTTCAGATCAGACAGCCGGGATGTTCGGCGTGCCTGGCCATGAACGATGATAAAATCCCGGAAGGCGAATACTGTGTTTCCACCTCCAACAGGAATTTTGAAGGAAGACAGGGGCAGGGCGCAAGAACGATTCTGGCAAGTCCGCTGACTGCCGCAAAAGTAGCAGTCGAAGGTAAAATTTCGGTCTTCGAAAACTGATGAACAGGTAAATGGTGAATTCTGCCTCGCACGTCAATTTTACGGGTAAGTATTTTAAAAAGTAAACGAAATTCACCATTAACTTGCGAAATAAATTGATCATTGACCATCAATCTTTGATATTTAAAAACTAAACAAAAATGCAAAAATTAGTCATTATAAAATCCCGTGCAATTCCTTTGCCGGTTGAAAATATAGATACGGACCAGATCATTCCGGCCCGCTTTTTAAAAAGCATTGATAAAAAAGGCTTCGGAGAAAACCTCTTCAGGGACTGGCGGTATAACGTCCATACCGGAGCGCCGAATGCTGATTTTGTGTTGAATAATCCGAAATACAGTGGGGAAATCCTGGTGGCCGGCAACAATTTCGGTTGCGGGAGCAGCCGGGAACATGCCGCCTGGTCGTTAACGGATTACGGTTTCAAAGTGGTTGTTTCCAGCTTTTTCGCTGATATTTTTAAAGGAAATGCTTTGAACAACGGTCTGCTTCCGGTCAAGGTTTCCGAAGCGTTCCTAAAGAAAATCCTGAACGGCATTACCGAAAACCCTGAAAAAGAGCTTAAGGTTGATGTGGAACAACAGACTGTCACTTTTGATAGCCAATCAGAAAGTTTTGAAATCGATTCATATAAAAAGATCTGCCTGATGAACGGCTACGATGATATCGACTTTCTGATCAGCAGAAAACAGGGAATCAGAGAATTTGAACTTAAAACACAGAAAGTATATGAAAACTAAGTTTAACATTGCCGTTCTTCCCGGAGACGGAATCGGTCCGGAAGTCGTGGCAGAAAGCATTAAAATTTTAAATGCCATAGCCGAAGCCTTTCACTATGAATTTAATTTTACGTATGGGCTGATGGGCGCGGAAGCCATTTATAAAACTGGAAATCCGCTGCCTGATGAAACGCTGGAAATCTGCAGGGAATCCGATGCAGTGCTTTTCGGAGCCATCGGGGATCCTTCTTTTGACAATAACCCGGATGCAAAAGTGCGTCCTGAGCAGGGCCTGCTGAAGCTCCGTAAGGAACTTGGTCTTTTTGCCAACATCAGGCCTCTGAAAACCTACAGTTCGCTGATTGATAAGAGCCCCCTGAAAAAAGAAATTATTGACGGTACGGATATCCAGATTTTCCGGGAGCTGGTAAGCGGGATTTATTTCGGAGAAAAATTTACGGATGAGGAAGCGGGCTTTGCTTACGATAACTGCAGATATCACCGGGATGAAATTACCCCTATCGTTCACATGGCATTTCAGGAAGCCCGAAAACGCAGGAAGAAAGTGACGCTTATCGACAAAGCCAACGTCCTGGATACTTCAAGGTTATGGAGAAAGGTCTGTAAAGAGATTGCCGCCGGATATCCTGAAGTGGAGCTGGATTTTATGTTTGTTGATAATGCAGCCATGCAGCTGATCCTGAATCCGAAACAGTTTGATGTCATCGTTACGGAAAATATGTTCGGGGACATCATCTCCGATGAGGCGAGTGTGATCGGCGGTTCTATAGGGCTGCTGCCTTCTGCTTCCATCGGTACCGGTAATGCTTTATTCGAGCCCATCCACGGTTCCTATCCGCAGGCCAAAGGGAAAGGGATCGCCAATCCTATAGCTTCTGTACTGAGCACAGCCATGATGCTGGATTACCTGAAACTCGACCAGGCAGCCGAAAAGCTAAGGCAGTCCGTCGAGCATGCTATTGAAAACAGATATGTAACGGTAGACCTCAACAGCGAACAGCCGTATTCTACCGGTGAAGTGGGAAGCTTTATTGCCGACTATATTACCTATTCCGAGAAATCGTATTACAATTTTGAAAATGTAAAGCTCGGAAAATCAACCATCGTATGATCCAATATAGCAAAATTCGCTTCGCAGATCGTTGAAACATTCAATAGTCCATAAAATTCATTTGCGGAGCGAATGCTATTATAAATATCAACTATGTTTTAAAACCAAAACAGTTGTAAAATATCTAATGCTGTATTTGAATCTGATATTATCTGTAAAAAGAAGAAAGATCAAAGAAGTTTAAAATCTGAATTTTATTCTTTTGAGAACTTTGTGGGAATCTGAATCAGTTAGTTTTTATAGTTAAATCAGAGAAGTTTAAACTGATCTATTGTTTGATTTTATTTGTATATTTTTTTTCTAAAAAAGGTTCTGCCTCACTGAGACAGAACCTTTTTATCTTATTCTTCCGTATTGTCGGTTTTTCCGGATTCGTTGTTCTTTGAAGACTTCTGAACATCTTCCTTATCGACATCAGACGGGTTTGTCTTTTCTGAAGAGGCGGGAATGTTCTGAAAATCCTCATTTTGTTTCTTTGTTTCTGCTTTGTTAGCAGATTCTTTGCCTTTCTGGTCTTCTTGTTCGCTCATAACTTTAAATTTATAGTCCTAAAATGCCCAGCTTGCCGGTCTGGTCTTCGATCTTATAATTCAAAGCCTTTGCCAAAACGAAAATATTATTCAGGTTTTCCATTAACTGCTGACGTCCTTCGGTTCTCAGCCTGTTCTGATCGATTGACCGGATGGCAGTGTCTTTGGCTTTCTGCGTTACATTTTTAATATCTTTCTCGGAAATCCTGTTAAAAAAAGAATCATCCACCGATTGGATCTCCACGCTTGGCGAAATCCTGATATCAGCATCCGGCAATGCTGTGATCATCAGTTTTTTGTTCACCGAATCCACTTCGATTTTCATTTTGTTTAAATCATAGGAAACCTGTGCATTGGTTTTGGTAAACGTGATGATGCTGTTGCTGGATACTTCCTTTCCTAAAATTTCATAGCCCATTTTGGTTTTCTGTATAGAAGACGTATTTTGTTCCATCACCACCATCTTGTTCATTTTGGCGATCTGGTTGGTGAGAATATAATAATCCGATTGCTCTGTTTTCTTGGTTGGATTTAAACAGGATCTAAAGCTGAAAAACAGAATAACCATAACGATTATTCCAGCCAGAAAGGGGACTAAAATTTTAATATTTTTCAAATCGTATTTATTTGCTGAAAATTTCTTTGATCACGGAACCATCGTCTTTCTTCAGGATTTGTACAAGATCCCGCTCGATGTATCCTGTTGTGGGCATTTCAATAATTCTTCCTAATTCTTTACCGTATTTCTGTACGATAATCGTAGGAACTTTCTGAACGTTGTAAAGGCTTTCTTCTCCGTTCGGGGATTCCTTTTTGCGGTTAACGGCAATAATTTTCAGTTTGCCTTCCGGATAGTTGACCTCCTCCAGAATCCGCATCAGTCTCGGAAAATCACGGTGGGAATCTTCACACCAGGTTCCGATGAAAACCACGATATTGTAAGAATTGATCTTATCTTTTTTCAGTTCGCTGATGGCTTTCTGATCGAGTGCATACTCATCATGCTCTTTCATATACCAGTCGGAATAAGGCGCCTCGGTAAATTTGCTTTTCATCTGCATTCCCAACAGCATTTTACCGTCGTTTGTCGTCTCCACTTCACGGCCCACCACCACTTTCTGTGCGGTAAGCTGCTGACCTGCAAGAAACAGGGCAGAAACGGCAAAAATATTTGTAATAACTTTTTTCATGCTATTTATTTCTCAATAATGGTTTTCAAATCGGCAGGAGAGTAGTACTTGTTTTTAAGGACCTTGTGATCAGCCTGTCGGTACACGTTGAATTTCTCACCCGATTTTTCATAAAAAGACTCTACACCCTTTGCTTTATAAAACTCAACAGTTTCCTGTGCCTGTTCTTCATTGTCGCAGGCTTTGGACATATTGGACCGCTGAACTTCGTTGAACAGTTCTACAAATTTGCTGCCAAGTCCGAATTCCAGAACTGCACCGCTCAGGACATACTGCAGGTCGCACAGAGCATCGGCGATTTCAACGATATTGTTATCGGCAATAGCCTGTTTCAATTCGTTCAGCTCTTCCTGCAAAAGTTCAATTCTAAGATGGCATCTTTCCGGTGAAGGGATTTGCGGATTCTCTAAAATCGGGGCTTTGAAAGTGGTGTGGAATTCTGCTACCTGGTTCAGACTGTCAATTTTATCCATGAATATTTTTTAATTTACGCAAATATAAAAATTCGGTTTCAGAAATCAGGAATCGGCGCCAAGGTTTTTCCAAAGCACAGAATTTAATTTGATATAAACTTTGATAGAATATCTTGAATTCAACAATGGTAAATTTATGACAATCATTACCATTTAACCCCGGATAAGATACGGAGCACCCCTTCGGGAAAGGTTCATCTGCTGTTCTTTCTGTTATATTATATGAAGCCTTTTCCACCATATTCATGTGGTCTCTGCTATGGTTTTACATTACTCAACGTAAGTTCGAATCAATTCTTTTAAAAAACCTGTCAAAAAGTTTATGAATGATTCAGCAAGTAAAGTATTTCGCCGTTTTATATTATATTTTTATTTTTTGCGTCAAACTTATCTTAAAATAGAAGAGAAAAACATTTCTCAAACCTAATATTTAAATTCATTTACAGATTATCATGCATAATTAAACTATTTATTGCCCATTACTCATCGAAAAAGACGGCCCGTTTCCAGGCCGCCTTTATCACAAGATTAAATTGAGGTTAGAAATTAGTTTTTAATGAATCTCCTGGAGGTTTCTCCGATCTGAATCATGTAAGCACCTTTAATCAGGCCGCTCACATTCACGGAGCCCCTTTCAAGTTTTCCTGAATTAATTAGTTTTCCACCCATATCGAAGATTCTGTAATCTTCGTTCGTTGTATTTGAAATGTATAGAATGTCTTTAGCCGGGTTCGGATATAGCTTAATATCCGTGATCATATCTTTAGTACCCGGCAAATCTTCTCTGCCTGATGAAACGATATTCACCGTGTAATCTTCCACCTGTCCGTAGGTATAAGATCCGCAGGAAGATGAAGGAACAGCATTATATTGCATCATCACCCGCATTCTGGTACTTCCTGAAGCAGCAGTAGACGGAATCGTTACGGTTCCCGTTACCGGAGAAGTGGTAGATGCTGATCTGGACCACGCCAGTTCGCCGCTGTCCGTAAAGTCACCGTCTCCGTTATAATCAATGTAAACGGCGTAGGCTTCATTGTACTTGGTAGATGTCCAGACAGGGGTTATGGAAATAGTATAGGAAGATCCTTTCGTAACGTTGGTGGAGATTGAAGTAAAGTTCTCATATCCCGCTGTGCCTGTTGAAGTATTATTGATGGTTCCGAACTTCACGTTTCCGATTCTTTCGTCAGCAGTATTGGTTGCGGAAGCCGAACAGTAGCTTACAGTACTTCCCGCAGAAGTGGTTACGGAAACCGTATTGCTGGAAGACGAAGCATTTCCTGCCGCGTCTTTAGCTCTCACATTAAAGCTGTAGGTAGTGGAAGGCGTTAATCCGGTTACGGTATACGATGTGGAAGAAGTAGACCCGATCATGACACTTCCCTGATAAACATCATATCCTGTTACGCCTACATTGTCAGTAGCTCCCGACCATGAAAGGTTCGTGCTTGTGGAAGTCGTTCCTGAAGCGGCAAGGGTAGGAGCGGTAGGTGCTACCTGGTCACCGGTTGCAGAACCCCCGTTTACCGTGATGTTGGCATTATTGACATCAAAGAAAATATGATTGGAACCCTTCACCATAATCCGTCCTGTGGAAGTCGATGAATTCGGAATGGTTACGGCTTGTGAACCGTCATTAGGAGTTCCTGCAAGAAGCGTGGTCCATGTATTTCCGCTGTCGGCAGACCACAGGATATCTACGTTGGAGGCATTTACCCCGTTGGCAGTTGTTCCGGCAACATTCCAGGTTACGGTCTGGCTGCTTCCTCCGGTGTACGTAGTTGCTGAATTTTGAGAACTTACACTGAAAGGCCCGGCCGTTCCGTTTACGGTAATTACGGCATCATCGGAATTGTTTCCGGATCCGCCGGCTCTGTTGTCCCGAACCGTGAATCTGAAGTTATAGGTTCTGGCTACGCTGGATAGAGCTTCCACGGTAATTTCCGAACCTGCGGTGGTTGTTGCGCCGGCCAATACCGAAGCCATTCTCGGGAAATATCTTACCGGCGTGGCCTGTGGCGTAAACGATCTGAAAGTCGGTCCCGAAGCCTTTGTGGCACTTGCCGCAGAGCTTGCCCCCGTCTGGGAAGAAGAAGCGTTGTCCATCTGTTCCCAAATATAGGTCAGGGCATCCCCGTTGGCATCGGTTCCCGATCCGGTGAGCATAAACGGTGTACCTTTCGGAATGGTATAATCCAGGCCGGCATTGGCCGTCGGAATAGAGTTGCCGGTGCTGGTGCTTACAGGACAGGTTTTTGCTTTGATATTGTTGGTAATCTGCTGAATGCTGATCGCGTGGAAAAAAGAATCCGAATGCGGCTGTATATCCTGAGAGGTAATCCCGGCATAGCCCATAATCGTTGAGCCTGATCCGGGTTCCATATTGGCTCCCGTCCCTTCGTTGCTCATGGAGAAGGTATGGTTTCCGCCAAACTGGTGCCCCATTTCGTGGGCTACATAATCGATATCGAAATTATCGCCGGACGGAATTCCGTCTGACGGAGAGGTGTAGCCGCTTCCTTTGGATCCGTTGGTACAGACACAGCCGATACAGCCTGCATTTCCCCCGCCTCCCGAAGCACCGAACAGGTGACCGATGTCATAATTGGCTTCTCCGATCACTGAAGTTAAAGTAGACTGCAGCTGGGAATTCCAGTTGTCCATCTGTGAAGAGGGAGAATACGGATCTGTTGAGGCATTGGTATAAATTACCGAATCATTATTAGAAATCAGCACCATTCTTGCGGAAAAGTCTTTTTCAAAGACCCCGTTGACGCGCGTCATGGTGTTGTTCATGGCAGCTAAAGCATTGGCTTTTGTGCCGCCGAAGTAGGTGGTGTATTCTCCCGTACAGGACAGCGCCAGCCGGAAAGTTCTCAGCTTAGCGTCGTCGGCATTGGGTCTCGCGGCAAGATTACTATTACCGGCAACCCCTTTACTGGCTACGTCAATCACCGTACATTCAAACGGATTCAGGTTGTCTTTTTTATCAGACTTTTTATACACCACATACGTTGAAAGGTCTTTTGAATAAGGTTCGATGAAGACCGCGGATTTATCACCGTAGATTTCCATGGAAGACAATCCTAACGGAGAAACGCTGAAATAAACCGTTGTCCCGGCATCTCCCAGTCCTTCACCCACATACGATCTGATGTCCGGATATTTTGCGGCCAGCTGAGGATCGAAATTGGAATTTTCTCTTACTTTAAAGCTTTCCATTTTTCCCTCTGAGTTGGGAAACGAAACAAGGATTTCCGATTTTTCTCCCGGTGCCAGTCTCTTCGGCGCTTTGGCAAGAGCGTTTTTCAATCCGTTAATATCAAGGCTGTATAATTTCGGATGATTGATCGTTAATTTGTTCTGAAAAATTTCTGAAGTACCTTTTTCTGAAGTTTCAGACCAGAGGCGGTCGGTCTGAGCGAATGAAATGCCTGATGCCAGCATTCCAATCAACAATAGTTGTTTTCTCATATATATACTTTATTTTGATTGTGGAATATCAAAGCTAATAAAAAATACAGTATGAAAAACAAAATTTTTTAAGAAAATTTTTGATAATTCATCTAAACAATTATGCAATACATTAATTATCACCAAATGATGAATTTATTGAAAAAGAAATAGCATACACGGCGTGTATGCTATTTTAGGATGAGTTGATATAATTTGATATCTGTAATTACTTGGTAATGTCTCTTCCGATGACCAGCCTCTGAATTTCTGAAGTTCCTTCACCGATGGTGCACAGCTTGGAATCCCTGTAATATTTTTCAGCAGGGAAGTCTTTGGTATATCCGTAACCTCCGAAAATCTGAACGGCATTATTGGCAATTCTTACACAGGCCTCGGAAGCGTACAGTTTGGCCATTGCTCCTTCTTTGGTCATTTTTTGCTTCGCATTTTTTAATGTGGAAGCTCTCTGGATCAGCAATTCAGCAGCGTCGATTTCCGTTGCCATATCCGCGAGCATAAAGTTGATCGCCTGGAATTCTGAAATTGATTTACCGAACTGATGTCTTTCTTTCGCATACTTCAAGGCTGCTTTATAAGCACCTCTCGCAGTTCCTAAGCTCAGTGCTGCGATGGAAATCCTTCCTCCGTCGAGGATTTTCATGGCCTGCTTGAAACCTTCGCCTACTTCTCCCAAACGGTGGGAATCCGGCACACGCACATTATCAAAAATGAGTTCCGCGGTTTCGGAAGCCCTCATTCCAAGTTTGTTTTCTTTTTTACCTGAACTGAATCCCGGCATTCCTTTTTCAAGGACAAACGCCGTTGAATTATTTTTAGCCCCTTTTTCACCGGTTCTGGTCATCACAACGGCAATATCACCGGAAATGGCATGCGTAATGAAGTTTTTAGCCCCGTTAATGATCCATGCATCACCGTCTCGTACGGCTGTCGTAGACATTCCCCCGGAATCCGAACCCGTATTGTGTTCCGTCAATCCCCAGGCACCGATTACTTTTCCTGAAGCCAGCTGCGGAAGCCATCTGTGCCTCTGCTCCTCATTTGCGAATTCATAAATATGGTTGGTACAAAGTGAATTGTGTGCCGCAACGGAAAGTCCGATGGAAGGATCTACCTGAGAGATCTCATCAAGGATCGTTACATACTCATGGTACCCGAGACCGGAACCTCCATATTCTTCAGGGATGACGATTCCCATAAATCCCATTTCTCCCAACTCATGAAACAGATCTTTAGGGAAAGTCTGGCTTTCGTCCCACTCCATAATATTAGGCCTGATATTCTTTTCAGCAAACTCCCGTGCCGTTTCCGCTATCATTTTGATGTTGTCAATAGTCTCTGTATTCATATAGTAATAGTTAGTTCCCAAAGATAAATAAATTGTGGTAACACCCAAAGAAATTATTATACCCATAGGAATTTATTCGCAAAAAACTAGTTTCCAATTTTTTATATTCTTTTAATTAATAATTTTTTAATAAAATTTTCCGAAATTTAAGCGGATTAATTTACTATTTTAGCCTCCAATTTTTTAAGTATGAAAAAACTTCTCCTTCCTGTTATATTGCTTTCATCCGTTGTTGCAGCCCAGGGTCCGGCCGGCTACTACAACGGAACAGCCGGCCTTACAGGCTATGCGCTGAAATCGAAGCTGCACGATATTATTGCAGCAAAAAATATCAATTGGAATTATGGTGATCTCCAAAACTACTATAACCAGACCGATCTGGATAAATACTATGACCATACTGCCGCGAATACGACCTATTTACTGGATATTTATTCCGAAATACCGTCGGGTCCGGATGCGTACGAGTATACATCGTCACAGATGATCAGCAGTGCCTCTGCAGAGGGGCTGGGATGGAACAGAGAACATATGATTCCTCAAAGTACATTCAGTACAAGTTCAAGTATCAGCGATTATCCGATGTATTCTGATCTGAATTTTTTAATTCCGGCAGATGCGAGAATTAATCAGCTGAGAAATAATTATCCTTACGGAGTAGGCGGGAATACCAATTTTTACAATTTTACAAATGGCTCTAGAATGAGTAATGCGGCGATCCCGAATTATCCTTACACGGGAAGAGTATATGAGCCGATCAACGAATTTAAAGGGGATATTGCCAGGACTTTATTATACTTTGTAGTTAGGTACGAAGGGAAATTAGGCTCATTCAATACGGCTTACAGTACTTCTTCAACAATTACTCCGGCTACGGATCAGTGCCCGTTTGACGGCACGGAAGAAAGAGCAGTAGATTTGCCGTATATTGAAATGTTGAAACAATGGAATAATGCGGATCCTGTTTCGCAAAGGGAAATTGACCGGAATAATGCTGTTTATGCTATTCAGAAAAACAGAAATCCTTTTATTGATCATCCGGAATGGATTAATATCATCTGGTCTGAAGCTCCTGATACAGTTGCTCCTTTAGCACCGTCTTCATTGGTTTCTACGCAGCAGAATGCCCGTTTTGTTAATTTAAGCTGGATACCAAGCGCGGATACAGATATTTTAGGATACAGAATTTATGTAAATGGATCGCCAACGCCTGTAGCAACAACGAAAAATACTTCTATCAGTATCGATCATTTAGATCCTTCTACGACCTATAGTTTTACAGTCAAATCTTTTGATAAAGGGTATCTTGAGTCTCCGTACAGCAATGCTGTGTCAGCAACTACTTTAGCTTCGGATTCTTACTCTTCCGATTTGATGATTGTAAAATATATTGAAGGAACAGGAAACAACAAAGCTCTTGAAATTATAAACAAAACGGGACACGAAGTTAATTTAAATAACTACAGGATAAATATACAGTTATATAACAGTACGAGCGGTAATTACTACAATGCCGATACTTATGAACTAGAAGGCAAAGTCTCCAACAATGAAAGTTTTGTCATTTTAAATCCCAACGCAACACTTTCATGCTATACAAACAATCAGGCGAGATTTGTTACGGCTTCCGACCCGATGACCTTCTCCGGAACTCAATATGTTGAGTTGGCTTATAATAAAACCATTACCGTAGATGCGATCGGAGCAAAATTTGTTTCCAATCCCAATGCAAATGTTTCATTATACAGAAAAAATACGGTGACGCAGCCGGCTTCTGCATTCAATATTTCTGAATGGAATTCTTATGCTACCGATTACTGCCAGAACCTGGGGACCCTGTCTGCAGCTGAGATCACTCCTGTACAGCAAAAGGAATTTACAATTTATCCGAATCCCGTTCATGATGTTCTTTCTGTAAGCGGTAAAATCGAAAATATAAAGTCGGCACAGATCTTAGATTTTTCCGGAAAGCTGATTTATTCCGAACAGAATCCGTTCAGCCGCAAGAAAACGATTCCCGTTCAGGATTTACCTGCAGGTTCATATCTGCTGAAACTCGACGGCAGCGTCTCTTCATTTATTAAAAAATAATTTAGATAAGACATTCAAAGCCATCTTTAATTATTTTAAAACAATATCGATATAAGCAGATGGACTGATATTCAATATCTATAAGTACATCTGCTTATATTTTTTATTTATAAGTAATTATGCTTATATTTGCAGAATGATAGCGGTCATTACCGGAGATATTATAAATTCACAACACGCGGAAACGGAAGTTTGGATTACCAGACTTAAACATCTTCTCGGCAACTGGGGAAGCGCTCCCGGGATATGGGAAATCTACAGGGGAGATGAGTTCCAGTTCAAATGTAATATCGATGACGTGTTCTGGCATTTCTTAGCAATCAAATCTTTAATCAGAAGTCAGGAAAATTTAGATGTGCGGATAGCGATCGGGATCGGGGAAGAAAATTTTTCATCCGGAAAAATTACCGAATCCAACGGCACGGCTTATGTGCATTCCGGAAGGCTGCTGAATGACCTGAAAAATGACGGCCATACCGTTGCCATCAAAACATCCAGTGTTTCCGTAGACCGGGACCTGAACATTCTGCTGAAATGGTCTTCCAAGGATTTCGACAGCTGGACGGTAGCCACGGCCGAGATCATCCACGAAATGATCATGAATAAAGACATCACGCAGGAAGATCTTGCGAAAAAATTTGCGATCTCACAGTCGTCGGTAAGCCAGAGGCTGAAACGGGCCAATTATGAGCTGATCGTAGAAACCAACCAGTATTTCAGAAAAAAAATCTCCGAACTCTAAGCATGATTTTTATTCAACTCATATGCGCACATTTATTGGGAGATTTTATTCTTCAGCCGGATTCATGGGTTGCGGAGAAAGAAAAGAGGAAGCTGAAAAGCGGTTATCTGTATCTTCATGTTCTGATCCATACCGTCTTAAGCTTCATTTTTCTTTGGAATATTGAACTTTGGTGGGTAGCGCTGACTGTCGGAATTTCACATTTTATGATTGATGCTGCCAAATTGAGCTTTCAGACCGTTAAAAATAAAAGAAACTGGTTTTTTATCGATCAGGCCTTGCATGTTCTCGTTATTGCCGGAATTTCTTTTTATTTCAATGAATTCAGCTTCGGATTTCTGAAAGATCATCATCTCCTAAAAATACTGGCCGGTGCCGTGTTTCTGACAATGCCGGCTTCGGTTTTTATCAGGCTGTTGCTGTCTTCCTGGACGCCCGTTCCGGAGACAACAGGCAACATACAGACGGAATCCTTATCAAGTGCCGGAAAATATATTGGTATTCTTGAGCGTTTACTGGTTTTCACCTTTATTATGGTGAACCATTGGGAAGGTGTAGGTTTTATGGTGGCGGCAAAATCTGTTTTCAGGTTCAGCGACCTTGCGCAGGCAAAACAAAGGAAATTAACGGAATACGTACTGATCGGAACTTTGCTGAGCTTCGGGATGGCGGTTTTAACAGGAATTTTAATTAAGTAATATAAATCTAACTAAAAAGTAATTTCAGAAAATGGAAAAGAAAGAAATGTTGTACGAAGGTAAGGCAAAACAGGTATTTGCTACCGATAATCCTAACGAAGTAGTAGTGCGTTTCAAAGATGACGCTACGGCATTTAATGCTCAGAAAAGAGGATCTGTGGATCTTAAGGGAGAAATGAACAACGCGATCACGACTCTTATTTTTGAATATTTAAATGAAAAAGGGATTAAGACTCATTTCATTAAACAACTGGACGAAAGAGAGCAACTGGTAAAAAAAGTGTCGATCATTCCTTTGGAAATGGTGGTAAGAAATTATTCTGCAGGAAGCATGGCCCAGAGATTAGGCGTAGAAGAAGGCATCAAATCTCCGGTTACGATCTTCGATATCTGCTACAAGAAAGATGAGCTGGGAGATCCGCTAATCAACGATCACCACGCGGTTTTCTTAGGAGCAGCTACCTACGAGGAGCTTGATGAAATGTATGAATTAACTTCAGACATCAACGAAATCCTGATCGATCTTTTTGATAAAATGAACATCATCCTGGTTGATTTTAAAATCGAATTGGGAAAAACGGCAGACGGCGAGATCATCCTTGCGGACGAAATCTCTCCGGATACGTGCAGACTTTGGGACAAAGACACCATGAAGAAACTGGATAAAGACCGTTTCAGAAGGGATCTTGGTGAAGTTACCGAAGCCTATGTGGAGATCCACAACCGATTGAAAGCTGTTCTTGGCAAGTAAGTAAAGCATGGATCCATCAGGTGCAGAATTTTTTATTTAACATAATATCAGATTCTGCATCTAATGAGTATCTGTCAACATAAATCTAGATTAGAAAAAATAGAATGAAAAGTTTAGACATTCATAAAAGTGAATATTTAAAACAATTTGAAACCCAGACTTACGGAAGGAATCTTTTCAGAACGCAGGAAGAGGAAAGACTGGACGCTCCGAATGAGGAGTGCGGTATTTTCGGAATGTATTCTGATGATGATCTCGATACGTTTTCCCTTTCACAGTTCGGGCTCTTCGCTTTGCAGCACAGAGGCCAGGAAGCCTGTGGTATTTCTGTTTTAAAGAACGGAAGGATCACCAATATGAAAGACGAGGGGCTGGTTTTGGATGTGTATAAAGAGATCCAGGATCCGGAAACTTTTATGGGGAATTCTGCCATCGGGCACACCCGTTACACAACGGCAGGAGACAAAAAGAAATATAATTTTCAGCCGTTCTTCGCTAAAAACGAATACGACCAGATTATACTTTCGATTGCGCATAACGGTAACCTTACCAATGCCCGCGAACTAAAAACCGAGCTGGAAGCGGAAGGTGTTGTTTTCAGAGCCACTTCGGATTCTGAGGTGATTCTGAGACTGATCCAGAAAAACCTTGACCTTGGTCTTCGGGGAGCGATTAAAGCCACGATGGAAAAAATCGAAGGGGCTTATTCAGTGGTGGGAATGACAAGAAACAAATTCTTTGCCTTCAGGGATTTCAACGGGATCAGGCCGCTGGTTCTGGGGGCGATCAACGAAAATTCTTACGTTGTTGCTTCGGAATCGGTTGCTTTGGATGCGGTAGGCGCTCAATATGTCCGCGATATTTTACCGGGAGAAATCATCTATACCAATGAAAACGAACCGGGAAAACTTCAATCCTACATGGTGGATGAAGCAAAAGGAAAACAGAGAATCTGTTCTTTCGAATACATCTATTTTGCAAGACCCGATTCTTCTTTAGAAAATATCAATGTGTATGAGATCAGGGAGAAATCAGGGGAAAAGATATGGCATCAGGCTCCGGTAGAAGCAGACGTGGTAATCGGTGTTCCGGATTCCGGCGTTCCGGCTGCGATTGGATTCTCCAAAGCTTCGGGAATTCCTTTCCGCCCTGTGCTGATCAAGAACCGGTATATCGGGAGAAGCTTCATCGTACCCACCCAGGAAATGAGAGAAAGGGTAGTGAACCTGAAACTGAATCCGATTATTTCAGAAATTAAAGACAAAAGGGTAGTCATTATCGACGATTCCATTGTAAGAGGAACCACCTCCAAAAGGCTGGTTAAGATCCTGAAAGATGCAGGCGTTAAAGAGATCCACTTCAGAAGTGTATCTCCGCCGATCATTGCCCCTTGTTATCTTGGAATCGATACCCCTTCCAAAGACGATCTTATTTCCGCAAATATGTCTACTGAGCAGCTGAGAGACTACCTGGGCGTAGATTCCCTGGAATTCTTAAGCGTAGAAAACCTGAAAGAAATTTTAGGTTCTGCCAACCACTGTTTCGGATGCTTTACCGAGCAATATCCTGTAGAAAAAGGAGAAGAGATCGAATTATTTAATTAATTTTTTTTAGTTTAAATAAAACAAAAACCGGATATCAATGATTCCGGTTTTTTTTATTAAAATAAAAATCAGATTAGAATTTATAAGCTAAACCAATCTGAAATACATTATTTTTCCCTTCAGCATCAGCACCCTGGGTTTCTTTAGCAATGTCCGTCAGGCCGGCAACATATCTTGCAGTAACCCCAATATGATCATTAAAGTAATATCCTGCACCCAGACCCAGTCCGAAATCAAATCCCTTAATGTAATCATTCGCCTTCACAGATACCGATTGATACTTAAATTTTGAATCGATCAAAAAACTGAATTGTGTCCCAGCTTCAAAATATAAGTTTGGAAGAGCATTGTATTGAAACATGACAGGTACAGAAATATAACTCAGATTAACTCTTAAACCATCCATTCCGTCAGCTTTTGCTCCTGCTCCGTTATATAAAACTTCTGGCTGAACACTAAAGTTCGATGCAAATGGAATATTTGCAAGTGCACCTCCGTAAAATCCTGCTTTTGCATTAGAGTCACCACCGGAAATGGTGGCAACGTTAAGTCCCGCTTTGATTCCAAATCTTACCGGGGAAGCAGAAGAAGATGCTTTTTCCTGAACAAAGGATCATGTATCTGCTGTAATCGCAAGTCCTAGAAAAAATTTTTTCATAGTTATTATTTTTAATGTTATTTAAAGTACCGCAATTTTAGATTTTTTTTTTAAACTGGCTAAAATCAAAAGGTCAGACTCCATCACGAAGCCTGACCTTTCTATTGAAATTAAAATTTGTTTAGAATTTATAATTAAGTCCTAATTGGAATACCCTGTTGGTATTTACGTTTTTCTGTGCATCGGTAGCCGCATCAGAATTGTCGTAAATATGCGTTAAACTGTTTACGTATCTGGCGTTGATACCCAGATTCTTTGTGAAATAATATCCAAGACCTACGCCAAATCCAAGATTAAACTTCTTGATATCATCTTTGTCAATACTTTCCGAAGAGGAAACAGTCTGTGTTGTTGTTGTGCCTGACGTTGTTGTAGAAACGGTTTGCTCGCCTTTGTTTTTTCCGTCTACGAAATAGCTTACTTCCGGACCTGCTTCTATATAAAAATTATCTGCCGGCTTCATCTGAAGCATTACGGGTACTGAAATATAGTTCAGGGTAGTGCTGTAATCCCGTTTTGTTCTTACGGTTGTTGTTCCGCTGGTTACTTCATTGTCTGATACGACACTTTTTGCACCCATCTGGTTGTACAGGACTTCCGGCTGTAGGGCAAATTTTTCTGTTAAAGGTAGATTTACGAAAACCCCTGCATTAAATCCGATTTTCTGATTTTTAGCCGTGAGCTGCTGTTCGCTGAACTGTGCCGCTGTGGCAGCACCTTTAATACCGAATCTTACAGGTTCTTTCACCTTCATTAAAGGAACGGGAGCCGGTGCCGGTTTAACTTCCTGTGCAAATGCCATAGACGTAGCAGCTACTGCCATTCCTAAAAATAACTTCTTCATAATTTTACATTTAAATTTTACTGTTGTTGATCGCCTGATATTTCAAACAGGCATGAATTATTTTGCAAAATGCTTGCCATTAAGGCCCGCTGTGAAAATATATTGGAATAGAATTGAAATTATCCGCGATTACTTATATGCTAAGCATGGGATATAAGAGATAAAAAGAATTAAAGTAAAGGTCAGCTTCAGTATTTGAAGCTGACCTTTTATTGAAATCAAAATTGTTTTCTAATTTTCTGCTTCTTAGAATTTGAAAGCCAGACCAACCTGGAATACGTTGTTTCTGATTGCGTCAGAATTGTTTTGTCTGTTTTTAGCAACATCGGTAAGACCTGCAACATATCTCGCTGTAATACCGAAGTTATCTGTGAAATAGTATCCGGCACCTAAACCAAGACCGAAGTTGAAAGTGTTTAGATTGTCTTTGTTAATATCTTCCGTGTAGCTTGCTGTAGAAGTAGAGCTGTTTGAACCCGAAGTAGTTGTTGTAGTTCTGTCTCCCTTATCTTTGGCAGTTACCATAAATCCGAATTCAGGACCAGCTTCTACGTAAAAATTAGGTACAAACTTATATTGGAACATTACCGGTACTGTAATATAATCTAAATGAGTTGAATAAGATTCAACAGTTCTTGTAGTAGTACCTAGTGCAGTAAATTCATTTACACTTTCTACTTTTGCCCCGTATTGAGAATATAAAACCTCTGGTTGTACACTGAAAGATTCAGCTAAAGGGATATGAGCAAAAACACCTGCATTGAAACCGATTTTAGATTTCTGATCCTGAAGGCTTGCATCTTTAGATAGTGATGATACGTTCATCCCTGCTTTAATACCGAATTGTACCGGGCTGGATGAAGACATCCCTGTCGTATTCTGTGCAAATGCCATTGAACCTGCTGCAAGTGCCATTCCTAAGATTAACTTTTTCATAACTT
>JAKOOG010000259.1 GCA_022701545.1 Weeksellaceae bacterium | reverse complement strand
CCCCATTCGGCAAGCGCACCGATTACCGGTTTCAGTGTACGGCTATAATCGGTTGAAATATATTCTACCACAACAGGTGTCTGTTCTGCATGCACCACTCGTTTCACAAAGCCGTTCAGTTCCAGGTCTTTTAGTTCGTTGGAAAGCACCCGGGCCGAAATTCCCCCAACCTTTCTCTGCAGTTCATTGAATCTGATATTCCCGCTTTCCTGTAAAACGATAATGATCTTCAGCTTCCATTTCCCACCGATCACATAGATGGCGTCTTCCACAGAGGCAAGATGCCCCGAACATTCCTGAACCGTCAAAGGCTCTTCAAGACCGACCCTATTTTCCATAAATTTCAATTTTAACTAATCTAAAGGTTACTGCTAACCTTTTGTATACTACTAACTTTTGATAAGCAAATGTACATAATTTTGCTGGAGAAATTTTAAATAAAAAAATTATGAAAAACATCCTTCATATTATTTCAAGCCCAAGAGGAGAAATATCCGCAAGCAGAAAATTAGGAAAAGCCGTTGTTGAAAAAATCGTGGAAAAGTATCCGGATGCAGTCGTAAAAGAGCGCGACCTTACCAAAAATCCGGTTCCGGTTTTAGAAGAAATACACATCAATACTTTTTTCTCTCCGCCACAGGATCACTCTCCTGAACAACAGGCCATCAATAAATATTCGGAAGAATTAATTGCTGAATTGAAAGAGGCCCACCTGATCGTTATCGATTCTCCGATGTACAATTTTTCGGTGCCGACAACGCTTAAAGCTTATTTTGATTTTACTTCCCGGGCAGGATATACGTTTAAATACAGCGAAGACGGACCGAGAGGCTTACTGGATGATGATAAAAAACTATACATCGCTTTTACTTCCGGCAATATTTATTCAACCGGGCCTTACCAGGTTTACGATTCGAATGTACCTTACATCAAGCACATTTTTGGATTCTACGGGATTTCAGACGTCACCGTTTTCCGTGCAGAAGGGTTAGCCATTCCCGGAATTATGGAAACCTCACTGGAAAAAGCTATGGAAACCATGACAATTGATTAATATTTGTTTTCAATAAACATCAATAAAGCCTTTTCAAAATTGAAAAGGCTTTATTGATTATTCTAAGCTTCAAAAAGCAGCCGCTCCCCGAATTTCTCCTCGTTAATTTTTCCGTTTTCATATACTAAGTTCCCGTTGACAAAAGTATGGGTTACTTTGGAATGGAAATTCATTCCTTCCAGCGGGCTCCAGCCGCATTTGTACAAAATATTTTCCTTGGCAACCGTCCAGTTTTCATTCAGGTCCACCAACACCAGATCCGCTTTGTATCCTTCTCTGATAAAGCCTCTTTTTTCGATCCTGAACAGGATAGCTGGGTTATGCGCCATTTTTTCAACGATTTTCTCCAGAGAAATTTTACCGTTTTTATAATTTTCCAGCATTACCGTCAAAGAATGCTGTACCAGCGGCGCTCCGGAAGGGCATTTGGTATAGACGTTCTGTTTTTCTTCCCAGGTGTGAGGTGCATGATCCGTGGCAATAACATCGATCCGGTCATCAAGCAGTGCTTCCCACAATCCGTCCTTGTCTCTCTGGGTTTTTACAGCAGGATTCCATTTGATCAGCCCGCCTTTCGTATCGTAATCTTCATTGGTAAATGTCAGGTGATGTACACAGACTTCCGCCGTTATTTTTTTATCCTTTAAAGGGATGTCATTTCTGAAAAGCCCGGTTTCCTTTGCCGTCGACAGGTGGAAAACATGAAGCCTCGCTCCTGTCTTTTTTGCCAGTTCAATCGCTTTTGAGGAAGACTTGTAACAGGCTTCTTCGCTTCTAATGAGATGGTGGAATTTCACCGGAATGTCTTCACCGTATTCGTCTATATACTTCTGGGTATTGGCTTTAATGGTTGCTTCATCTTCGCAATGAACCGCGATCAGCATTTTTGTATGGCTGAAAATATTTTCCAGGGTTTCCGGATTGTCGACCAGCATATTTCCGGTAGAAGAGCCTAAGAACAGTTTAATTCCCGGAACGTTTCTGGGATCCGTTTTCAGCACCTCTTCCAGGTTATCATTGGTTCCTCCCATCATAAAACCGTAGTTGGCGTACGCCTTTTTAGAGGCAATTTCGTACTTATCGGCCAGCAATTCCTGGGTTACGGCATTCGGAACGGTATTTGGCTGATCGATGAAGCTGGTAATCCCGCCGGCAATGGCTGCCCTGGATTCGGTTTCGATATCGCCTTTGTGGGTAAGCCCGGGTTCCCGGAAATGCACCTGATCGTCAATGATACCGGGCAAAAGATACTTCCCTCCGCCATCAATGGTCTGGTCGGCTTCTTCCACAATTCGGGAATCTATTTTAGCAATTAAATCGTTTTCAATTAAAATATCGCCTTCAACGATTTGTCCTTCGTTGACGATTTTTACGTTTTTAATTAAGGTCTTCATTTTTACTTTTTTACTATTCGTTGTCGGAGCCGTAAAAATCAGATCGGCCATGCAGTCTCTGTTTTCCGGCTTAAGTTTTCCAAAAATAAGGTTTATGAATGAATTTTAGCCCAGCGGATAAAAAATCAATTTCTAAATATTTACATTTGCATAAAATTTCAGATTTTGAAGAAACTTCTCAACGAGACTATTATTTATGGAATCGGGGCGATTATGCCTAGAGTCATTCTATTTATTTTGAATCCGTTATACATCGATCAGATTGACAAAAAGGAATTTGCCATATTTTCAAATCTTTATGCATTGATTTCTTTTATAAACATTCTGCTTTCATTTGGATTTGAAACGGCTTTCTTCCGTTTTTCTTCAGATAAAGACAATCAGAAAAAAACATTCAACACCTCATTCTGGTTTCTTTTCGGCTTATCAGTATTATTCCTCTTGAGCTGCCTCATTTTTGCCCAGCCTATTGCAGATACCTTAAAATATTCTTCAAACCCTGAATATATCCGATGGTTTGCCTGGATCGCATTTTTTGACAATCTCTGTGTCATTCCATTTGCATGGCTCCGTTATAACAATAAGCCCGTCAAATATTCATTGGTAAGGGTGGTTCAGTCTCTTTTCCAGACTATTTTTACGCTTGCCTTATTTTTATATATTCCACTGAGCGTCTCACAAGACTTCGGATTAAAGGAAAAAGTTTCTTTTCCCTTTTACAGCAATCTGGCAGCAAGTTTTTTAGGTTTTGTACTCCTCCTTCCAGTAGTATTTAAGATCAGGTTTGAGTTTTCGACTGATCTGTTCAGAAAAATGATCAGATATTCCTGGCCGATTATGATTGCCGGACTGGCCTTTATGTTCAATGAGAATTTTGATAAAGCTATTCAGATCTGGTTCATTCCCGAAGGTGATGCAGGAGCCTATGGCGGATGTTATAAGCTGGCCGTTCTGATGACATTGTTTGTAACAGCTTACCGAATGGGAATCGAGCCCTTTTTCTTCAAGCAGATGAATAATGAAAATGCTAAAAATACTTATGCTAAAGTAACCGAATATTTTACATTTTTTGCATCTACTGTTGCCATGGGAATTATTGCCAACATTTCCTGGCTTAAACAAATTTTAATTCCAAATAGCTCATACTGGACAGCCATTGACATCATTCCAATTATCGTTATTGCCAATCTTTGTTTCGGGATTTACTATAATTTTTCTACCTGGTATAAAGTAACTGACAGAACTAAAATCGGAACGGTTATTTCCTGGCTTGGAGCAGCATTAACCATTGTTTTAAATCTATTGTTTTTATCTAAGTTTGGTTTTATGGTTTCTGCATGGGTCACTTTTATTGCTTATTTTACGATGATGATCACATCGTATTTATTGGGCCAGAAATATTATCCGATTCCATACCGTATAAAAAAAATGACGCTGTTTTTGGGAATGCTTATGCTGTTCAGCTACATCATCGTCGTATTTTTCGATTATAACCTGTGGATCGGAAACCTTTTATTTGTTGTCTATACCGGAATTCTGATCTATTCTGAAAAAAACATGCTGCTGTCGAAAATCAGAAGATAAGCTTTGGTCTTTAATTTGCTGCATTCCGGTTCTGTTCCGAAATTAAACAAATATTTAAAACACGTTACAATAAATCTATACAGAAAGCTTTTATTGCTATCTTTAGCAAAAATTAAAACGTTCTAAACAAAAAAACATACTCATTATTATCTATGAAAATTATTGTTCCTATGGCTGGACGGGGATCCAGATTACGCCCGCATACACTTACGGTTCCGAAACCGCTTATTCCGATTGCCGGAAAGCCGATCGTACAGAGGTTAGTGGAAGATATTGCTAAAGTTGCAGGGGAAAAAATTGAAGAAGTAGCGTTTATCATAGGAGATTTCGGTCCGGAAATCGAAAAATCGCTTCTCCAGATTGCTGAAAAACTGGGAGCAAAAGGAAGCATCTATTATCAGAATGACCCGCTGGGAACAGCTCACGCCATCAAATGTGCTGAACAATCCATGAGCGGAGATATCGTCATTGCTTTTGCCGATACCCTTTTCCGTGCGGATTTTGTGCTGGATAAAAATTCAGACGGCGTGATCTGGGTAAAAAGTGTTGAAGACCCTTCAGCATTCGGGGTGGTAAAACTGGACAACTACGGTTTTATTACGGATTTTGTTGAAAAGCCGACGGTTTTTGTGTCCGACCTGGCCATTATCGGGATCTATTATTTCAACAGTGCTGAAAAACTGATGGATGAGATCAATTACATCATGGACAACAACATCAAGAACGGTGGCGAATATCAGCTGACAACGGCATTGGAAAACCTCAGGGCAAAAGGAGCAAAATTCACATTGGGCAAAGTGAACGACTGGATGGACTGCGGAAACAAAAATGCTACGGTAGAAACCAACAGCAAGATCCTTGAGTATGAAAGAGAGGAAATGAAAAATTATCCGGCTTCTGCACAGATTGAGAATTCTCTTATCATCCAGCCTTGTTTTATCGGGGAGAATGTAAAGATTTCCAATTCAAAAGTCGGTCCGGGGGTTTCTCTGGGGAATAATACAGTAGTTATCAATTCAAATATTGAAAATTCATTGGTTCAGGAAAATACCCAGATCAATCACGGAAACCTTTCCAACTCGATGATCGGTAATTCTGCCCGGTACTTCGGGGTTGCCCGCGAGATTTCGCTCGGCGATTATTCCGTTTTGGATTTTTTATCTAAATAATTTTCTCAATCAGAAAATATTTAAATTAAATAAAGTATATTCAGACCACACAAAATGTTTTGTGTGGTTTGGCGTTAATATTGCAACAATTTATCAAATTTCCTACATGAAAAAGTGGATTCCGTTACTTATCCTTACCCTTTTGATTTATAGCTGTAAAGCCCGGAAAACGGCTGTACAGCCGGATCAGAATTCAGACAGTACCGCTGTAGCGAATACCCATCCCGGCGATATATCCAATGACGGGAAAAATGTGGCAGACCGCCTGGATTTCTATCAGAAAATCTATTTACACCCGCAGTTCGACCATTTGAAAATCACCAGCAAGATTACAGCAGACAATATAAAAGTAAGTCCCCTTGATGCCATCATTTATATCGAAACCGATAAAAAAATATGGTCCCGTATTGATTTTCTTTTCTTTAACGCCGCCCGTGCGCTGATTACACCGGAAGGAATCAAAGCCATGGACAAATACAATAAAAATTATATCGATTCTGATTTTGATTATTTAAATCATCTTCTGAACGTTAATTTTATCGATTATAAAAACCTGGAAAAGCTGCTTTTGGGAAGAACGTTCTTCACTATCAGCAACAGAAATGCACGGATTGTAAAAAACAACAGCGGTTACTTGGTGGAATCCCTTTCCAATATTAAAATTGCCACCAAAGACGGTGAACGGGAATATAAAATCATGATGCAGTATTCCGAGGATTTTGATCTGATGACCGTAAATCTGAGGGATGCAGCCTCCAATGATTCCATGCAGATCGATTACAGCGACTGGGAACTGCAGGCCAATAACGTAAGGCTTCCGAAAAATGTTAAAATAATTATAAAAGGAAGTAAAAACAGCCAGATTTTAATAGAAAATACGAAATTTGATTTTTCTAGGATGGATACACCCTATTCCGTGCCGTCCAATTATAAGAAAATTGAGATTCAATGATTAAAAAATTTAGCTTTTTAATAGGTATTTTACTGTTTGGATTCCATAATGGGCAGAATCAGAAAAAAGAACAGTTGCAGAAGCAAAATGCTGAACTTAAAAAACAAATTGCACAAATAAACAACGATTTAGCAAAGACGAGAACGGAATCGAAATTATCGGTAGCGTACCTCGACAATGTTAATAAAAAATTGGTATTAAGGGAAAAAGTTTATACCAATACCCAAAAGGAAAAAAGGTTTATTGAGGACGATATTTACCTCCGTCAGTTGGAAATCAACCGCCAGAACAGAGATCTTAAAGTATTGCGGGACAACTATGCAAAAGTTCTGGTAAATGCTTATAAAAATAAGGGGGTACAGAATAAAGTAACCTTTATCCTCTCTGCTAAAAATCTGGGAGAAGCCATAAGAAGGGTTCAGTATTTAAAGCAATATTCAGATTATCAGGATAAAAAAGCAGCGGAAATTACCAATGCTGCAGCAAAAATAAAACAAACCATTACCCAGAAGCAGAATTCGGTAAAGGAAAAAGCAAATCTTCTGGTTAATCAACAGAAAGATCTGACGACCATCAATGCCGAAAGAGCGCAAAAGGAACAGCTGGTTACAGAATTTAAGAAAAACGAATCCAAACTTACGGCTGAGCTGAGACAGAAGCAGACCCAGTCTAAAGCATTGGAAGGACAGATCAGAAGCATCATAGCAGAAGAAATAAGAATCGCCAAAGCAGAAGAAGAAGCAAGGAAAAAAGCCGAGGCAGAAAAGATCCGTCTGGCAAAGATTGCTGCAGAAAGGGAAAAAGCGAGGATTGAGGCGGAAGCGAAAGCCCGTGCGGCAGCTCTTGAAAAAGAACGGCTTGCAGCAGAAGTCGAAGCAAGAAAAGCTAGAGAACTGGCAGACAAACGTGCAGAGGAAGAACGAAAGCGTAATGAAGAAGCAGCCCGATCGGAATCCACCGCGCGGGATGAAGCCCGAAAGGTAGCAGCGAAAAAGGCATCTGACGAAGCCGCGGTAAAAGCAAGAGAAGCTTCAGATAAAGTGGTTGCCGCAAGAGCAGCAGAAACAGCCCTGGCCAAGAAGAAGGAAGATGATAAGAAAGCGGCGGAAAGCAAAGCCATGACGAACTATGGAGTCACTACCGTAGCGGGGAGCAATTTTGCAGATAATAAGGGAAGATTAGGGTATCCTGCAGACAAGATCGGGCAGATTACCCACCGGTTCGGAAGACATCCCCATCCTGTTTTTAAAAATATCGATGAGGAAAATAACGGAATTAAAATCTCCGTACCGGCAGGAACGCGTGCAAAATCCGTATTTCCGGGAACGGTATCTTCGGTTCTCGCCAACAGTGATGGAACGAAGACCGTAATGTTGAGACACGGCAGCTATTTTACTATCTATTCGAACCTGGGAAGCGTAAGTGTTTCCAAAGGACAGCAGGTTTCCGCAGGAACACCGGTTGGCGTGATAGGACAGGATTTTGACGGCACCTACACCCTTGATTTCCAGGTATGGAACGGAAGCACACCGGTTGACCCGTTAGGTTGGGTTTCTTATTAAAAAAAGACTAACTTTGTAAAAATTTTAGAAATGAATACATTAGCAATATTGTCATTATCTTGGCAACACATCCTGATCGTAGCGATCATCCTTCTTTTACTTTTCGGAGGTAAAAAAATTCCTGAACTGATGAGAGGAGTAGGTTCCGGTATCAAAGAATTTAAAGATGCTGTAAAGGAAGAAGACAAGCCGGGTGCTGAAAACAAAACGACTAACAATCCCCCTTCCGGAAACTAAAAGTCTTTTACCCGATGAATTTTACCGAGACTGCATGGAAAGTCTTCAATAAATCTATTGAAGATTATCATGTTTTTGATGATGTTACTGCCTTAATTAATAACCCGTTCGAGAAGGATACTTTGGAACGGATTTTGTATGCAAAGAACTGGATTGATACCGTTCAATGGCATTTGGAAGATATAATAAGAGATGAGAATATTGATCCGGCTGAAGCATTGGTCCTGAAAAGGACAATAGACGCATCCAACCAGAAAAGAACTGACCTGGTGGAGTTTATAGACAGCTGGTTTCTAAAAAAATACGAAAATATAACTCCGAAACCCAGTGCAAAGATCAATACTGAAACTGTCGCATGGGCAGTAGACAGATTATCTATTCTTGCATTAAAGGTTTATCATATGTCGTTAGAGGCCAACAGAGAATCTGCTTCAGAAGAGCACAGAGCCAATTGCCAGGCAAAGCTGGATGTTCTTCTTACCCAGCATGAAGACCTATCAACTTCTATTAATCAGTTGCTTGCTGATATTGAGAACGGTGACGTTAAGATGAAAGTGTACAAACAAATGAAAATGTACAACGATGAAAGTCTTAATCCAATCCTTTATCAAAAGGGGCAGCAAAAATGAAACGAATATTTTTTTTTGGAGTACTGATTATTACCATCTCTTCCTGTACGACGGAAAAGCCGAACTTCTCTCCGTTGTCAAATAATTTTTACAGTGAGACAAAATCCCCTGATTCGGATAACGACGCACGAAGCAGCATTTAAATAAATATAGAGGAAAATGTAAATGCTGCTGAAATTTCTAATCTTACAGCTACATTTCCACAGTTTAAAAGCCCGGCTCTGAATACAGAGATCACCGCTTTAAAATACAGCCTGCAAAATTACCTGTATGCCATCAATGCCAGCAATCTATCCGGAAAAAATAAGGCCTTAAAAGACTTCGAAAAATCCTATAAAAAGATTCAGAAATTAAGACAAAGCCTGAACAGCGACGACAATGAAGTCCTCAACAGGTATCTGGTAAGGCTGAAAAGCAATGTTTCGGCCATTGAAGATTCTATAAAAAGAAATTAAAACCAAAGGAAATCAATGATTAAAATTCAGGCGGAATCCAATGTTCCTACGGAATACGGAACTTTCCGAATGATCGCCCTATCCGAAAACGAAAACGACTGGATGCCGCATATGGCTATTATCGCCGAAAATACGGATTTTTCAAAACCCGTGAATGTTCGTTTTCATTCAGAATGTATTACGGGAGAAGTTTTCCATTCAAAAAAATGTGAATGCGGGCAGCAGTTGGATGCTGCGATGAAGTACATCCACGAAAACGGAGGTATTATCATCTATCTTCGCCAGGAAGGAAGAAATATCGGCATCATCAACAAATTAAAAGCATACGCTTTACAGGAACAGGGATTCGATACCGTAGAAGCCAATCTTAAGCTTGGACTTCCTGCAGACGACAGAAATTTTGGGGTCGCCATCGAAATTCTTACTTTATTGAATGTGAAAGATATTAATCTTCTTACCAATAATCCTGAAAAGGTAAAATATGTAGAAGAAAGCAATATTCATCTGAATGCAAGGCTTCCTTTGCAGATTCCTGCTAATGAAATGAGCAGAGGATATCTGAAAACCAAGAAAGATTATTTTGGCCATCTGCTTGATGATAATGAAAGTTAATACCTTAAGCCATATATAGCAAAAGCTCCGGAATTAATTCCGGAGCTTTTTTGTAATTATAAAAACTGAAAAGATATATTCGCTTATTTGGTAACGGTCGTTTTAATTACCTTCGACTCATCAAGATTATAGTATTTTACAACTGCATTATAATCGCTGTAATCTACACTTGCCTTGCCTGAACTCGCAGGAACCAAAACAATTCTGAAAGTCTGATTGCTTAAATAATTTGTAGCTTCAGTTGATGACATTGAAGAGAGATTAAAATTTGCATTGTCGATTCTAATCTGTACATTCTGAGAATCAAAAACAAAATTATAATCGAACTTTCTTGCTGATGTGGAGGTAGCAGCATCTAAATACCATGTGTATGGAATCTGTTGCCATGCATTTCCTGCTTTTCGGTATACCAAGACAACATCTGTACTTTCAATGTTAATAGCCTGTGTAAAAGCATAGCTGTTTCCGCTATTGAATGATCCGGTAACATCCCTCATCTGCGAATAAGTATCGTTATCCTGATAAGGGGCATTATTGTCATCATTGTTATCACAACTGAATATAAACAGGCTCACAAAAGCCAGTAATAAAATCGGAAGAATTTTTTTCATTTTATAAAAGTTTAGTTGTTTATTATTTGTGAAGCATATCCAAAACATATACCAAAAAATTCAAAAACATTGTTTTCATCACTTTTTTAATTGTATTTTTGTTCTTATTCAATCATTATGAAGAAACTGGTTTATACATCACTCTTTATTTTCCTCTTTCTAAGCTCAAAAATTACAGCCCAGTACCAGCCTGAAAAGATTTCCAGAGAAGATTTAAAAAAGGCAAATCAGTGGGTTGACCAAACCTATAAAAAACTTTCTCAGGACGAAAAATTAGGTCAGCTTTTTATTGTTGCCCTTTACACCAACAGGGGTGAAGATGAAATTGAGAAAGTAAGAAGTATTGTTTCCAAGGATAAAATCGGAGGATTGATCCTGATGCAGGATGATGCGGCAAGAGAAATCAATCTCGTTAACGAATTCCAGCAAAAATCCAAAATCCCCCTGATGATCGGGATGGATGCCGAATGGGGCGTATTCCAGAGAATTCCTGCTGCTCATAAATATCCATGGGCCATGACGCTGGGTGCCATTCAGGATAAAGAACTGATTAAGCAGATGGCTGCCAAAATCGCGGAAGACTGTCACCGAGTGGGCATCAACTGGGATTTCGCGCCGGTAGTTGACGTCAACACCAATCCGAACAATCCGATTATAGGCAACAGAAGCTTCGGATCAGAAGTAAATAATGTGGTAAATTCTGCCTTATCCTATGCCCAAGGACTTCAAAACAGCAACATATTGGCTGCCATCAAGCATTTTCCGGGGCACGGTGATACCAGTACCGATTCCCATCTGGATCTGCCGGTGGTTTCCCATAATCTGGAAAGACTCAACTCGATAGAAATTGCCCCTTTTAAAGCTTTGATGGATAAAGGAATTGGCGGGGTCATGGTTGCCCACTTGTATGTTCCGGCTCTTGAACCGGCCAAAGGAATTCCGGCTTCGGTTTCCAAAAATATCGTTACCGGATTATTAAAAGATAAACTGGGCTATAAAGGATTAATTATCACTGATGCCCTGAATATGGGCGCTGTCGCCAACAAATATAAGCCGGGAGAACTGGATGCGATGGCTTTCCAAGCCGGAAACGATATTATGCTGTTCTCGCAGGGGGTTGCGGAAGGAAAAAAATTAATACAAAAAGCCATTGAAAATGGTGAAATTCCACAGTCGAGAGTTGAGGAAAGTGTAAAAAAAATACTTTTAACCAAGTACTTTTTAGGTCTTGATAAATACACACCTAAAAATCCTGAGAACATCAACTCGGATTTAAATAATGATTCTCATAAGACTTTAGTTCAGAATCTATATGCAAATGCCATCACTTTACTGAAAGATGAGAAAAAACTGCTTCCCCTAAATGGAAAACAGATATATTACGTTCCTTTGGAAGAAGCCCCTTATCAGACTTTTGCCAATCGTTTAGGAACAGATATTATCATCAAAAAGGCTAGCGAAATCAATACAATTCCTGCAAATTCCACAGTGATTGTCGGTTTCCATAAAGATAATTCCACGGCGTATAAGCCCTATAAAATTTCAGACGTTTCAAAAAAAGTGTTATCCGGCCTTACGAAAAATCAAAATGTTATTCTTGATGTGTTCGGAAGCGCTTATGCACTGAAAGATATTGATATTTCAAAGGTTTCAACCGTTCTGGTTTCTTACGAGAACAACGAAGACTCGATGACGGCAACGGCAGATGCTTTGAATGGCAAAACGATGATCCACGGCAGACTTCCCGTTTTGGTAAACGATGCCTTAAAGGCAGGAATGGGAATTGATCTTAATCCATCTAAAAATTAAATGATGTCCCGGCTAATTGGTTTTTTAATGATGATCTTTTCAGTAAGTCTTAGCGCACAGGCCTTTGATGCTACTTTATACTTTTTGGACGGAAGTAAAAGAACAGGAAAGGCAGATATGGTATCCAACGAAGAACCTAAATTGGCTTTCATCGAAAACGGTTCTAAGAAGAAGGAAAAAATAAAAGCGAACTTACTGGACAAAGTAGAATATATTAATCCGAAAAACAACGAGCCGGTAATCGTTGAACTGAGAGAGTTTATTTATTATTTTTTATCTGATAAACCTAAATCAAATTTTGGATGGATCAAAAAAATATCAACTTCAGGAGATATCTCAACGTATGTAGGATACAGTTATGATGCCGGAGTGAGAGATGCTTATCATTATACTGTAAAACCTTCTGAATTGTATAACTTTTTTTTCCAGTACAAAGATGAAAAGCCACATTTAATCTATTTTGACAATAGTATCTGGACACCCAATAAAAAACAAATTGTAAAACGACAGGTTAAAATTTCTTTACAACGATCTGCCCGAAACTCGTAAGTGATTTTAATAATGATAAAATTGAAATCAAAAATAATGATGTTAAAGTTCTCATCGATTATTATGAAAAAAAATTGCAGCAGTACAAATAATTAAAAAATACCACCAAAATAAATGAAAATAGGCATACTTTGCTATCCGACCTACGGAGGAAGCGGAATTGTGGCAACAGAGCTGGGAATGTCCCTGGCTAATAAAGGCTACGAAGTCCATTTCATCAGCAATGCACTTCCCGCAAGACTGGACATTACCAATCCGAATATTTTCTTCCACCGGGTAAATGTTCAGACCTATCCGCTGTTCCAGTATCAGCCTTACGATATTGCGCTGAGCTCGATGATTTACCGTGTGGTGAATCTTTACAAGCTTGATCTTCTTCACGCACATTATGCAATTCCTTATGCCTATGCAGCTTTTACCGCCAAGCAGATGCTGAAGGAAGACAATAATGACATCCCTTTGGTAACCACACTTCACGGAACGGATATCACGCTGGTAGGCCAGCATCCCAGTTATAAGCATGCGGTGGAATTTTCCATCAACCAGTCGGATGCCATTACCTCGGTTTCCGAAAGCCTGAAACGGGATACACTGCAGTTCTTTAAGATTAAAAAAGAAATCCAGGTCATCACCAATTTCATCGACAATTCCGAGTTTCAGGAACGCAACGAATGCCAGCGGACGCAATTTGCCAATCCTGATGAAAAAATCCTGATCCATGTTTCCAATCTGCGTCCGGTAAAACGGGTGGATGAAGTACTGCAGATTTTTAAAAATGTGCAGAAAAAGGTAAAATCGAAACTGATTATCATTGGGGAAGGCCCGGATATGGAAAAAGTCAATCAGTTTCTGGAAGAAAACCCGGACCTCATCTCTAAAATCCGTCTTTTAGGAAAGGTCAATGACCTGTACAAAATCCTCCAGCTTTCGGATGTCTTTCTACTGCCTTCAGAACAGGAAAGCTTCGGTCTGGCCGCTCTGGAAGCGATGGCTGCCCATACGCCGGTTATCAGCTCCAACGCCGGAGGAATCCCGGAAGTGAACATCCAGGGGGAAACCGGTTTCCTTGCCGAAATCGGGAATGTAGAAGCCATGAGCAACTACACCATCAAATTGCTGAGCAATGAGGAACTTCTCATCACGATGAAGGAAAATGCCAAGGAGCAGGCCATCAAATTCGATCTGAA
>JAKOOG010000234.1 GCA_022701545.1 Weeksellaceae bacterium | reverse complement strand
TTGGCCCTGGGAAACCTTAGCAACCTGCATTTCCTTTATGTAAAGGTGCTAATTCCAACCCGGATGGGGGAAGATAAGTGAGTCAATATTCTGTATTATTCCAGCTTCTTGAAAGTCTTTTGGAGTTTGTGTTTTCCACAGACGGTTATAAATTATTTTAAAGATTATTGAAGAGAATGAAGAAGCTCAGCACAAGTATACTGCTTTTGGCGGTTGGATTTTTATCGGCACAGGAACAGGAGCAGGAAAAAAAGATTGAAGATGTTGTGATCGTAGGGAACAGGAATGCCAGACGGACCAAACTGGAAACGCCCGTTCCGGTAGACATTATCAATATCGAAAAAATACAGAAATCTTCACCCCAGATCACAGTTCAGGATCTCTTGAATTATGTTATTCCCTCCTTCAATGCGGTTCGCCAGTCGGCTTCGGACGGCACCGAGCATATTGATCCCGTAACGCTGAGGGGAATGGGCCCTGATCAGGTCCTGGTTTTGGTGAATGGTAAAAGAAGGCATACAGCGTCCTTGGTCAATTATCAGAATACCGTAGGGAATGGTTCTGTCGGGACCGATTTAAGCACCATTCCCGTTATCGCGATCGACCGGATCGAGGTGTTGAGAGACGGTGCCGCCGCACAGTACGGCTCCGATGCGATTGCCGGGGTAATCAACATTATCCTCAAGAAAGATTTAGGAGGAACGGCAATCCTGAATTACGGAATTTCCGGGCGTAACGATGGCGAAACGTACCAGGCAGGCGCAAACTACGGAACTTCATTAGGAAAAAAGGACGGATACATCAGTCTCTCCCTTCAATTGAACCACAGGGGAAAAACAACAAGAACGCAGAATCATAACCTTGATATTTTCGGAGATAATTTTGCCTATGATTTTGCTGCCGATCCTGCAGCGGCAAGAGCTGCAGATGATGCCATTATTCAGCAGAGGGGATTAAACCGGGATGATTTCAATTTCCAGATCGGGGATGCCCGGATCAGGCAGGCGCAACTTTTTTTTAATTCCGAATATCCCTTTAATGATCACCTGAAGTTTTATTCCTTCGGAGGATTCAGCATCAAGGAAGGGCAGGGCTTTGGTTTCAGAAGGTTGCCCAGCGAAACTTCAAATAATGTATATTCCATTTATCCGAACGGTTTTCAGCCGGTTTTAGGATCGAAAGTATATGATATCTCTTATGCGGTCGGAACTAAATATAATAAAAATGACTGGTTCTTTGATCTGAGCAATACGTTCGGAAGCAATACCTTTAATTATGACGTGAGCCATACGGTGAATGCTTCTTTAGGGGCAAATTCACCCACGGGTTTTTACGCCGGGGCACACAGCTTTCTTCAGAATACGGTCAATCTCGATGTTTCTAAAAATATTAAAAACTTCAATGTGGCCTTCGGTGGTGAATTCAGGTTTGAGCAGTACGATATTAAGTCCGGAGATGCGGCATCTTATCAGAGGTATGATGTTTATGGAAACCCGGTAACCGCTGATACGGATCCCAATACGGTATCCGGAGCCGGAGGATCTCAGTCGTTTATTGGATTTTCTCCACAGAATGCGTTATCAAAATCAAGGCATTCCGTAGCGGCTTATGCGGATCTTTCTTATGATCTGGATAAAAAGCTGAATGTGGACCTGGCGGGAAGATTCGAAAATTACTCGGATTTCGGAAGTACCCTGAACGGAAAGCTGGCGGTGAGATATGAATTTATTAAAAATTATGCAATCCGTGCAGCAGTTGGAACGGGCTTCCGGGCACCTTCTCTTCAGCAGCAGTACTTTAATAATTCCTATGCGGATATTTCCACAACCGGAAATTCAATCGTTACCAAAGGCATCTTCAACAATGACAGTGAGGCAGCAAGAGCACTTGGCTTCGACCGGTTAAAGCAGGAAACTTCTGTGAATGGAAGTGCCGGATTCACCTTGAGGCCGGTCAGCCGACTTTTGATTACCCTGGACGGATATCTCATAAAAGTAAAAGACCGGATTGTGATCACGAGTAATATTACTGATGGCCGGCTGGCAGTTTACGGGGTCGAAAGCGGGAGGTTTTTTGCCAATGCTATTGATACGGAAACCAAAGGGGTTGATTTGGTGGTTGCTTATGACTGGAGGCTGGGAGGCGGTAATCTGAACATCAACCTGGCCGGAAATTATACCGAAACAAAAATTACGGATTTCCATTTTCCGGAAAATTTGCAGACCCCGCAGAATGAATTTTTCGGCCCTGATCAGATCAACATTATCGAAAGCCTGTCCCCGAAAACAAAAGCAACCTTAGGACTGAACTACGGCATCGGGAAATTTAATTTTCTGGTGAGAAATACGTACTTCGGAAAAGTAATACGGGACGGTTATCCTTTCGGCGGCGTACAGGAGTTTGCCCCAAAAGTAGTAACAGATGTGAGTGTGGGCTATGATTTCACAAAAAACATCAACTTAACTGTGGGGGCCAATAATGTTTTTGATGTTTTCCCGGATCTTCAGATCTATGAAAATTCATACTACGGGGTTTTCAAATATGCTCCGGTCCAGATGGGAACATTTGGCAATTATTTCTTCGGAAGGCTTAATTTTACATTTTAATTAATGGATTCTACCTCACATCAGATCGGCTGGAAAACGGCAGTGGCCATTGTGGTTTCAAACATGATCGGCACCGGTATTTTTACCACGCTGGGTTTTCAGCTTACCGATATTACCAATACGTACAGCATCTTGCTCCTTTGGGTGATCGGAGGAATTCTGGCGTTGTTCGGTGCTTTTTGCTACGCCGAGCTGGGCTCGCATTTCAAAGGAAACGGCGGGGATTTTATCTACCTGAAAGAAACCTATCACCCGCTTTTGGGCTATCTGGTAAGCTGGATTTCCCTGATCATCGGATTTTCTTCTCCGGTAGCACTGGCGGCGCTGGCGATGTCAAAATACCTTTCTGCTTTTGATTTCTCTTTCGGGAACGGTTTTGCGATCGGAATTATTTTTCTGGTTTCGCTGTTCTTATCATTCAGTTTAAAGGCTTCAAGCCGGTTCCATAACTTTTTTACATTGATTAAAGTTGCCTTTATTGTTGTTTTAATTATCCTTGGGGTCGTGCTTTCGGGATCCGGGGCAATAGGTAACAGCCTTGTCTTTGATGACTCCTGGCGGGATGAAATCATGCTGCCTGCTTTTGCCACCTCGCTGGTTTTTGTAACCTATTCATACACCGGCTGGAATTCGGCATCCTATATTGCGGGTGAAATTAAGGAAGTGGATAAAAACCTTCCCAAATCACTGATTGTAGGAACGGTTTTCGTAACGGTTTGCTACCTTCTGGTGAATTTCATTATGCTGAAACATGCGCCGGTGAGCCAGCTGGCCGGTAAAGAAGATGTAATGGGAGAAGCGGCGAATAATATGCTGGGGCATACTTTCGGCAGAGTCGTGAATGTCTTCATCGCCTTGCAGCTGGTAGCGACAATCAGCGGATATCTCTGGGTAGGATCCAGGCTGACGCAGGCTTTTGCAAAAGAAAACCGGTTATGGAAATCTTTATCCGTCGGTAACCGCAAAGGAATTCCGGTCCGCGCTGTTTTTGCCCATGCTGTAATTGCCACGCTCATTATTCTGACCGGAAGTTTTAAAGAAATCTTTGTGTACACGGCTTTTATTCTCCAGCTGTTTGCAAGTCTGGCAATCTCTACGGCTTATTTCATTAAAAAAGATCAGAGAAGAATATTCAAATCGAATCTGTTTTATGTTTTTCCTACGGTTTTCCTGCTGTTCAGTGTATATATCTTGTACTTTACCTTCATTCACAACCCGAAAGAAAGCATCATCGGGCTGGGAATCGTGGCGTTAGGGATTGTTTTGTACTGGGTAGATAAGAGGTTAATTAAATGATTTCAGGTGCTGCATTCTTCGTTCTTTTGTTTGGCTGAGCCGAATTTTCGATTTCAAGAAAAACGCATACCCTAATCTCTGCTTCACGCAGAATGACAAACTATTAGTTTTACAATTGAATTAATAATCCTTATCTTTGCACCCACAAAATTTTCATAATGTCTAAATCATTAATTCCAAAATTAGAAGCTATAAAACAGAGATATAATGAGGTGGCCGACCTTATTATACAGCCTGATGTAATTTCAGACCAAAAAAGATATTCTTCTTTGAACAAAGAATATAGCGATTTGGGGAAAATTGTAAGAGTTTACGATCAATATAAAGGTGCTTTGGATACGATTGAAGAATCCGACGAAATTATTGCCGACGGATCAGACAAGGAGTTTGTGGAGCTGGCAAAAATCGAGAAGAACGAAGCGTTGGAAAAAATTCCGGGACTGGAGGAAGAATTAAAAGTATTACTGATTCCGAAAGATCCTGCAGACGACAAAAACGTAATCGTGGAACTTCGTGCCGGGACCGGTGGTGATGAAGCTGCGATTTTCGTTGAAGATATCTACAGAATGTACTCCATGTACTTCAAGACGAAAGGCTGGAAACATGAAGTGACCGATTCCAATGAAGCAGCCAAAGGCTACAAGGAACTCATCATGAAGGTGGAAGGCGAAGGTGTATACGGAATCATGAAATTCGAATCGGGGGTTCACCGGGTACAGCGTGTTCCTGAAACCGAGTCCCAGGGCAGGGTGCATACGTCGGCCATCACGGTAGCAGTTCTTCCGGAAGCTGAAGAGGTGGATTTTGAATTGAATCCGGCGGATATCGAAATGCAGACTTCCCGATCGGGAGGTGCAGGAGGCCAGAACGTTAATAAGGTAGAAACCAAAGTTCAGCTGACACACAAGCCTTCAGGATTGGTGGTGGTCTGCCAGCAGGCCCGTTCACAGTTGGCCAACCGGGAATTGGCGATGGAAATGCTGAGAACCAAATTGTACGATATCGAGTTGCAGAAAGTGCAGGGAGACATTGCGGCCCAGCGTAAATCGATGGTTTCCACAGGAGACCGTTCTGCAAAGATCAAAACCTACAATTATCCGCAGGGAAGGGTTACCGATCACAGGATCAACAAATCCATGTACAACCTGGATGCCTACATGAACGGTGACATTTCTGAAATGATCGATTCCGTAATCATGGCGGAAAATGCCGAAAAAATGAAAGGCGAAGAAGAAAATTTATAAAATCTTTACCATAAAATCTTTAGAAAGCTTCCGGAATCCGGGAGCTTTTTTTGGCAGCTGCCGAAAAATGAAACCCGTTGCCTTAAAAATACTACAAATTTGATGTAGATTTTTTAATAATAAATAGTTTTAAATAAATGTTTTACCTGAATATTTGAATTTTAATTTAAATAATTATAAAAAATTAAAGGAAATAAGTATAAAATTTTAAAAATATTAGGTACTTTTATAAAATGCTCATGGCTTTTGCCGCGAGCAGGGGAATAAATACGCTAATTTGAATTAATACACTTATGAAAAACCTAAAAGCTGCTTTTCTGGTGGCGCTCCTGTGTTTTGCACAAAACTTACGATCACAAAACATTTTACCGCCTCAAAAAGTCTTTAACCTCTATTTTGATGCTTTTGTAAAATATAACGACGACTCATTAAAAGAGCTCAACAGTTATCTCATCAATTTCTTAGGAAAAGAAAATACCCATAAAATGAGTCTTCAGGAATCCTACGATCAGAAGGTGAACAGCTATACCGAAATCTTTCTTTCCAATCTTCCCGATGAGGTTTCTTCGGTCTGCAAAAATGAAGCCCGTGAATATTTCAAAGTATTGATCGGGAATTTTAAAAATGCCACTTACTCGATTAAAGATATCAAAACCGTACCTGATGAGCAGATCAAGGATCAGCAGCTCTCACAGGTGGATTACGA
>JAKOOG010000216.1 GCA_022701545.1 Weeksellaceae bacterium | reverse complement strand
ACCGTCATTAATCTCAGAAATACGGGAATTGCCATTTCCGACCGTAGGGCCGTAAAACTGCAGAACCTCATTGCGGCAAGTGCGTTAATCTGCGGCAGAAACGAAGCCATTCTTTCGGATCTTTGGGTGTTGAAACACATCTGGGATACCGAAGAACAGATCGAGATCCTGGAAGGAATTATCAACAGGACCATCGAAAAAGACGGCCATCCGAAATCGCACCCGCAGGCAATGCAAAACAAAACGCCGGATCCGGAAGAAGTGATGAAAGACGTAAAAATTTTAGTGGAAAAATGGAATGAAGGATCTTTAAGTTTTGAGGAACAGAATGTAATCAAAGACAAATTAAGATACCTTCAGACCCGTTGCGACTGGATCAGGAATCCAGAACAGAAACAGTATATCCAACAAGAAATCGAAAGTCTATGGCAAAAGATTCTTCAGACCGTTTAAGAGAATTCCGGGCAGAAATTCCCCGTGCCGATGAAGATTTTTTAGGCTCGGTCCGCAACTGGAAAAATGTTCAGGTGGCTCTGGAGGAAGAGATCATATGGCTAAAAGGTTTCACAGAGGAACAGGCGGTTTCTTCGGAAATTCAACAACTGCCGAATTTGCTGCTGTATGAATTAAGGGACGGGCTTTTATTCCGGAAAGGGGCACTGGTTCCAAGCAAAAAGATGCGAACAGCTTTACTGTGGACTCCCATTGATAAAGCACTGCGCCTGACTTTTCCGTTATTTAATAATAATTTTTTCGGAATTGATGAGAAAATTGAAGTTAAACTGAAACCCAGTGAGGAGGAACATCCTGCAACATCCTTGTTATGCCCAATAAAAGAGATCAGGGAAGCTATTATTACTTTACCGAAATTTAAATTGGAAAAAACCGACTGGATAGTGATTAATGATCAGGCCTTATTTATAGGAGATCCTTTACTGAGTTTGCCCGGAAAAACATTCTGGTCGAAAGACGGTCATCTTTTACCGGCAGGGTATGATTTTGAATTTAAAAACCTGAGCTCTTTATTGCAGAGAAAATATAACACAGCCCGCGACCAGTGGCTGTTGTGGAAGGAGGATGGAAGTGTCTTATCCCTTAATAAAGAAGACTTCCGCAAACTTTCCGTAAGCTCATTCCGTCTCACTGAAAAATCAATGGAATGGACATAATTGCTTATTTTCAGTCGTACATCAACTATTTCTGGGAATGGACGACGGATGAAGATATTCCTGACGATACCCGGTATAATGATAACAACCTTCTTTCGATTCCGAATGTAGGGGCAATTGCTTACAGACCTTATGTCATTGAAATCCTCAAAGAATTAAAAGAGCTTGGATTTCCGCCTTTCGGTTCTTTGTTGCTTGTCTTGTATGCGCTTCATGACGGCTACCTGAATCTGGACGGCGTTTTTTATCATCTCAACAGGCAAAAAAATACGTTAGCGGAAAATAATCCGGAGGTCGATCTTGCCATAAAATTTTTAGAAAATATAAATGGTGTCGGAGCTTCCTTCAAAAAAGGACGGAACAAGATTATTCTTCTACAGACCATTTTCAAAGACAGCCACAATCAGATTTCTTCCGTAAATTCAGGATTAATCTTAAAAATATTTGAAACAAAGCCCCAAATCATAGGCGAAGCGGCTGTTAAAAAGAATCTGACTTCACTCGCGGTTAACAGGGATATTAAAACCTTAGCGTTGCTTCAGGATAAATTTCCTACTCCGGAATCCATCGTGAATGCCATGAAAGGGTTCATGGATCTTCCGGAACTGGAGGATGAAGTGGTTCAGGAAGAAACTACGGTAGAAACAGGCAAAGATTTTATTCAGGAACTTATCGAAGAACCGAAAACGTTCCAGATCGGAAGCCTGATTAAAAGAATCTGGAGCGGCCTGAAAATTCCGATGCGCCATCTTTCGCCGGGAGAACAGCCGATTGGCGGAATTTCGGATATGACGAATAAAGGCGAGCTCCACCGGATGCTTTTGTCTGAATTTGCCAATGAAGAGGATGTCTTTATGAACCGTGTGGCCAACAATGAAGCCTTGTATATCCAACGGGAGATTCCACCCGAAGAAAATATTTTCGAAAGGGTTATTCTGATCGATACTTCCCTGAAAAACTGGGGAACGCCGAAAGTTTTGGCATTTGCATCGGCCATTGCAGTTATTAAACATCCGAAAGCCCATTCGGCATGTAAAGTTTTTGCCTTGGGGCAGAACATCATCCCGATTGCGCTGGATAAAATAGATGAAGTTGTGGAAAACCTGAATCAGGTGAGCCCGGTTCTGGAAGTTTCGCACACGCTCGAAAGATTTTTTGACGAAGAGCATAAAGAGAAAGATCTGGAAGTATTTTTCATCACCCATCAGGAAAATTTAGTCAGTCAAAACCTTCAGAGAGTCATTCATGAAAACAGGGACCGTCTGAAATTTTTGGTAACAACTTCCGCAGATGGCGAGCTGAATTTTTACAAACACCACAAAGGAACACGGAAACACATCCAGAAAATCATGCTCCCGTTGCAGGAATTGTGGGCCAATCCGCCTGAACGGAAACGGAGAACGGAAACTAAGCTTTCAGGAAACGGCAAAAAAGCGGATGTCCCGTTCAATTACCCGGTCTTATTTCCAGCACCGATCAATAAAATTGCCACTTTCCTGTATGAAGGTGAATTTTATATACTCAGCAATAAAAAGCAGCTGCTGAGAACCTATCTCTCGGATAATTATTACAACCGGGATTACTATGATACCTATAAAACACATCATGGCTGTGAAGTATTGGTTGATGGTATTTCCGTGAAACCGAAAGGCCAGTTTGCATTAGCGAGAAATAAGCAGGGGGATTTTATATTATGTCAGTATATGCCTGACAAGAAACTGATTTCCAAATTAAATTTAAATACCAAAGAATATTCAGAGCTGAACGCAACCGGAAAAAATATTCCAAACGATCATCAGTTAATATATTTTAACAGACATTTTTATTTATATAATGAAAACAGTGATTTGGTTCCCCTTATTAATATTGAAGGAAATATTTCATTAGAATACGTTTTAAATAGTAAATTAATTTATAAAAATCAAGGGAAGGTTCAGTCCGAAATTAAAAAACTATATCACAGCGGACTGAAAATTCTGAATAATTTCCACAACATCGGAATCAATACGGAAAAAAAACTGGTCGTTTCAAATAATGAGCTGAATAAATACAGCGAAGATTCGATCACGTTTTACAGAAACAATCATCCGTTAAAAATTTGTACCGAGCAGAATAAAAACAGATTCATTTTTTCAGATGGAAGTGAGATCATTACAGATTCCCGGGGAATGCTTACTTTTAAAAGCAGCAACAAAAAGATACCGGAATTTTATATTCCCTCCACGGAATATGGAAATCTTGCACTGGCAACCCATACGGAGTTCGGAGGTTCAGAGTATTATTTGCCGCAGAATACCCTGCTGAAAGTAAGGACGATGGAAGAAATGTACGTCGATTATATGAAACGGTTTATCGATCAAATCTGGGAATATGGAACTTAGAATCAAACCTTTTCCGAAAAACAGCTATCCTAAAAAAGGACTTTTAATTAAAGGTGCTTCACCGCGTGTATGGCTGCATGAGATGGAAATTTTAGGCATCCGTCTGAATGAGGTCCTGGCGTTCCCGGTTCCTTCTTCCGAACCGAATGTCTTATACGGGTGTTTCCTGGTTTTCGAGGATCTGGCTCCGAATGAAATCGGCAGAAATGCTTATTTCCAATGTGTCGATAATCAATTTTTCATTCCTGAGAACACCATATTTTACCCAAAGGTTAACCCGGAAGACTGGCAATTGACTGATGCTGTATTCCTGATCATGCATCCCGGATTCGGATTGGTAAAGCTGAAGGAAGAAATCGACTGGCTTTCATTGATTGAGAATCCGAAACCTTCGGAAGATAAAATAAGAAAACCATCAAATGGAGTACGCATTCCGCAGAAAATTGAGCATTTTACGGTGGACATGGATGATGAAAAAATCCTGGAAGCCCTGGAGAAGCCGCAGACCGAAGAGGAATGGATGAAGAACCTTCCGTTCGACATGAAAAAGGTGATGGCCGGAAACAAAAAGGAAATCGAAAAGTATTTACAATATATTGAAAAATACCCTGACCGGGCGGTTGAATTAGGCGTTCCTCTCGATATTATGGGAACATCGAGAGGAGACGGTTTCGGGATCTTCAAATTTAAGATTCCATGGCTGGAAAAACTCTTCGGTAAAAAAGAGAATGATGCTGCCAGCGAAAAATCTTCGAAAAGAAATTATGCCTGGGTCTTCTGGGTTGTCCTTTTAATGCTTGGACTTGCAAGGGTTTTTATGAATCTTAATACAGACGCACCTGCTGCATCATCTGAAATTTCTTCGGGAAAAGTTCAAAAGCCCGATAAAACCATGATGGCTCCCATGGTCGCGTACAAGTCTGGCGTTACGGATATTGATCTGAAGATTGATTCCCTGTACGGAAAAAAAAGGAGGGAACTCATGAAGGAACACATGAAGGCATCATTAAGCATGAGCAGACCCGATGAAAAAAGTTATCAGGAATACCTGAAAAACGGCGGAAGACCGATTGATAAAATCCAGAACGATATCTTTAAGCTGAATGATAAAACAGATGCTGCAACGGATTCCCTCAAACGGGTCTACCGGAAAAAGATCGTAAAATATCTGGCTCAGAGCGAAGGGAAAATCAGGAAGAAAATAGCAGACTCCATTCAGAAGACCGGTTCGGGAAAACCGGCTGATGAAGGACTTGTAAAAACCGTCATGAAAAAGAAAGCTGTTCTGATAGAAGATTCTCTCGGAAGGCTTTACGGAACGAAAGAGTATCCGCAGGTTCCGCCTCCGATGGTCTCCCCGGATGCCGGAAACAATAAAACTGAAGAAAAAAGTACCTCATTTGCCGAGATTTTCTGGTTGATTGTTGCGATGACGGGAGCGGTAGGACTATATTCCTTTTTTGTTAAAAGAAAATCGCTGAATGTGGGAGGTGAGAATATTCCGGGAGGGACCAAGATTTTTTTAATGATTCTGCTGGTCGTTATGTTGGCGTATATTTTTTATCCGTTGATCGGGATGTTCGGGTACAACTGGTTTGTATGGCTTCTCATCATCGGCATCGTCTTGTTGCTTTACCGTCTTTTCAGCGAAGACAAAACCATTTTAAAATCGGATAAGGATGAATAGGCAGAAGTTCACAGACAAATTTATGGCGGCTTTTTTTATCCTCGCCGTCATCAAAATCATCGGAATCCTGGCGCAGCTGTTCCATCAGAGCTTTTGGAGTGTGATTGGTACGCTGGTCATTTTCATTATTGTCGCTTTCATCATTCTTGGGGTGATCATGCAGCTCGAAAAAAAGGAAAAAGAAAAGAATTCTTCTGGCAGAAAAGGCGAAAGAGGAGGAAACATTTATCTGGAGGCGTCTGTTTTTGATAAAATCAGGAATAAATACGAAGAACTGGCCCAAAAATACATCAGTGAAAAAGATTACAGAAGGGCAGCAAAAGTATATATAAATCTGCTGAAAGACTACTATCGTGGAGCGAAAACCCTGGAA
>JAKOOG010000185.1 GCA_022701545.1 Weeksellaceae bacterium | reverse complement strand
GGATCTTGCCAAACTTTCCCAGAATCTACTGAAAGGAAAAGAGCTTACCGACTTCATCCAGAGAAGTTATAAGCAACTGGAAAAATAAATTGACGATCTTTTATAGAAACCCCCGGCGGAGCTTTGCTCCGCCGGGGGTTTTGTATCTTTACCTAACTTGACTTCAGTCGTATTTTACTTATTCAATGGATTATTGAATCTAAGATAAAAGTAAGGCTATTGAGTCAGGATTTTAAATAGAATTAATGACAAATAGTATTATTTGATTATCAATACCTTTGATGGAAACTTCCGGCATCCGGCTTAATATATGCTTTCATTATACCGTTTTAGGATTCTATCTTATCCTATAAAAAAGCCGTCCCTTCGGGACTTTAAAAACAACAAGAATCCGACCATATTTAGATTACATCCATCTGGTTACTGAAGCGAAAAATTAGAACTACGGCTATTCAGTCGAGGTTTTATATAGAATGACAAACGATTTCATTTCATCAGCACTATCCGTAATCATATTTCTGACAAAGGAAACTGCCCGCTTCCCTCTTCCAGCCTTTTAACCTGATCTCTACGTTGATTTCATGTTATTTGCTAATCATCTTTTCGATAGATAAAATAATTTTTCCGGAATGATCTTTCATAGCTTCCAGATGCTTCCCGGAATATTCAAAAAGCTCTTTGGGGAGAGAAGCTTTGGAATAATTTTCAAAACCCTCTTCATACGGTACATCTTTATCTTCTTTGCTGTGAATGAAAAGTTTAGGTAAGCCTTCCGTATCCTGGAGATCTTCTTTCGCAGCATAAGGAGAAATTACATATTTCGAAATAACCTCTTTGTATTCCGGCTTATAATAGATCGCAATGTCAGTGAATGAAGACAGGCTTCCGTCCATGACCAACCCATTAATTTTGTCTTTATTGGTACGGGCCAGACGGGCAGCCACCTGTGAACCCAGGGAAGCTCCGTAAAGGATGATTTTACTCCCTACAATTCCAGGTTTCTTTATCATTGTATCCAGAAAGATCTGTCCGTCTGCTGCAACATTCAAATGTGTAGGTTTTCCGGTTGATTTCCCATAACCCCGAAAATCGACCATTACCACCCGGAAACCTTTATCCACCAAAGGCTTGGTCATAAACACATAAGAGGAAACATTGCCTCCGGCTCCATGAAAAAACAGGACGGTTGCTTTTATTTTTTGTGAATTTGGTTTTAAAATGATTCCGGTAATCGTATCGTTTTCTACAGGAATAGAGAAATCCTCATAAGTAACATTTTCTATAGGACGGAATACTTTATTCGGCTTATAAAAATTGTCATCCATTTGTGCCTTAAAAAAGCAGATGGTCAATAAGAAAAGTACAGAAAATAGAAGTTTTGTTTTCATAGCGTATTATTTTATAACCCAAAACTAAGGCGTAAAAATATTTCCTGCTAAAAAAACAGGCCCAACCGTAATTTTTATATCCTGAGCCGTAAATGATTCTTTACAATTCTTCCAAAGGATTCCAGAACAGGGTTTTGAAATTCTTAATCCTGCCGTTTTCCACAACAATGCCTTCTGCTTCCAGCCTTTCCTGAAATTCAGGAACTGAAAGGGCGCCGGAACTTGAGATCACGCGGTGTGCCGGAACATCCTGGGGACATCCGCCCATGGCCTTTCCGACGTGGCGGGAATGATTCGGAAAACCGACGGCTTTGGCAATTGCACCATAACTGGTTACCCGGCCCCTGGGAACCAATCTGGTAATTTCCCAGACCTGTTTTTTGAAGATTTCGTTCATTGTACATTTTTATCAATTAAAAATAAGAAATAATTCAGCGTGCAGGCTTAGAGCACGGGAAATATTTAATTAGTAGTTTACTGAATTCTTTTAAAACTTATCATAGATCAAGACCGTGTCTGTTATTATTGTTGTAAATTGAAGCAATGACACCAAAACAAAATAGGATGGCAAATTTAAAAGGAAAAGTAATTATTGTAACAGGAGCCGCGATGGGCCTTGGCTTGGCTGCAGCAGAAGTATTGGCTTCTCAGGGAGCCGACCTTACCCTCGTAGATTACAACGCTGAAGCTTTAGAACAAACAAAGACAGATTTACAGTCAAAATATCCGGAAAACAAATTTTTAACAGTTGCCGCCGATGTTTCCGTTGAAGAAAACGTAAAGCATTATGTTGAAGAAACCGTAAAAACATTCGGAAAAGTAGACGGGTTATACAATAATGCCGGAATTGAAGGAAAACAAGCCCCTTTAATCGATTATGACATCAATGTTTTCAAAAAAGTAATCGACATCAATCTTTTAGGCGTTTACTACGGAATGAAATATGTGATTCCTGAACTGCAGAAAAACGGAGGAGGAAGAATTGTAAACGTAGCATCTGTAGGAGGAATAAGAGGAGTTATTAATCAGACCGCCTATGTAGCGACCAAACATGCCGTAGCCGGGATGACAAAAAATGCAGCTTTGGAATACGGAAAAGATAATATTTTAACCAATGCCATTGCACCGGGAGCTATTTTAACACCGATGGTTGCAGAAGCTTTCAAACAGGTAAATCCTGATGATCCGAAAGCTGCGGAAAAGGAATATGCATCCAGAAATCCTACGAGAAGACTGGGAGATCCGATGGATGTCGGGCATCTGGTCGCTTATTTACTGAGCGATGAAAATGGATATGTTTCCGGCCAGGTTATCGCAATTGACGGAGGGGAATCCAATATGTACGGAAATCCTTAAATGTGATCGAGAAATGATATAATTAATTTAATATTGTTAGTTCAGAGATTGCCTGTTATTTTGCAGGCAATTTTTTTTAATCTTACCTTCTCAATAAAACCAAAATTATACTTTAACCTAAATCGCACAATTTTTGAATACTTTTATCAAAATACTGCATCATGAAAAAGTCATTTTTCCGTTTTTTGAATAAGATCAACAAAGCGGTCCTCCCAAAGCTAAGTAATAAAGATCCGAATAAACTGACAAAAGTTCAGAAAGGAATTCTTGCCTACCGCTATTTTGTCCTGGTAAATTCTTTAGATTAAAATTGTTATTTAATTTTTGAAATTAAAGTCCGGCATCCACTGTACAAAGGTTTTTCGATGAGGAGATAAATTATGACGGAACAAATCCATAAGAGTACAAAGTTGCGGTCCGGCAGATAAATGTATGACTTCAGCTTCATGTTAAAGTAACTGAGATGGATCAGGTAAAAGACAAATGACGCATTTCCCAAGAGAATCGCTGTTTTGGAAGAGAGCATTTTAGAAACCCACGTTTTCTCGGTCATCAATCCCCAGAAAAACAGGGCAATCGCCACCGGTAAAAGCCATTCGTGGATCAGCCTTCCTTCCCAACGTTCTACACCATGGATGAAATTATTACGGGCGAAACAGGCTATGGCAATGGTTAAAACGGCCATCGCAACTCCGCCGGTAAGGGTTGGTTTTTTCAGACTTTTCAGAAATTGAATTCCCTTTTCTTTTTTCATCAGATAGGCCAGCAGCATTCCGAAAAAGAACTCGGGGCTTCTGCCGAAAAAGGTACTTCCGGTCATGAATTTCAGAGGATATAAAAACCCTTCAGGATTTCCGGTGTATCCATGAAGCCCGTATCCTGTTCCCCAGCCCAGCAGAAAAAGCCCTGACAAAAACAAAATGCAGTACATCCAGTTTTTTTTAAGCAAAAGAAATAAAAGCGGAGCCAGCAGGTAAAAGCAAAATTCTACGGTAAGCGACCACGCCTGGACGATTCCCGATACTGAATATTTCTCAAATAGCGAATATAAAAGGGAATACTGCAGAAAATAAGTATCTACCTCTTTGGAATACTTTGCATCCAGAAAAAAGGCAGTCAGCAAAATCCAGTAAAGCGGAAAGATCCTTGCGATGCGGAGCAACAGGTATTTCAGGTATGATTTCCCGGATTCAAGGGGCGAATCTTCATACCGGTAAGCCAATAAAAAACCGCTCAGCACAAAGAAAACCGTTACGCCGATGTGCCACTCGCTGATAAAGCGCATGATTTCAAACGGCAGGTCTTTGCGCCAGTATTTCCGGTTATGGTAAACAAATACCATAATCGCGGCAACGGCACGCATTCCCGTCAGTGCATCAAATTTATTTTTTCCGGTTGTATCCACTAGCTAAAAAAAATAAAAGGCTTACGGATAAGCCTTTTATGTATATTTTATAAGTTCCTGTATTAAGAATTTTCCAGAATGTAAGAGAACATCAGTGGTGCACAGATGGTAGCATCACTTTCAACGATAAATTTCGGTGTCGTGATATCAAGCTTACCCCAGGTAATTTTCTCATTCGGAACCGCTCCGGAATAAGATCCGTAAGAAGTGGTAGAATCTGAAATCTGGCAGAAATATGACCAGAACGGGATGTCATGCATTTCCATATCCTGATACAGCATCGGAACCACACAGATCGGGAAATCCCCGGCAATCCCTCCTCCGATCTGGAAGAAGCCTACGCCTTTTCCGGCCGAATTTTTCGTGTACCAGTCGGCAAGATAAGTCATATACTCGATCCCGGATTTCATGGTAGTCGCCTTAAGCTCTCCCTTGATGCAGTATGATGCGAAAATATTACCCATGGTAGAATCTTCCCATCCCGGTACCACGATCGGAAGGTTTTTCTCTGCCGCCGCGATCATCCAGGAATTTTCTCTCGGGATTTCGTAATACTGCTCCAGAACACCTGAAAGGATCATCTTGTACATAAATTCGTGCGGGAAATACCTTTCTCCTTTCGCTTCAGCATCTTTCCAGATCTCAACGATATGTTTCTGTAGTCTTCTGAATGCTTCTTCTTCAGGGATACAGGTATCGGTAACCCGGTTCAGCCCTCTTTCCAGAAGATCCCACTCGTCCTGAGCCGTAAGATCCCGGTAATGAGGAACTCTTTCGTAATGAGAGTGCGCCACAAGGTTCATCAGGTCTTCCTCAAGATTGGCTCCTGTACAGGAAATGAAGTCCACTTTATCCTGACGGATCATTTCGGCCAGTATTTTTCCAAGCTCTGCGGTAGACATGGCTCCTGCTAAAGTGATCATCATTTTTCCGCCGTCCTTCAGGTGGGCCACATATCCTTTGGAAGCATCCACCAAAGCTGCTGCGTTGAAGTGCAGGTAATACTTTTCTATGAATTCAGTTATCGGTTTGCTCATTTTTTTAAATTTGTGCAAAGATAAAACTTAAAAACGGAATGTAGCGGCTGCGCTTAAAGAAAGTCTCGCTAAGCTTTCTTTTTGGTCATCGCCAAGTTCCACCGTCTGGCCGTTATAGCTGAATTTGCTTAATGTTCCTCCGGAAAGCCCCAATTTAGGCCCGATCAAAATATTTTTATTGATCTGATATTGGTAGGCAAAATCCAGTTCGGCACCGAAAGCAGTTCCTTTTCCTTTGATGTTTTCCGTTTTACTCGTGTAGGTTATGGCTCCTAAAGCGGCAGACATGAAAAATTTATGTTTCGTTTCGCGGGCGTCGTTGGTTAAGGTAAGCTCCGGACCGTAAAAATTGATGTTGTCTTTTGTGCTGATGTTGGCGGAAACAATATTCCCCATATTATTTACCACACTGAACCTGCCGCTCGTCGAGGCACTGTAGTTGGAATATTTAAACCCGATCAGAAATCCGGCATTTATTTCGTAACGTAAAGCAACGTCGAAATTGACCCCGCTTTTCAGTCCTTTTAAATATTCTTTCTGGTCTCTGGAAAGGTCCGGCGATGTTTTGGCAAGCCTCCAGGCATAACCCACAGACGGCGTGATGGAAACTTTTTGGGCAAAAGAAAAAAATGAAACGGAGAATATCCCCAATGCGATAAGTTTTTTGATCATTAGTTCTAAAATTTGCAGCAAAAATAACCCGAATCTCTGAATTGAGGGTATAAACGAATAAAATTTAACAGTTAAAATTACATGAACTGAGACAACAGCCGGTTATAAGGCTGAAAGAGGGAAGCTGGATGCCGGAAGTTCTCCGTAAATAGTATGGCTGATGGTATTAATTATCAAATGATATCGTTGCTTAGCCTGCTTTAAGCGTATTTATTTAATACTTAAACTTCCGGTTTTCTTTTTTGTCGGATAGTTTCTTTTTGGTATCCAGCCTTTTCTGTTTCTGGTTTCTGGAAGGCTTTGTGGCAAACCGCTTTTTCGGAATTATTAAAGCCCGGTTCACCAGGTCAATGATTTTCTCGACGGCTTTATTCTTATTGGCGAGCTGTGTCCTGCTTTCGGAAACGGTTAAGAACAGCAAGCCATCGGCATTGATCCTGTTTTTTAATTTGGTTTGAATTAAATCTTTCTGGCTATCGTTAAAAAATCCGGATTCCAGGACATTCCATAGCACCGTTACCGAAGTTTCGACTTTATTCACATTCTGCCCTCCTGCGCCACTACTTCGGGAGGTTTTGAAACTGAGCTCTCTGGTGAAATCTTTCATTTTAATTTTAATGATTTAAAGTTTTTTTAAGCTCAATTCTATTGACTTTTCCATTAGGCGTCCTGGGAATTTTTTCAATAAAGATAATCTCCTTCGGTTTATGAAATTTTTCGCGGTAATTAACAGCGGATAATCTTTGATTCAGCTCTTCAGATGGACTTCCTTCAATAACCAATATCAATTTCTGCCCCAAACTTGCATCGTCAATACCTAAAAAGACCGCTTCATTAGGAATTTCTTTTTTTACCAATGCTTCCAATTGCTCAGGAAAAATTTTTGCCCCTCCGGAATTGATCACGTTATCCACCCTTCCCAGAAACCTGAACCGGTTCCCATTTTTAATTTCAACTAAATCATTCGTCTGTAATATCTCTGAATTGACTTTGGGCGCAAATATCTTTAAACAGCCTCTTCCGTCTGTGGAAATTTCTACATTTTCAAAAGCTTTGAAATATTCCTCCGTCTGTGGAGCAATCTGCTTTAACGCAATATGGGAAAGGGTTTCGGACATTCCATACGTCTCAAATATTCTGGTTGGCACATTTGATGCTGACAAAGTCTGAAAAATTTTATTTTTAAGGCTTTCCGAAACGGCGGCTCCACCAATGATCAGATTTTTAATAAGATGTAATTGATCCAATGAGTTTTCTACCTGCAGCGGCGTCATGGCACAGAAATCAATTTCATCGTTCAGATGTTCAACCGGTTGTACGGAAGGATCAGCAATAACCAGCTTTAATTTTCTTACCACCGACCGTACCACCATCATTTTACCGGAAATATATTCGACCGGAAGACAGATCAGGGCGATCGCTCCTTCTTTTAATTCCAGGAAATTACAGGTCATTTCTGCAGAATTCATCATTTTCTTTTTTTCGATCTCAAAAATCTTCGGCGTTCCGGTAGATCCGGAAGTCTGAACTTTTACCGTATCTGAATCCGAGAACCATTCTTCCAGAAAATTTTGGATTTTGGCTTCAAATTCCGAGTTGAAAGATAATTGATTCATATTGAGATTATTAAAATCGATCTGCATAACTACTGTTTATAAAAGTACTGTAAATTTAGAAAAAAGTTTAAAAAGTATTTGCATGTCATGAAAAAAGCTGTAAATTTGCACCACTAAAACAAACAGAGACTCATGGTGTAGCGGTAACACTACTGATTTTGGTTCAGTCATCTGGGGTTCGAATCCCTGTGAGTCTGCGAAAACCATCCTTTTAAGGATGGTTTTTTTGTGGTTAAAGCAAAAAAAGATGCAGAATAATTTCTGCATCTTGAGATGGATTTTGTTTTATTAAGCTTAAAATTAAAGCTGGGCTGCGCTGTTTACTGTAAGCGTCAGATCACCCTCTCTTAAAATTCCTCCGTTTCCTACATACATCGAATCGATTTTGAATGTTGAATAATAAGTATCTGGTAATTTAAACCAAAGATAAACATGCTGATCCGACCCAACATACTGACCGGCCGTTATGGCGGTAGAAATCGCTACATGAGTTTTTTTATTGATGATATTTCCTGAAGGTTTATAACAATAGCCTACCCAAGTAATATCGATAATATCTCCTTGTTGGTAATTATAGCCTGTAGCCTTCAAATGGTACATGGCATGATGGGTATCGATCCTATACGGTAATCTTATATGAAAAATATTCGTCGTACTGGATACTGTAGTAAAATACTTAAGGATTCCTTCCCTTGTGCTTCCTCGATCTTCAGAGCCTTCCAGATTCAGAACAACACTACCGGTCTGCCCGTTCACGGTCTGTACCAGGCTGTTCGGAATTCCCATATTGGTTTTAATATCCTGAAGAGAAATCTGTGCTACAACAGAATTATCCATACCTCTGAGTTTCAGATACCCGTTTTCGGTATTGATATTGTTGGTAATCCGTTTAAGTTCCGGACCTTCCAAATGCGCATAACTATCCAAAAAGTCTGCAAACTGGCTTTCCGTAGGCCGCTTTGCCGCTTTGAAATATTCTTTTAGTTCTGATATAAGTTTTTTAGGCATTGGTCTTATTTATTTGGGATTTTAATTGTTCGAGTTCTTTGTGCTGAGCAATGGTGTATAGCGTCAGTTCTTCAATTTTTTGAAGCAATTTGATCTGGAATTCCCCAACCGTAACACCATTCTCCGTCATTTCTTTTGCCGAAGGGATTTCCGGAAGATGCTGCTTTTCTGAAATGAATTTTTCCAAATCCTGTATTCCCCGAAGATTATAGTCCTGAGCGAACACGAAATCGGCAGTCGGAGAAGCAGAAACAACAAAGTCTTTGGCTTCGACCTTTCCCTGAAAAGCTGCATTACCGTTTGCGGCAAATCTGGCTTTTTCATTACCATTAAATTTAATAGCATAAGCCGAGATATCCGTTCCACCACCTCTTACAATGCCTAAATCACAATAGTCATTATACCAAGTGTAACGAATGGCTGCGTTCATTGTGTTTACATAATTTGTAAACTGAACAAATTGAACAGACTTTGGCTCACTGTTCAGGAATTGCAGATGTAATTGGGATTGAGGATTATCAGTACCAATTCCTACATTTCCACCATCTCTGTTGAATACCGTATTATTTCCAATCGGATTTACCTGTAAAGGAGCACCGGCATGGCTTTGAATCCATGTATGTTGTTGATTATATCCCATCCGGAGATTAGGTGCACTTTCATCTCCGATTAAGAAAGTGCCATATTGATCGGGGGTTGAAGCAGCAGAAGTGACCTGCAATTTTGATTTAGGATTCTTAGTGCCAATACCCAGATTGTCATTATAGTTTACATAATGTTTTTGCTGACCTGTTAATGGTTTGGTATAAACCGAAGATAGACTGATTTCATGTGCAATTGATTTAACTGGAGAATGATGAATAAGTCTTAAAGCATAATCGTTACCATTGGAATTGGTATGATATATCGTAATTTTATACTGATTAAGACTACTATCCCAAACTAACTCATCAATATAAATATTATTTACCATTTCGCCTGATGCTTCAACTATTCTTGATACAGAAGGAAACCAAATACCATTATCCGGATTGGCACCCATAACCAAAAGTTTTTTTATGACACCTACGGTATTCTGGTAATTATAAAAGCCTGCAATTTCTACTTCAAACCATCCATTAATATAAGGATTTCCTAATAAAATATCAATTGCCTGGTTTGCCTGCTGATTGGGGAAAGTAAATTTAAAATCATTACTTTCTCTATAATAAGTCGTTGCGTCCAGATGTACATAACTATCCAATAAATCTTCAAACTGACCTTCTGTCGGTCTTTTTGCTGCTTTAAAATATTCCTTTAACTGTGGTATTGTTTTTTTTGACATAATTACTATTTTTAAATGTTTGGTCTGATGATAAAAGTTCCCTGCATAATCATTCCGTCGGTTCCGTCCGAAGAAATCCCACCGATATCCGACCAGGTTTCTTTTTTGTAAATGGTTAGAATTTTTTCTTGAGTGCTGTACATGTTCGAGGTATTCTTAGCTACCAGCTTAAAGTGATGATACA
>JAKOOG010000161.1 GCA_022701545.1 Weeksellaceae bacterium | reverse complement strand
ATTCTGCTAATTTGGTGGCACACGTATTCCCAATTATTCCAAATGAGAATTCCACTTATCAAACATCTCTCAATGTAACGGCTGAAAATTCAGGCTGTAGCACCCAGGTTACCATTGAAGTTGAGTTAAGCGGTCTGAAGCTGGTGCCATGCAGTGAAAATTTCAACTATAACGGCAAGAGCGGTGTTTTTGAGTATAATATAGATTTTGGAACAGATACAGGCTTAGCCGGTATTAATTACAACGCAGTAAGTGTACCGGATCGATTTATCATTGAATGGGACGGTAACAAATTTGACAGCGGTTTTGTCGGACATAGTGGCTCTAACAGCAGTCTGATAAGTGCCGGAGTAAATCCTGCAGATATTAAGACCGCTAATCCGTCGAATGGGGCCGGGCAGTTAACTTTCACAAAAAATAAACCTTTACCAAGATTTGCCAAAGTTACTGTTCATGCACCTTTGAGAAATACAGCGTGGAGCGTTTCAGGTATTTGTCCTAGTAAATAAAATAATTTCCCGGGCAGGTTTTTCTGTCCGGGAGGTTACCAAATCATTAAAATTAGCAATAATGAACAATCAATTAAGTAATATATCAACGCAATACCGCAAGTTCAGCAAAGGGCAATACATCGAAGAAACTCAGTTTAATGAATTTCTGGAATTTTTTGAAGATCAGGACCGTTTATCAAGAGTAATGCTGCAGGGGGTTGGTATCGTATGCGGTTTTAAACCTGAACTTGTGTATAAGGACCGCTCTTTGAATGCGGTACGGCTTTCCCAGGGTGCAGCCATTACAACCGACGGCGACCTGCTTACCCTGAGCAATACAAGTGCTGTGGTCAAAGATCTATATGTTAGCGATCTCAAAACCATTGACATACATAATAAAGAGTACACTCATTTTAAAGGGTATGATAATTTTAAAGTAAAATATCCGGCGTTTTATGATGCGGACAATAAGCAGATCGAACTTTGGGAACTGGCAACCGCTCAGAAAGCTAATTCTGATTTTCAGCCTGTAAGTAATCTTTCCGGCATAGAAGACAAGTATCTTTTATTATATCTGGAAGATTATGAAAAAGAGGTTAAGCCCTGCCGCGGCGTGGATTGTGATAATCATGGAATCCTGCAGATCCGTAATCTTAAAGTATTGGTAACGACAAAACGGGGGATCGCTCGAATCCTTGAAAACGATAAGATGCAGCCGCATCCGTTATTTATCGATGGTATCATGGAAGACCTGAAACAGGAAAGGGTTATCATAGAGCGGCTTATTCTGCAAAAAGGGATTGATACAGATTTTACCTCTGTGGATCTGAAGAATCTTTATTCTGATGTTCTGATGAGAAACAACTACGGCGAGAATATTTTCAAAAAAATAAATGCGGTCTCCACATTGCTTGGGATTCAGTCTGTTGATCATCAGTATTTTAAAGAGGTATTGTTAGCGTGTCTTGCACAAAAGACAGGCTTCCAATACGCTTATGATGTGATAAAGGATTTAACGGATACCTGCTCCGAAATTATGAAACTGCTTCCTGAATCCTTTACCAGGTGTATTCCGGATCTGGGTTCTTTTCCGAAACACATTATGCTTGGAAAGGCAATGTCATCCGTTAGCCTGGATCCGTTAAGACACCGGTTTTACAATTCACCTGTTTTGGATGATGACAAAGCAACCCAAAGAATAGAGGTTTTGATTAAGCGCTTTAAGCAACAGGTGCAAAACTTCAGATATTCAGATAGCTTTGAAACTTCTGCAGCCATTAAAATCACCCCATCGCAATCATTAAATCCATTAGGAAATAAGGCCGTTCCGTTTTACTATAATGTAACTCCGGAATTTCTGAAAGCCTGGAATTTCGATAAAACAGCCAACCGCTCATCATTATATAATCCGGGATATGATTCAGGTTATTTGTCGCTCGATACCCATGTGCAGCAACCGTTGGATTTCAATATAGACAAAAATTTGTTTTATAATATTGAAGGTCATCAGGGGATGGGCCATCAGGAAGCCTTTGACCGGATTACGCAGATTAGGAATCAACAGCAGCTGGGATTTGATGTGATGCTGCTATCCTTTATGGAATTGAAAAACAACAAAGATCTGTATAAAGCCTATTTCAACGAGTATGTGGATAAACATCCGGGATTGGAGCATAGGAGAGGTGTTGAACGCGGAGGAACCTTTGTAATGGTATATGAGCAGAATGGAAGAGATTCGGTGGTTATCGCAGATTTTTCACTTCCGTATCAGTGCTGTACCCCAAAAGTTGAAGTAAAATTAAGTTTACCGAAAACAACGGTCTGCTCAGATTCCGGCCTTCTTCCCTTTACGGTTTCTCCTGCCAACGGAGAAGTGAAAGCGGTGATAGGTACGGGCCTGAATGGTGGAGTGAAATGGGATAACGGCAGCTATGTTTTCGATCCGTCTTCCGTAAGTGAGGTACTCTACAATACCGATATCAGCTTTACCGTAAACGGAAAACCGACCGATTGCAGCATTAGAGTGATTCCGCAGCCCCAGGTAAATATATCAGTGAGCGCTGTCGATTACCCGGCAAACGGTTCATCCGCAACAACAGTTCACTTTACGTTTTCCGGAACCGGCTTTGCCAACTACGAGTATAATTGGGATTTCTGGGATAACGGAGGTTTCATTCCGTTGCAGCCGGAAGCCAACGGAACCATGAGCTATACATTATATAATCTAGATCCGAAACAGATTCCTGTTATCAAAGTGAAAGTAAGCAATAAGGAATGCGTTCAGGCAATAGCGATCAGAGGCTGGTATCAAGGAGCTCCTGTAGTAATTACCGGAATTAATTTTAGAAATGATTGCTGTGAAGGAAGTATTCCTGATTAATAACGAAGACTTTTTAAAACAGGTTTATAATTTTTAGAAATATAGTATGGGGTGTCAGATTTTTTGAAAACACCCCTTTAGCTATCAATAAAACATACTAATAAAAATAAAAAAAGATTAAAATGGCAGCAACACAATGCAATATTTCATTTGCAATCGATTATACATCTTCACAGCCAATAATAGGAGCAAAGGCATCCTATAAAATCCAGGGATCAGCCGATGCACCTTACATCCATAATATAACGCCAATACCTGCCAGCGGCAACGTAATCAGCCTTCCGAATATTTCGGTTCCGGGTGAATATGAACTGACTGTTGAGTTAACAGGAGCAGACGGAATAACAGTTACTGAAAAGAGTAAGTTTAAAATCGGAAATTGTAATCCTTCAGCAACTCTTTTCTGGGAAAATGCTAACACAAATGTTTCCGGAAATTATAAAACAGCGGTAAGAATAAGGATAAGCATTAATGGGAATATCGTCGTAAATACGCTGGATAAAAATGTAAATTATATTTCAACCGACGGGATTGAAACATGGAAAAAGCTAAGTGTGAATCCTGGCGATCGAATATTGTTTGAGGCTATTGTAGAAGTAACAGGCGGAAACTCTATAGGTAATATCTGGGCTCATACAACTACCGGTACGGCAGGAATTACTGCGGCTACTCCTCCGACTGCACCCAATACAGTATTGCTTTTCCATGATTTTATGTCTCCGAATTTTACAGAAGGCCATGTTTTTCAACATTCTTTTACAATTGAACAGGGTAAAAATTATGCAATACTTACAGACTGGTTTCAATAAAGCATCCGCGAATATTTGTTTTTTGTGAACAATACAATAAAATTCAAGGCTTAAAATATGCCAAATAAATGTATTATAAAATTTCAAATAAAATATATTTTCAAATAAATTGATT
>JAKOOG010000179.1 GCA_022701545.1 Weeksellaceae bacterium | reverse complement strand
AATACCATATTGAGATGTCCTGCAGGGATGACAAACAAGTGTATTAAAATCTGTACTACACATAAAATAGGCTGTCCAAAAAGTTTGGACAGCCTATTTTATGCAAAGCAGATTTAAATCGGATCCTTTTAGGGTAAGGTCAATCGATGATATTTAATTTTTTTTTGAGCCAGAGGCCAGCGAAAGTTTGCGGTATCCGGTTTCCCTCTTCCAATCCGTTTATCTGATTTCTAATCCAAACTCGTGATAAAACAGCATCAAAAATGCACCTGTTGGATTTCCTCTTCGATTTCTTTCGGGGTTTCGTTTTCAGATTTGATGAAAATCAGGGTCAGAATCGCGCCCAACAGCATACAGACGCCTCCTACGACGACGTAATCGATGGCCATTTTTCCAAATACGCCGCTGACGATCGGCCCGCCGAATACACCGTTGATGATCTGAGGGATTACGATAAAGAAGTTGAAAATCCCCATGTATACACCCATTTTTTTCTGCGGGATTACTTCGATCAGCATGGCGTATGGCATTGCTAAAATACTTGCCCAGGCAAAGCCCAATCCGATCATGGAAATCCAGAGCAGACCGGTGTCTTTGATGAAATACATCAGGATAAGTCCGGTTCCTCCGAAAGCCAGCGCCAGAGCATGGGTCTGCTTCTTCCCGATCCATTTGGCCAGTGGCGTCAGGATAAAGGCGAAAGGAATTGCCCACAGGTTGTACATCCCAAAGAGTTTCCCGGTAAGGTCACCCGCATTGTTGAAGGCTTTTGAGTGGGTATCGTCCGGCGACAATCCGAAATGGTGGGTGGCCAGCGCACTGGTGGTAAATACCCACATGGTAAAGAGGGCAAACCAGGAAAAGAACTGCACGATCCCAAGCCTTTTCATCTGAGGCGGAATATTGGAGAAATCTTTGAAGATTTCCATAAATTTTGTTGGCGGTGCGATTTCCTTTCCTCCTTCAAAAGCGGCAAATTCTGCAGGTGAGTATTCTCTGGTGGTGACAATGGTGTAAATGATGGTCAGGAGAAGAAACCCTGCTCCTACGTAAAAGGAGTAGATGACATTATTTGCTACAAAACCTGCTGCGGCTTCATTTGAAACGCCGAGCTGGGTAAGCCAGTCCGGCAGATAAGAACCGATCACTGCACCAATCCCGATCAGGATGGTCTGTACGGAAAAACCGATGGTGCCCTGATGTTTCGGCAGCATATCGCCTACCAATGCACGGAACGGTTCCATCGCCACATTAATGGAAGCATCCATCATCGCCAGGAAAATAACGGCTAAGAGCAATACATTGGCCGCCATCATCTGGGTCGCCGACGCTGCATTCGGGAGCATAACCAACCCGATGGCACAAAGAATGGCACCGATCAGGAAATACGGTTTTCTTCTTCCCAGCGGGCTCCAGGTATTATCGCCCATGTGGCCGATGATCGGCTGGACAATCAGTCCCGTAACCGGAGCCACCAGCCAGAACCATGACAGTTCATGCACATCGGCTCCGAAGTTGGCCAGGATCCGGCTGGCATTCCCGTTCTGCAGCCCGAAAGCCATCTGGATTCCCAGGAACCCCATGCTCATGTTGATGATCTGAAGCATGGATAAATCAGGCTTTTTCACTCTTCCGAATTTACCGGAATCGAGTTTTCCTACCATTTCTGCCATTATTTTTTCAGTTTTTGAATTAATATATCTTCAATTGCCGTTTTTTCGGCAACGACTTTATCCACAACTTCATTCGGAACCGTCACGGAAAGGACATATTGCCTGATTTTCCATTGTCCGTTGATTTTTTCCACCACACCCGAACCCCGGCAGATCTTCATCTGGGTATCGAGCAGCTCATCAAACCAAGCGAGCTTTCCGTCTTTGCTGAAATGGATGTTTCTTTTCAGTGAGGTAAAGTTCCAGGTGGATTTTTTGTCGAAATACGGTTTTGCCCAAACCATAAAGGCTTTCTTGTCCCAGACTTCCGTCGCATCGGTTCCGATAAATGTGGATTCGTCTGCGAAATAATTGAAGTAGGTATTGAAATCGGCTTTTGCCGCTGCGACGTTGAAGCCATCGAGCATGGTACCAATCGCCGTTTTTTCACCGGCATATTTTGCCTGGGCTGAAACGGCCGGAAAACTGAGCATCATCAGTAGAAAGGTAAAAAGTATGGTTGTTTTTTTCATGTTGGATTATTTATAAACCTCATAGGTTTTGAAAACCTATGAGGTTTGATCTGTTATTTTAACTCGATGACCATGGAGGTTTTGGCAGGAATGACGAAATTGGTTTTCACGGAAAATTCTTTCCCTGTAATGATATCTTTTCCTGTTACAAACTGGTTCAGCGATTCTGCAAAATGTTTTACATCAACGGTTTTTTCCTGATCATTGTTGTTGAGAACGACCATAACACTTTCCTTGTCATTGTATCTGAAGTAGACAAAAACATTATCATTAGGAACAAAATTTTTGGTTTTCCCGGTATGGATGACGTCCTTTCCTTTTCTCCAGTTCAATAATTTACGGGTAAACTGGTAAAATTCTTTCTGGTCGGCGGTCTGGGATGATGGGTTAAAGGCATTCTGCTGATCGGTTTTCCATCCTCCCGGAAAATCCCTGCGGATATCGGCATCGCCGCCCTTGTTTTTATCGCCGCGCATTCCTACTTCGGAACCGTAATAGATCTGGGGAATTCCGCGGACAGTTGAAATCAGGGTAAATCCAAGCTTGTAGGCTTTCGGATCGGCATTGAAGATTTCGTTCCACCGTTCGGTATCGTGGTTTTCGAAAAAGACCATGACGTTGTTGATGTCCGGATACAGGAAATCGCTGGCCAGACTGTTGTAAATCCGGCTCATCCCGCTGTCCCAGCCGTCCTTTTCTCTGATGGCTTTAGGCAGATCGCCGTACAGCATAAAATCCATCACGGATGGAAGATGGGAATTGTAATGGGCAGCTTCCCCGGTTTTGGAATCCTTCTGCCAGGCGGAAATATAGGCCGGACTGCTGAGCCAGGTCTCTCCTACAATGTTGAACTTCGGATATTCATCGGTGATGGCTTTGGCCCATTGGGCCATTGCTTCTTTGTCGTTATACGGATAGGTATCTACGCGGAACCCGCCGAGCTCGGCATATTCGATCCACCAGATGGCATTTTGGGTAAGGTATTTTAATACCAGCGGATTGCTTTGGTTGATGTCCGGCATTGTTGTGTCAAACCATCCGTCCAAAGCGGTCTGCTTATCAATTTCCGAAGCATTGGTATCGAACTGGGTGGTCGTTTTATAGTTGGACCGTTTAAAGCCTTTTTCTTCATCGCTGAAGGTATGGATCCAGTCTTTGGTCGGGAGGTCTTTGATGAGCCAATGGGAAATTCCCCAGTGGTTGGTCACATAGTCCATTACCAGCATCATTTTCCGTTGGTTGAGCTTTTGGGAGAGTTCCCGGTACTCTTCGTTGGTACCATAGCGGCCGTCGATTTTGTAGAGGTCGGTCTGGGCATAGCCGTGGTAGGAATAGACTTTCTCGTTGTCTTCATTCACCGGGGTGAGCCATACTGAGGTGGCGCCTAAATTCTGAATGTAATCGAGATTGTTGATGATTCCCCTGAGGTCTCCGCCGTGTCGTCCGTTGGGAAGGCTGCGGTTGGCTTTTTCCGTAAGATCGGGCCTGGAATCATTTTTTTCATCACCGTTGGCAAAGCGGTCGGGCATGATGAGGTACATAACATCTTTTGAGGTAAACGATTGCCGGTTGGCAGAGTTTGGGTTTCTCTCTTTCAGTTCATACGTATAGGAACCTACTTTTTTCCTGCCGTTTTTGATGGTAATATTGAATTTCGGAACGTTGATCTTGTTGGTGTTCACGGTTACAAAAACGTAATTCGGGTTTTCCACTTTGCGGATCTCTTTGGCCTGAATGCCGTCAGAAAGTTCGATTTCATTATTGGCAATATTTTTCCCGTAAACCAGGATCTGAAGCTCCGGGTTTTTCATTCCTTTCCACCAGAACGCCGGTTCCACGCGGTCCAGCGCTTTTTGGGAAAAAGCCAGGGAAGCCGCCGAAAGGGCAAAGGTGAGGTATATTTTTTTCATATTTTACTATTCTTGAATCAGTGTTGTTTTGAAAATACTGCTGATTTTTTATTTCCGTACTCCGGAATTGATCCGGATGTATTTTCACGAGGGTTTCTTAAAAAACTCTCCGCCCATAGCCCCGATCGCAGCGGTTACCCCACAGCGGGGATGGCCATGCAGCGGTGCGAGGAGTATGAGCGGAGAGCGGGAAAAAGCTCCTGAAAAACAATGCATTCCAGGAGACTTCCGTTTTATTTCACCGGCTTCGCAGAGATGGCAAACCCACCGCTTCTCGCCATGTTGATCTTGATCTTAGACTTGCTGGTAACCGTCTTTTTGTAGATGTTGTAGCTTTGAGGATTGTTGACATAATCCGCATCCTTTCCGTCTTCATATACCGTTACTTCATATTTACGGTCTTTGTCGAGGAACGAGAAATCCACGGTGTATTCGCGTTTGTTCTCATCGGTAATCCCGCCTATGAACCAGTCTTCAGTACCTTTGGCTTTTCTCGCCGTGATGATGTAATCCCCCGGCTCGGCAGACAAGATTCTGGTATCGTCCCAGTCGGCGGCAACGTCCTTGATGAACTGAAAAGCATCCATATGCCTTTTATAATTCTCCGGTAAATCGGCAGCCATCTGCAACGGCATGTACATCACGACATACAGGGCCAGCTGTTTGGCCAGGGTGGTTTTCACGAAACGTTTGTCGCCCGGGAAATAGTAATCCAGTTTGGTCTGGAAGATCCCCGGCGTGTAATCCATCGGCCCGCCCATCCACCGGGTAAACGGAAGAATGGTCTGGTGGTCTGGATTGTTTCCGGCAAAGGCTTCAAATTCGGTCCCTCTTGCCGCTTCGGCAGAAATATAATTCGGGTAGGTGCGGCTTTCCCCGGTAGGCCGTACGGATTCGTGGGAATTCACCATGATCTTATACTCGTTCGCTTTCTGTGCAATCCTGTAATAATGGTTGATGGTCCATTGGGAATAGTGGTGCTCGCCTCTTGGAATGATGTCACCGACATAACCGGTTTTCACCGCGTCATAGCCGTACTCATTCATCAGCTTGAAGGCTTTGTCTGCCCATCTTTCGTAATTGGTGGCGGAACCGGAGGTCTCATGGTGCATGATGAGCTTCATGCCTTTGGAATGGGCATAATCGTTCAGCGCTTTGATATCGAAATCCGGATACGGGGTAATGAAATCAAAAACGAATTCCTTGGAATGCCCGAACCAGTCTTCCCAGCCTACGTTCCAGCCTTCGATCAATAATCCTTTGAAGCCGTTCTCCGCTGCAAAGTCGATGTATTCTTTTACTTTCGTTGTATTGGCCGCATGTTTCCCGTTCGGAGTCAGTTTGGAGAAATCCGTTACGCCGATGTGAACGTTTTCCGCCGTGGAATAGGCCCACTGGGATTTCCCAATGATCATTTCCCACCATACACCCATGTATTTGGTCGGGTGAATGTAGGACGTATCGGTATATTTTGTCGGTTCGTTGAGGTTGAACATCATTTTGGAACCCAGCACTTCTTCCGCTTTCGGGGAAACGATGATGGTTCTCCACGGCGAAACCGAGGAGGTCTGGATATAGCCTTTGGCACCCTGCCGGTCCGGGGTCAGATGTGTTTTGAATTTGAAATTCACGGCATCCACTTCCAGGTTGGAAGCCGGATAATCCAGTACGGCGGCTTCTCCTAAGTTTACATATAATGGTTCCTTGCCTTCTTTTTTCAGCATCAACGGCGACTGTACCGCGTTCGGCACCATCTGCTGGGAGGCATTGCTGTCGAAAGAGCTTGGCCATCTTGCCGGAATTTCGGAAATCTTGGTAGTCTGCGGCTGGTATTCCTGGGAATCGTAATCGGCGGCAATCCACCACGCTTTCATATCGGTCGG
>JAKOOG010000133.1 GCA_022701545.1 Weeksellaceae bacterium | reverse complement strand
ATGAAAAAAATTATAATTTCTACATTGGCCGTTTCCGCAATGCTTTTTACGATAAGCTGCGAAAATGATTTTGATAATGACGTAAATGATGTGGTTGTCACTAAGGGTGAAGCCGATTTCTCTAGATATATCGCACTTGGCAATTCTCTGACATCCGGATACCGGGACGGAGCGCTTTACAGTTCCGGACAGAATGAATCTTACCCTTCAATGATTGCTGCACAGATGAAGCTTGCAGGCGGAGGTGAATTTAAACAGCCTTTAATGCCTAATAATGTTGGCGGATTTATAGGCATACCGGGATTTCCGGGTAAGCTGGAACTTAAAATAGTAAACGGGGCATTGAGCCCTGTACCTAACAGTCCGGCAGCAGCATTGGATAATGTAACTGCGGGAGGGCCTTATCAGAATATGGGAGTTCCGGGTGCGAAGGTATTTCATTTACTGGCTCCGGGTTACGGCAGTTCCGCAAATATTTCTTTAGGGCTTGCAAATCCTTATTTTGCAAGATTTGCTTCGTCTGCTACGGCCTCTGTGGTTGGTGACGCATTGGCACAGAATCCTACTTTTATTTCTTTGTGGATCGGGAATAATGATGTGTTGGGATATGCAACTTCAGGCGGGGACGGTTCTAACCCGATTACTCCGGTTGACGGAGCTGTCGGTGTTGGCTTTACCAATTCATATACAGCATTAGTAGGATTGTTATTTCCTGCAGGAACAACAAGAAAAGGAATTATAGCCAACATTCCTAACGTAACAAGTGTACCGTATTTTACAAGAGTGCCGGCAATGCCACTTACAAACCTTACTGCCGCTCAAGTCACTCAATTGAATAGTGCTTATGCAGTATATAATGCAGGCCTGGCTCAGGCAAAAACCTTGGGAGCTATTAATGATGCTGAATATCAGAGAAGGCTTATAAAGTTTACAGCAGGAGCCATAGCTAATGGAGCTGTAATTGCCGATAAAGATTTATCAACAGTTCCGGGACTTCCGAAATACCGACAGACCACTGCGAAAGATTTCATTTTATTACCGGCAAGCCAGGTTCTTAATCCAACAGCAGGAGGAGGTACATCTGTTCCTTTAGAAGATAAACTTGTATTAACGGAAGCTGAAGCTGCGAAAGTAACAACTGCTACACTGGCATATAATACGACCATAAAAAATGTGGCTGCTTCCAAAAATCTTGCATTTGTAGATATGAATGCGAAGATGGAAGAGCTTAATTCCAAATCGGGAATCGTTTGGGATGGAGTGAAATATACGGCGACTTTTGTAAGCGGCGGTGCATTTTCCCTGGATGGTATCCACCTTACCGGAAGAGGATATGCCATCATAGCCAATGAGTTTATTAAAACGATTAATGAGAAATACAAATCAACATTACCACAGGTAAATCCTAATACGTATTCCGGAGTTACCTTCCCGTAATTATTGATAAAATAAAAACTTAGAAACCACAAGAGTAATTCTTGTGGTTTTTTTTTAAATTTGCAAAATCTTTTAAAAAGTAAAAATGGCCGATCAGTTAAGTTATCTATTTAGTACAAGGACGAGTAAGGACTTGGCAGAGAAAATTGCCCAGCATTACGGGCAGCAATTAGGGAAAATCAACTTTCAGGAATTCAGCGACGGAGAATTTGAGCCCGTTTTGGATGAATCCGTAAGAGGAGGAAGGGTTTTCCTGATTGGATCTACATTTCCCCCGGCAGACAATCTTCTGGAACTTCTTCTGATGATTGATGCTGCGAAAAGAGCTTCTGCAAAAAGCATTACCGTTGTACTCCCTTATTTCGGGCTTGCAAGACAGGACAGGAAAGACAAACCGAGAGCACCCATCGGGGCAAAACTGGTTGCCAATCTGTTGACTGCTGCAGGCGCAACAAGGGTAATGACGATGGATCTGCATGCAGACCAGATCCAGGGATTCTTTGAAATTCCGGTAGATCATCTGTATGCTTCCACAATTTTTGTGGATTATATCAGGAATCTTAACCTGGAAGACCTTACCATTGCTTCCCCGGATATGGGAGGGGCAAAAAGAGCAAAAAACTATGCAGGACACTTAGGTGCAGACGTAGTTATTGCCTACAAGGAAAGAAAAAAAGCCAATGTGGTGGAAGAAATGTTCCTTATCGGAGATGTGGAAGGTAAAAATGTAATCCTTATTGACGATATGATCGATACGGCAGGCACACTTTGCAAAGCCGCTGATATCCTGATTGAAAAAGGAGCTAAATCCGTAAGGGCAATGGCTACGCACGGTGTTCTTTCAGGCAAGGCATATGATAATATTGAGAACTCAAGATTGCTGGAAGTAATTGTAACTGACTCAATTCCTGTGAAAAATAATTTGTCAACTAAAATAAAAGTGCTATCTTGCGCCCCATTATTTGCAGACGTTATGAAGATGGTTCATGAGCACCAGTCAATTAGCAGTAAATTTATCATCTGATTGATATTCATGGTTTTGCAGGTTCAAATTGAAACAATTTTTTAAATTTTTATAAATGAAATCTATTACAATTCAAGGTACAAAAAGAGAAAGCGTGGGCAAAAAGTCTA
>JAKOOG010000152.1 GCA_022701545.1 Weeksellaceae bacterium | reverse complement strand
TCTTCGACAAACTGGCGGCCACCGTAAGCCCGCTGGCTTTATTTTCTGTAGGCCTTCAGCTGAAATTCAACGGCTGGAAAAAACTCATTCCCCAGATGTCCGTTTCTATGTTCTATAAGCTGATTCTGGCTCCGGCACTCGTATTAGGGCTTGCCTTACTGGCCGGCATCAAAGGCGATGTGGCAAAAATCACCGTCTTTGAGGCCGCAATGCCTACTGTGGTCACCTCAAGCATCATCGCAGAACAGTTCCGGCTCAACACCAAACTCACCAACCTGACGATCGGCTTTAGCATCATTATTGGTCTTTTTACCTCTGCCATCTGGTACGAAATAACACAATTTTTCTTTTAACCTGATTTCAAAACACTCTCTATTATACACACATTCTCTCAAACCCTTCAACTCTCTCACTCTCAAACTCACTCATTCACTCTCTACCCCTCCAACTTTTTACGGAGCTTAATCCGGCTATCCACTGTATCTTTTTTGTTTTTACAGCTTTTGCCCCGACAGTCAGCATCAGTAAAAAAACAAAAAAGGATGCCGTTCCTATCCGGGCTAGGGCAGTCTTCTTTTGTTTTAAGTTTCGTGTAAAAATCAACCGGAATCTGAAGTGGAAGTAAGATGTAACAGGCCGGATGTCAGATACTGGAAGATGGAAGTTCTTCCTTTCAATATCACAACCCACGATCTTATTATTGAATGGAATTATTCATGGTCTTTAACTGACTGAAAATAAATGATCTTCTGCAGGATAAGAGGATGATGCGGCTATATGAGAAAAAATCTGCTAAATCTACGAGAGATATATCGAACTAATCCGCTGCTTATTTGCTGACTAAAACCGAAGATTAAACGGAGTCAAACGCCTTTGCGGCCTTAAAAGGCGCGTATCGATCTCAACTAAATCTTTGCGGACTCCAAGCCGTGAAATAAATCAGCCGCTTCCGGAAAAAGTAGAAAATCCTCCCATTTACCTTCCTTAAAAATTGCACTTCTCTCCGGAAAATTTTAATTTTACACTTTAAATACTTCCCTTGAATTACGCCCAGATTATTTTACCGTTGAACCTGAAAGGATCTTTTACCTATAAGGTTCCTGAAGAATTAATATCCGGAATCCAGTTAGGAATGCGGGTTTTGGTACCGTTTGGCGGGAAAAAGATCTATACGGGAATTGTATTTGAACTTCACGACCATGCGCCCGAAACGTTTATTGCGAAAGAAGTCATCAGTTTGCTGGACGATCAGCCGATTGTCCCAGAGGAGCAGATCCGGTTCTGGAACTGGCTGTCCGACTATTACCTGTGCGGGCTGGGAGAAATCTACCGTTTTGCATTTCCTTCTTCCCTGAAGCTGGAAAGCGAAACGTACCTGAAGCTCAAACCGAATACGACCGTTGATTTCGAAAATCTCGACGTCAACGAAATGTATCTCATCCAGGCACTGGAAGTCCGCCAGCTGATCAACCTTACCGATATTGAAGCCTTCATTCCGAAAAAGGATATCATCAAGACCATCAATTCGTTAATTGATCTGCAGTACATCGAAATTGATGAGAAAATTGCGGAAAAATACAAGGCAAAAGAAATCGCTTATGTAAAGATCAAAGATGAGGTTTTGAAGAACCAGAACCTGACCGAGATTCTATTAAAATTAAATAAAGCCAAAAAACAGAAAGACCTTTTTCTCCATATCCTGGAGAAGCAGACCGAAAATCCGGACCTTCACCTCAAAAAATCGGAACTTTTTGAAGACGGGTATTTCGGAAGTTCCCATTTGAAGGCCCTGACCAATAAAGATTTGGTCGAAGAATACTATATGCAGAAAGACCGGCTGGAGAGTTATGAAGGCGAAATCGAGGAGCTCGAAGAACTTTCAGAACTCCAGAAAAAAGCAAGAGCGGAAATCGATGAAGCCTTTGAAGAAGGGAAAAATGTTCTGCTCCACGGCGTGACTTCATCGGGAAAAACACATCTGTATTTAGAGAAAATTGAAGAATGCATCAACGAAGGGAAAAATGTCCTGTTCCTGCTTCCCGAAATATCCCTGACCAAGCAGATCACGCAGCGGCTGGAAAAAAAATACGGCCGTCAGCTCGGTTTTTACCACCAGAAGCTTACCGATTTCGAAAGGGTGGAAGTATGGCGGCGAATCCGGCAGAACGACATCAGGGTGCTCATCGGAACCCGGAATTCCCTGTTTCTGCCGTTTAAGAATCTGGGCCTGATTGTGGTGGATGAAGAACACGATTCTGCCTACAGGCCGAGGGAAGTGTCGCCGTATTTCAATGCGAAAGATGCGGCTCTGGTGCTTGGGAATTTTTATGACGCCCATGTGATCTTAGGTTCGGCAACCCCTTCCGTGGAAAGCTATTACAATGCCCGTAAGGATAAAATGAAATATATTTTCCTGGAAGAACGCTTCGGCAACGTTAACCTTCCGGAATATGAAATCATCAATTTCAAAGAAGCCCAGGATTCCAAAAAGGTATCGGGAAATTTTTCGCTGTACCTGATCGATGAGATCAAAAAAGTGCTGGAAGAGCGGAATCAGGCCATTGTGCTCCACAACCGCCGGGGCTATGCCAATGTGGTGGAGTGCGAGACCTGCGGTTATGTGAATTACTGCTCCAACTGCGACGTGGTGATGACTTACCACAAAGCAGCCAATGAAATGAAATGCCACTACTGCGGCCAGCGGGCTTCCAAACCGAAAACCTGCCCGAAATGCCATTCCGAAAACCTCAACGAAAGAGGAGTAGGAGTGGAACAGATCCACGAGGAAGTTTCCAAGCTGTTTCCGGATAACGAGGTGGACCGGATGGACGTGGATTCCATGCGCAAGAAGTTTGCCTACGAAAAGCTGTACGAAAAAATCGAAGACCGGGAAACCGATATTGTGGTGGGAACCCAGATGATTTCCAAAGGGCTGGATTTCGATCATATCGAGCTGGTTGCCATTCCGAAGGCGGATTCTTTATTGTACGTTCAGGATTTCCGGGCGGAAGAAAGGGCCTATCAGCTGATCACCCAGGTTTCCGGAAGAGCGGGAAGGGTTTCCGGGAAAGGGAGAATCCTGATCCAGACTTTCAATCCCGAACATTCGGTTTTTCAGCTTCTTAAAATGCACAATCCGGCCAAGATTTACAAATATATCCTCACGGAACGGCAGAAGTTCCATTACCCGCCTTTCACAAAACTGATCATGATCGAACTGAAGCACCGGCGTGAAGACAAAGCCAACCGAGCGTCCCAGTTTTTAGGTTCCATTCTCAGGAAATATCTGCCGGAAGACTGTATCTTAGGTCCGGAAAAAGCGCAGATTGCGAGGCTGAACAATTTGTATCAGTTTCAGATCATGCTCAAGCTTCCACGGGGCAAAAAGTATGAGGAATATAAAAAACTGGTACTGGCCAGCATCAGGGAATTTGAGGAAATCCCTGCTTATCAAAGTATTAAAAAAGACGTTTTTGTGGATTTTTAACATACTTTAACAAAATTTATAGACTTTTTATAATAGTCTACTGAACTGCCATACAACAATATTTTCTACATTTGGCCGTTGATTATATGTTTGGCGTTTAACTTTCCGATTTAACCCATTGACTGTTATCACATCCAAAATATAGCAAAAATGAAAGAATAGATGGTAAATTTCAGAAAATATATTTCAAGTGTCGCGGTGTTGGCCTCAGGGTTTTTCCTGGCACAGTCTACCGTTTCTACCGTTCTGTATTCTCAGGCTTACGACAATCAGAAGAGCAGTTTAAACTTACCTTCTCCCATCACTTCCATGGTGGAGAAAACGATCCTGTCGGCCAAAGAACTTGTAGACATTAATGTAAACACGATGATGGCCGATCCGGTGCTGAAAAATGCAACCTGGGGATTCGTCGTGTACGACCCGAAAACGAAGAAGGTGATCTCTTCGTATAATGAAAATACCCCGCTGGTTCCGGCTTCCACTACCAAATTGCTGACGACGGAAACCGCCATGAGCATGCTGGGCGAAAACTACCGCTGGAATACCCAATTGGAATATTCCGGAAGTGTAGACGAAAACGGGGTCTTAAACGGAAATCTCTATATCGTAGGCAGCGGCGACCCTTCGTTGGGGACCAATAAAGGCGGAGCATGGGCATACAGGGATATTGTAACCGATTTCAGAGAAGGGCTTTCCCGCGAAGGAATTAAAAAAGTAAATGGTGATATCATCATCCAGACAGCGCTTTTCAAAGGCAATATTTCGAGGCTTCCGGAAAATGTTGTCTGGTTGGAAAACAACAATTACTATTTACCGGCAGGAACCACGCGTGAGATCAACCCGTCCAATGAAAAACTGATCGTTAAAAAATCAGCCGGCCTTACTGCAGAGAAAAAATTCTTCTATGTTTCTCCGTACAATAACCAGATGGTATATGCCGATAAGTATGAAGGCAACGGAATCCTAACCACTAAATTGCCTGATGCGCCTGCTTTTCTTGCCAATACCTTCAGGACTACGCTGGTGAAAAGCGGCATTCCCGTAAACGGAAAAGTAATTCCTAAGATGACAGATGCCAATCCTGAAGACAGAAAAATGGTTTCGGTGTATAAATCTCCTACCTTAGCGGATATTATTTATTACACCAATCAGCACAGTGACAACGGCCTGGCTGAAGCTCTTTTAAAAACAGTAGGTTTTCAGAGCTTAGGCGATCAGACTACCGAATCGGGAAGAAAAGTAGTGACGGAACATCTGAAAAACCATGGGTTTGATATGATGGGCCTGAATTATATCGACGGAAGCGGACTTTCCAGAAGCAACAACGTAACGCCGATTGCACAGGCTAAATTCCTTACTTCTTTAATGGATGAAAAATTTTATAAAACCTATCTGAATTCTTTACCGATAGGAGGACAGTCAGGAACCCTGAAGAGAATGTTCAACGGTCTTGGAAACGGGCAGGTTTTCGCCAAAACAGGAACATTGAATAAAGTAAAAACGTTGGCTGGATATATGAAAACGAACACCGGGAAAACACTCGTTTTCTCCCTGATGGTCAACAATTACGCAGGATCGGTAGATATGGTAAAGAAAAGAATGGAAAAAATACTGGAGCCCGCGCTGGATTTATAGAAAAATTAAAATTTAATTAATATAAAAGCCTTTTAATCAATGATTGAAAGGTTTTTTTATATCTTTGATACAATTAATTTAAGAATGAGAAAAATTTACTTTTTGGTGCTGAGCGTTTTTGTTTTTCAGCAGTTTTGTGCTCAGAATGAAAATATAGAACGGAAAGCGATGATGGCGAAAGAAATGAAATCTTTTGCCGGCAAAATGGCTGTAGGAAATACCAATCCCAATACGCTGAATTATGACCTGCGGTATCAGCGGCTTGATCTCACCATAAATCCGGCGGTATATAATGTTTCAGGTTCGGTGACCTCTCATTTTAAGCCGAATCAGAGCATGAGCAATATCTATTTTGACCTGGATAACCAGATGACGGTTTCCCAGGTTCAGTATCACGGGAATACACTGGCGTTTCAGCAGCTTTCAACAAAAGAAGTAAAGATCAATTTTCAGTCGGCACTTGCTGCCAATGTGCTGGATTCTCTTACGATCACCTATTCAGGTGCGCCGACTACGGCGAACAATGCCTTTTTCAACGGAACCCAGGGCGGGACGGCTGTCCTTTCCACGTTAAGCGAGCCTTACGGAGCACAGGACTGGTTTCCGACCAAACAAAGCTTAAATGATAAAATCGAAAGGGTGGATGTTAAAATCACGACCCCTTCCCAATACAGTGTTGCGTCAAACGGGAAGCTGATGGCCGAAACCGTTTTAGGAAACGGACAAAAACTGACCTTCTGGCGTACCCAATATCCTACCGCAGCCTATCTGATTGCATTTTCAGTAACCAACTTTGTAAAGCTGACGGATACGATGGGGAATCCTCCTTTTCCGTTTATCAATTATATCTTTCCGTCTACCTCCACGAATACGACCAATATGAGTAATATCGACTGGACAAAAACGGTAATGAATACTTTTGAAACGTATTTTGGCCCTTACCCTTTCAGAAATGAAAAGTACGGACACATGGAGTTCCAGGCCGGCGGCGGAATGGAGCATCAGACCATGTCTTCTATGGGCGGATGGAGCAGAGGGCTGATTGCACATGAGTTGGCCCACCAATGGTTCGGAGATAAAGTTACCTGCGGAGCCTGGAACGATATCTGGCTGAATGAAGGTTTTGCCACGTATGGAGAACATCTGGCCAATGAAAAGCTGCTGATGTCGAATACCGACTTTTTGAATTACCTTTTAGGTCAGAAAAATTACATCACCAGTTCTACAGGAGGAAGTGTGTATGTGGCAGATGCCAATTTAACGAACGTTGGTATGATTTTCAACGGAAGATTGTCTTATTCCAAAGGAGGCTATGTCTTAAGAATGATCAAATGGATTTTGGGAGATGCAGCATTTTACCAGGCGCTTCAGGATTATCACGCAAGGCCGGCATTGGCATACAATTATGTGAAAACCCAGGATTTCAATGCTTCATTACTAACTTCTACCGGGAAAGATTTTTCCGAGTTTTTCAACGATTGGATCTATGGTCAGGGATATCCCACTTATGACATCCGCTGGAAACAGGTAGGAAATACCGTTACGTTCAGGGCTGGCCAAACACAGAGCAGCAATACGGTAAGCTTTTTCGAAATGCCATTGCCGATCAAAGTAAACGGTACCGGAGGACAGGTGGCCTATTTTGCTTTAAACAATACTTTCAACAACCAGTATTTTACCCAAACCGTGAATTTTCCGGTAGCGAGTGTGGAATTTAATTACGAATATCAGATGCTGGAAAAAAACTCTACGGTAGCCCAGGACAATACATTGTCGATTTCGGATGCGGGTAAAGATCCGTTTGCCTTATATCCGAATCCTGCCAGAAATGAACTGAATCTGAAAGGAATCCGACAGCCGACAGATTTTACGATTTATTTCATCGACGGAAAGCTGGTGAGAAAAGGAATTTATCAGCCTGAAAAATCAATTAATATTTCAGAACTTGTTCCGGGAACATATGTCCTGAAGATCAATGATAAAAATGTCAAGTTTTTAAAGAAATAATGATTCCGCTGTAAAAATCAAACCTTCAGAATTTCTGAAGGTTTGATTTTTAGTATAAGCCAAATGAAATTGGATCATAGGAGTGCAGAGATCGTTCTGCAGCAATAATTAAATAAAATAGTTCCATGCTGTAATATATTAAAGTGATAAAAAAAATTAGATCAGAAAATCCCGCTGCCGTTTGATGGCCCGGTTGGCTTTTCGCTTGGCCTTTCTTACTTTAAAATCAAACCATTTTTCTTTAAACAGATTCCGCATCATATTATCAAAATGCCTGATCAGGACTAAATTTTTAAATCCCCGCCATTTTTCGAGAAGGCTTGAAGGCAGCGCCCTGATGGAAACCGAATATCCTTCCGTTTCGTACTGGATATAATGCCACCATCCCGAAGGAATATAAAGGGTTTCACCGGGACTGATGACAGCTTCGTAACCGTTTATGTATTTCAATCCCGGAAATTCTTTAAAATCCGGTTGCTTGATATTGGTAATCGAATGAAAATTATAGGGGAGTTTATACATCAGGTCCGATTGTTCCCACGGAAAAAGCCAGATCCTTTTAATTCCTTGAAATTGTGTGATAAAAACATGGGACATATCGATGTCTACATGATTTCGGGTAATTGAACCTTCGCCGCCGAAAAACATAAAAGGAAGCCATTTTATTATTTTACCACTTGTGATGTCATTGTACTGAATGTCATTTTTAAGTTCAGGCTTAATGCTTAATAAATTAAACAGGAACAGGCGGTGTTCGGTAGGAGAGGATGTAATCAGATCAAGGTATTCTGCAAAAGTGCTTTGCCCGATCGGCTTGCTGGCGACCCTGTCCAGAGATTCTATTTCACTGCCGTAAATATTAACTTTTTGTTCCCCTGCGATTTCTTTGAAATAATCATAATTCCATTTTTCAAAAGCAGGGCTTTCAGGTGCTACGAAATCCTCCAGAATAATTGGTTTTGCCGGTTTCATATAGGTTTTGAGGAAATCTTCGGACGATATATTCCTGACTTTTTTTACTGGTGATAATCTCATGTTCCTGATTTTAAAGGCAAATATAATAATTAGTCTACTGAAATTATAGACTAATTTAAATTATTATGATTTTTAAATAAACATTTAGAATAAAAAACAGAAAAGCCTTTACTTTACTGCCTTTTTATTAAATTAGCACATCATAAAAATTACTAGAAATGATCTCTGAAAAGTATCTTGAAAATTTACGGAATGAACTACAGAATATTGAGAATGACGGACTTTACAAAAAAGAACGGATCATCACTTCTCAGCAGAGCGCGGAAATAGAGGCCAACGGAAAGAAGCTTCTGAACTTCTGTGCCAACAATTATCTGGGATTATCCAACAACGCGGACGTGATGAAAGCTTCTCAGGATATGATCGAATCCCACGGTTACGGAATGTCTTCGGTACGTTTCATCTGCGGAACTCAGGATATCCACAAGCAACTGGAGCAAAAGATCGCTGACTTTTTAGGTCTTGAGGATACCATTCTGTATGCTGCCTGTTTTGATGCGAACGGCGGGGTTTTCGAACCATTGTTTACGGAAGAGGACGCAATTATTTCGGATGAGCTGAACCACGCTTCGATCATCGATGGGGTTCGTCTCTGTAAAGCGGCAAGATACCGTTATAAAAACAACAACATGGAGGATCTTGAAGCGCAGTTGATGGCCGCTTCCGAAA
>JAKOOG010000094.1 GCA_022701545.1 Weeksellaceae bacterium | reverse complement strand
AAAAAAGTCATTGTAATTAATAACTACAATGACTTTCTATATATGAATGTTAAAATAAACTATTTTAGCTAACCACTTCCTGTGCTTTATTTCTTACATCATCAGCTTTATCCTGCGCCTGAGAAGCTACATCGTTGGCTTTGTCTTTTACCTGAGAAGCTACATCATTAGCTCTGTCTTTCACTTGAGAAGCGACATTGTTGGCTTTGTCTTTAAAATCGTTACTCCACTTGTTCAGGTTGTCTTTAGCGGTATTGATTTTGTCTTTTACTATTTGCTTATCTTCATCAGAAGAATTTTTGTATTTCCAGTATGCTAATGCTCCTAAACCTACTAATGCCAATAAACCTTTCGTTTTATTTCCCATGATTTCTATTTTTTAAATGTTAATATTAAAGTTTGATAGTAATCATTATGTAAAATACGTGCCAAAAAAATATACCTACTTATAAAATAATGTTAAAATTATTTGAATATTTCAAAATTTTGTCCGTCAAAACTGGCAAAGACCATAGTTGGGTGGGAGTTTTGATGGAAAATATTTCCATCTTGATCGATAGCGATGGCTCCGGCAAAACCGTCGATTGCTTTTAATTCTCCAAAGGTTTTGGTAAATGCATCTTCGAGTACCATGCCATCCGTAACGCGGGTTACGATTTTAGCTGCCGTGGCATTGCTCACAATGTCTTCACCCACTCCGGTGCAGCTTACCGCACAGAAAGAATTGGCATAATTTCCGGCAACCGTTGCGGAATCGGAGATCCGTCCCGGGATTTCAAAACCCTTGCCTCCCGTTGAAGTTGCGGCAGCTAATTTTCCATCCCGATCAATGGCAACACAGCCCACGGTTCCTTTTCCGCCGTTCTTCAGCTTTTCTTCATACTCTTTTCTCCGCTGAGGGATTTCGGTAGAGTAGTTTTCAAAGCCATGCTCATCAGCATATCTTTTGGCACCGCTTCCGCCCAGGACCCGGTCGTCTTCGCCGATGAGTTCTTTAGCCACGAGAATCGGGTTTTTTACGTTTTCGATATTGATGACCCCGCTCATTTTTTCGGTTTCTCCATTGATGATCGCCGCACTCATCCGGATGATCCCATCGCCCTGGATCTGGGATCCGGTTCCTGCATTGTACAATTCGTCATCTTCCAGCAGCGAAACGGCGTAAGCTGCTGCATCAAATGCGGAATGCGTCTGTAAATAGTCAAATGCTTTCGCGGCAATGGCTTTGAGGGAATTCTGTTTCGCGGTTTTCACTTCATGGCTCTGGTCGCTTTCCGAGAAGAACCCGCCGTGGATGATTATTTTCATATATTTTGTGATTAATTTGTAAGGGATGAAATTCATAATGCATCATCCCTCATTTATAATGTTACCGGTCCTGTGGAATCGGGTTGAACTGGGAATTTTCAATTGTCAGGATCTTTGTCGTCAGATCATAATGGTCGTTCATTGATAATACATGTACTGTCAGGTTATCGATGGAAATAGGTTCACCCAAATTGATGTTGGTAAGATTGGTATCTTTGATGAACCTTCCGTCAACAAGAATCACGAGTCCGGAACCTACAGCCGTCATTACGTCATTGTGAATGAAAAGCCCGGTGTCTTCACCCAAGCCAATCCCAAGTGTTCGCGGATTATTCACGACTGCCTGGAAAAGCCTTCCGATTCTTCCCCTCTGTACAAAGTGGGTATCAATGATGACATTATCAATTAGTCCAAGACCTTGTGTTGTTTTAATCTCACCTTTCAGCAATGCTTCAGAACTGCTTCCCTGATAGATCATATTTTCCGAGGCAGCCGCAGCTCCGGCAGAAGTCCCGGAATAAATAAAATCCTGCTCCTGGTATTTTAGTAAAATCGTATCATGAAATCTTGTTCCGCCCAGAATCGATGTCAGCCTCAATTGGTCTCCACCTGTAAACATAACGACATCCGCCGCATTTACCCGTGCCACAATCGCATCAGAGTTGGCTTCTTCACGGTTGTGGACATCCAATATATTGACGTTTCGGGCACCTAAAAATTCAAATGCTTTTTTATATTCGGAACCTACAATCTGCGGAATCTGAGAAGCGGTGGTGATAATCTCAATCACCGAATCTTCCTTATGTTTAGATTCGTTAATGATTTTTCTGAGAATCCCCCTTTCAAAAAAGTTGAGGTTTTTTTCTATGTTCTGATCAAAATCGGTTTCGGCAAAACTGCCCTTATTAACAGCGCCCCCGATCACAATTAATTTTCCAACTGGTTTAATCATAGGATGCAAAGTTAAAAAATTATTAACAGCTAACGAAATTCGTTACGATTGAAATTAATAATGACATTTAATATTTGCTCACGATCTTCATTTATTTTTTACAAATGTTTAATTATGGTATAGTTTCGTTTAGGGTTTTGCATTATCTTTGGTACTAAATGCACTTATCGTTAACTATTAAAAATGCAAATAGACTATGAAAATTGAAAAGATACAGGCGCTGCGCGGTCCAAACATCTGGAGTATCCGAAGAAAGAAGCTGATACAGATGAGGTTGGATCTCGAAGAAATGGAAAATTTCCCTACCAATAAAATCGAAGGCTTCAGAGAAAGGATCGAAAAACTGATTCCTTCCTTGTGGTCTCACCGTTGTTCCGAAGGTACCGAAGGCGGATTTTTCCACCGGATTGAAACGGGAACCTGGATGGGCCACGTGATCGAGCATATTGCCCTGGAAATTCAGACGCTTGCCGGAATGGACGTCGGTTTCGGGAGAACCCGTGAAACAAGGACGCCGGGCGTATACAATGTCGTATTCAACTATATTGAAGAAAATGCAGGAATTTATGCTGCGGAACAGTCTGTGGCCATTGCCGAAGCATTGATTGAAGGAGAAGAATATGATCTGAATGCCTGTATCAAGACGTTAAAGGAAATCAGAGAAAGGGTACGCCTCGGCCCTTCTACCGGAAGTATTGTGGAAGAAGCCGTTTCACGAAGGATTCCATGGATCCGTCTGGGAACGAATTCTCTGGTTCAGCTGGGATACGGCGTAAACCAGCAGCGGTTCCAGGCAACCATTACCGGAAACACCAGTTCAATTGCCGTAGACATTGCATGTAATAAAGAGTTAACAAAAAGAATGCTGCATGACGCTGCGATCCCTGTTCCGATCGGAGATCTGATCATCGATGAAGAAGGTTTGGATGCCGTAGTGAGAAAAATAGGATATCCGGTAGTAATCAAACCCCTGGATGGCAACCACGGAAAAGGATCCTCGATTAATGTAAACGATTGGGAAGCAGCAAAAACCGGACTGGAATATGCACAGAAATATTCCAATAAAGTTATTGTCGAAAAATACATTACAGGCTACGATTTCAGGGTTTTAGTCATTCATAATAAGATGGTGGCCGCAGCAAGAAGGGTTCCGGCACACGTTGTAGGTGACGGCGAACTCAGTATTCAGCAGCTGATCGATAAAGAAAATAAAGATCCGAGAAGAGGCTACGGCCATGAAAACGTTCTGACGGAAATCCTGATCGATAAAGATACAACGGAACTTCTGGAAAAACTTCATTATACCCTGGAAACGGTTCCTCAGAGGGGAGAAATTGTCTATTTGAAATCTACCGCCAATCTTTCAACGGGAGGAACTTCCATCGACGTAACCGATATGGTTCATCCGGAAAATATTACAATGGCGGAAAGGATTTCCAAAATCATTGGTCTTGATGTCTGCGGAATCGACATTATGGCGGAAAATCTGACCCAGCCTCTGAAAGAAAGCGGCGGAGCAATCATTGAAGTGAATGCTGCCCCGGGATTCAGGATGCACCTGGCTCCGAGTGAAGGGCTGCCTAGGAACGTAGCGGCTCCGGTGGTGGATATGCTGTATCCGCAGGGAAAACCGTTTACCATCCCGATTATTGCGGTAACGGGAACCAACGGAAAAACAACGACAACCAGATTAATCTCGCATATTGTTAAAAGCAACGGATACCGGGTAGGATTCACCACTTCGGACGGAATCTACATCCAGAATACAATGCTGACAAAAGGGGATACCACTGGTCCTCTTTCCGCAGAATTTATCCTGAAAGATCCTACCGTGGAATTTGCAGTTCTGGAAACTGCCAGAGGCGGGATTTTACGTTCGGGATTAGGATTTTCCCAGTGCGACATCGGGGTTTTGACCAACATCAAGGAAGATCATTTAGGTTTGAATGACATTCACAATCTGAAAGACCTTACAAAGGTAAAAAGGGTGGTTCTCGACAGTGTAAAGAAAAACGGATGGAGCGTGATGAACGCCGATGACGAATATTCGATGAGGATCATCAACGATCTGCATTCCAACATTGCGATTTTCAGCATGGATGAGAACAATCCGCATATTAAGAAATTTGCGAAGGAAGGAAAAATTACCTGCGTCTATGAAGAAGGTTTTGTAACCATCAAGAAAGGCGACTGGAAGATCAGGATCGGAAAAGCCAAAGACTTCCCGATTACCATGGAAGGCAAGGCTAAATTCATGATCGAAAATGTACTGGCTGCCAGTCTCGCATCTTATCTTCACGGCTTTGGAATCGAAGATATTTCAAATTCCCTTCGGACTTTCATCCCGAGTGCACAGCTCACCCCCGGACGGCTTAATGTGTTTAAATTCAAAAACTTTAAAGTTTTAATTGATTTTGCCCACAATCCTGCAGGCTATGAAGCGATTGAAGATTACCTGAAAAATGTGGAATCCACCAAGAAAATAGGTATTATATCAGGGGTTGGTGACCGCCGTGACAACGATATCAGGGAATGCGGAAAGATTGCCGGAAGAATGTTCGACCACATCATTATCCGTAACGAAAAGCACCTCCGCGGAAGAACCGAAGACGAGATCAACGGACTGATTATCGAAGGCATGCAGTCTTCCGGAAGGGATGTCAGCTACGAGATCATTCCTAAAGAAATCGAAGCCCTGAAACACGCCATGGGCATGGCTGAAGAAGGGACATTCATTACAGCGCTGAGCGATGTAATTTCCAACGCCATCGATCTGGTTCAGGAATATCAGGCCAGGGAACTGATGGAAGACGATAAGGTTCAGTAAATAAAAATAGGAGACAGCAAAATACCGGCGGCATCAAAGATGCCGCCGGTATTTTAAATAGGATTGAACAACAAAAATGAGAGTACGGTTTAAAAAAGATCTGCCGAATTATAAAAATCTGGACGAGTATCTGGTCATAGGATTTGGTCTTTATGAGAGTAAAGCGCGGTTTTACCTCATCGCTGATGATAATTTTACTGTAGGCTACGCAATGCCGAAACATTTTGACATTATTGACGCTGCTGCCGACGGTTATGTAAGAAGGGATGATTTGAATTCGGGAATGGAATTTTATCTGGAAAGCGAAATGAATCATGCGCGGAAGGATCTCAGAAACTATTGGGATATAAATAATCCTTATGAGAACGTAAGCTATTTTGCAGATAAAAAATATCCGGTTTCTATAGATTACGAGAAAAGCATGCTTAACGAAAACAATAAACTAAGCCGTATCGAAGGTGCTTTGTTGTTTATTGATCATTATCTGTACGAAAAGTTTTGGGATGCTACCTACCGGGAAGGCCTGGAATTTTATAAAAGAAATTCCCTGGATGATCTGCTGGAAAAGAAATTGAAGGAACCGGCAGCGATCGAAGTAACTGATTATAAGGATCAACTTCTAAAATTCATAGAAAAATCTTTTGGGATAGGAGCGCATTCAACAGAAAAGTCTGATTATTATGCCCGCACTCTTTCAGGTTTAATTAATGCTCTCTTTGTGAAAGAAATTGCTTCCGTTCAAAGGCTTGAATCATTTTATGAAGATTGTTTTATTATTGAATATGGGGACAATTATTATATCCTAAGCAGATATTGGATATCTTAATCTAACAAAAAAAACCTCCGGAAATATGGAGGTCTTGATGTTTAAAGATGTTCCCAGGTTGATTTTATTTTCTGCATTTTAACCAGATAAAAATACAGCGGAATCAATTCCAGTCTTATTGTAAAGTTGATATTCGGAACGGTAAACGGAATAACCACCATCATGATGATGCAGACGGCAATACCAATGATGGCATCGATAATAGCAGCCTGAGGTGCCCATTTCTGTTCAAACCAAAGCCCATAGGCTACAATTCCTTTGAATATTAATAATAAGGTTGTAATCATTCCTGATAAAGTGTAAGAATGAGTGGCGGTAATCCCATAGAGTGACAAATTGATTTTATTCAGAAATGGCCCGATGATTAAAAACAGCGCCGCAAACAAGCCTCCGATCAAAAAGAGCCAGACAAATATTTTGATCCACAGGGGCAATAAATTTCTTCTTCTTGTAAAATTTCCTTTCGTTTCAAACTCCTGAAAAGTTGAGCTTTCTTCCATTGTATATCAGTTTAAATTATTATTCCGCAAAAAAAGCATTTGAGCTCCCGATCCAGATGGCATCTTTTTTATTGAAGTCGACGTTTACCATTGCAGCTTTGGTCATTCTGCCCAGGTTTTCCAGCAGGATCGGACGTTCGTCTTTTTCGCGCCAGATATACAGCAATCTGATTTCCGCTTTGGAAAAATCGCCGTGAATATCTTCGAAAACCGGCTCGTACTGGACTTTTCTTTGCAGGATGTAGTTTTCCTTATCCTCAATGGCGTCCGTAATTTCTTTGGTCGGCTTTAAATTGACACCGCTGCCGGCGAAAGAAAATAAGGGCTTCAATACAAAATCTTCAAGGTTTTCGTGTTCCGGAAACTCATGCAGGAAATAGCTTTTCGGGACAAACGGATGCTGCAGGAGCGGCAGTAAATATTTGGAGATTTTAAAGAACCAGTTCGGATGGGTTACCCATGTTACCTCAATATCTTCCCGGAAATCAAATTCTGTTTTAAGATCCGGAATTCGGTCCAGTTCGTCGAAGATCACCCTGTTGTAGATTCTTTTAACCTCTGTTAGCTGACCATTGTTGTCGTAGAACAATTTTTTACCTTTCTTTTTTATTTTGGTGAGGCAAACCGTTTTGATGCCCAGCAGTTTTTCCGTTAACACAAAATCAATTGCCGTTTTCTGTCTTTCAGGATAAATTTCCAGAAGAATCACATTTTCCGGATTTTCGCTGCCGACAATAACTTCTTTCAGATGATTTTTAAAAGTCTCATGAGGCATGGTATTCCTGATTTCAGCAAGAAAAGGATAGACTTCACAAAATGTATCTTCGAAAGCTTTTTGAAAAGCATATAGAGAAGGAAAAGCCTGTAGCTCGATCAGCTGCGGCTCGATTTCACCGTTTCCGCTGCTGCAGATCCCGAAATCGATGGTAAAAAAATGCGGCTGGTCCGTATCGTTGGGAACGCGGCAGTTGTCGGGGATGGCTTTCTGTAATGTTTCTGCCGGTAAAGCTTTGATCTGGTCGATAATGCTTTCGCTGGCCTCGATGAGTTTCGCTTCAAATTCTTTGGTTAGAAACAATGGACTTTCCGATATTCTGAATACCGGTTCCAGGCCGCTTTTCTGTCTCAGAATTTTTTTAACCTGCTGATATTTTTTCTGTGAAAATTCCTGATTGAACTGCTTTCGGTATTTTGGGATCATAGTTTTTCTTTTTTGTGATTTAAAAAATCGGACAATCCATGCCCGATTTTTTTGAAATATTGTAATGGTTATTTCAAACTGCTGCCTGCGACTGGCTCAGGATATTCTGTTTCGCCAGATCCAGAAATCTTGGAAGAATCTCAGCCTGTGTCAGGGTAATTTTATCGTCGTCATCAATCCGGTCGATGGTTTCCAGGTATTTTTCCATCCCGAAATTTTCGATCATCGCCATTTTATTTTTTTTATCTTTCAGGTTTTCGATCATGCCCGCCGGATTGGCTTCCGGATGAAACTGGGTTCCGAAGATCTCTTCTGAAAAGCGGACGGCCATTACCGCTCTTTCTAGATGAATATGAGGCCGCGATTTCTCAATGGCTGCGATTTTCATACCCAGTTCTTCAAAACGGGTATAGTCAGGCTCAATAAACTGGAAAGCTCTTGAATCCACTGCGTAAAACGGATCGGGTAAATTTTCAAATAAAAACTCCTGTCCGCCTTCCTCGGTTTTATGAACCGGCATGATGCCGAAAGAATAGGATTTCCTTCGGTTGATCGTTCCGAGCTTCCAGTGGATACCCGCCAGCTGAAAAGAGTGGCAGATCAGGAAAAGGTACTTTTTACGGTCGTTAGAACGGTTATGTTCAAAAATTTCATTTAAAAACTCTGCAAACCGGTCTTCCCATTCCAGCCCTTCCCGGTGCGGATCTCCCGGACCTCCCGATGAAATAAAAATATCGAAATTTCCGATCTCCGGAAATTCATTTTTATACCTTACGTCAAATGTTTCAATACTTACATGTTCTTCGGTGCTCTGCTGAAAGGCTTCAGAGATTTCTTTAATGTTTTTGAACCCCTGATTTACCTGGTTGTTATTCATATCCAGCAGAGCCATTCGGATATTCTTCATACGACATTCTATTTTTGCAAAGTTACCGAATAATTTACCAAGCGGTTTCGCTATGTGTTATGCCGTACTCAGTTTCGGAGATCATGTAATCCACCACTTTCGTAAGATCGCCGGTTTCATTAAATATTTTAAGCTGGCGGTCTGCACCGGTCCCGTTTTCAAGGATCGTCCAGGCATATTCTACTTCTTTCCGGCAGCCCAGATCGTCTACGACGTCATCGATAAATTCAAGAAGCTCTTTCAGCAAATCGGGATACGGCACGGATTCTTCTTTCCCGAAATCGATCAGGTGGGCTTCAATTCCGCTTTTAGACGCCCTCCATTTATTTTCATTCAGCAAAAGCCTCCGGTAGCTTCTGAAGCTTAAATTCTGCTGATGAAGTTTATAGATTTTTGCTACCAATGCCTGCATGATGGCGGCCAGGCAAACCGTTTCTTCAAGGCGTAAAGGCATATCGCAGATCCGGAACTCAATGGTAGGATAGAACGGGTGAACCCGAAGGTCCCACCAAATTTTCTTGGCGTTGTCGATTGTGCCTGTCTTAACCAGAAGATCCACATAGCTGTCGAATTCTGCCAGCGAATTGAAGAAGCTCGGAATCCCGGTTCTCGGGAATTTTACGAAAATTTCCTGACGGTATGATTTAAAGCCCGTATTTCTTCCGATCCAGAATGGGGAATTGGTAGACAATGCGTACACATGCGGTAAGAAATACCGCATCACATTCTGGATTCTCACTCCTTCTTCACGGTTCGGGATTCCGATGTGCACATGAAGCCCAAAGATTAGATTTCCCCGTGCTACATCGCCCATGTCGTCTACGATTTTATTGTAGCGTTCCCCATTGGTGATGGTATTGTGTTCCCAGTTGGAAAAAGGATGGGTCCCGCCGCCGGAAACGCGGAGTCCCTGTTCATGGGCAGTTTTAATAAGATGTCTTCTCAGATTGGTCAGTTCTGTTTTGGCCTCCTGAATATTCTGGCAGATGCCTGTTTCCATTTCAATCATGGATTCGTGCATTTCGTGTTTTAAATTTTCACTTAAAACCGCTTTTCCGCCTTCGATAATTTTCGAAACATGAGAAATCAGGTCCCTGCTCTCAACATCAATGATTTGATATTCTTCTTCGATTCCGATAGTAAATTGATGCATTTTTTTTCGTGTTTTTATAGAGGTTCTTATTTTACAGAATCTTTAACGAAGGTTCCCCAGGAGATATTCGGCTTTCCGGGAACATATTCTTTCGCTTTTTCTACAGCTAATTTTGCGGCGTGTTCTACGATCCATGCAAAATTTTCTTCTCCTACCGAATTCCGGTCGGCATCGGGAGCCGGGTTGCAGAAGTCGATGGCATAAGGGATTCCATCTCTTACGGCAAATTCTACCGTATTGAAATCATAGCCCAATGCTTTATTCATTTTAATCGTGTAATCGTGAATGGTTTTCAGTAATTTCTGCAATTCCTTGCCTTCGGTTTTATGTGTAGTCTCGTACCGCAGATGAGGAGCATTTCTCGGTTCATAAGGCATGATGTGAACGTATTTCTGCCCCAGGCAATATACCCTGTAATAATCATCAAAAATAATTTCTTCCTGCACCATCATTACCAATTGTTCCGTTTCTCCCAGCTTTGCCCAAAGGTCTTCCGGACTGTCTACGCGGTATACGTTTCTCCAGCCGCCGCCGTCGTGAGGTTTCATATAGGCAGGAAATCCCACATAGTCGAAAATATAATCCCAGTCGTGAGGGAATTTCAGATTTCTGAACGATGTTTCCGAAGTATTGGTCGGCCTTTGGTGAGAAGGAAGCAATACGGTTTTCGGAAGAGGGATTCCCAGTTTGGTCATCAGCGCATTATTGAAAAACTTTTCATCGGCGCTCCACCAGAAAGGGTTGTTGATGACGTACGTTCCATTTAGTGCTGCATTTTTCAGATAGGCTCTGTAAAAAGGCACATCCTGCGAAATCCGGTCGATGATTACGGCATATCCGTAATCGGCACCCTGTTCAAGTTTATCGATATTCACCGGTTCGGCAACAATTTCCCCTTTTCCCAGTTCATTTACTTTGTCGATAAACGCCCAGGGAAAGGTATCTTCCATACCGAACAGGATTCCTACTTTTTTAGCCATAATGTATTTTTTAATGTTTTTATTATTTATTGTTGAATTAAATTAAATATATTTTGATACTGATTTGCATTTACGATGACGTTACGATTTTCTGTAAAATATAATGATCTAATAATTTGACCTTTGTGATCTTAACTAAGCAAAATGCATTTGGGAACTTAAAAACAGTTAGTAGTCAAAAAATTCTTTGCGGACTTTGCGTTCAAATGATTTACAATCTATATCAGTAAGTTTAAAAATGAACTAAGAGAAAAAAGCTCCGATAAAAGTTGGGAAAACCATTCTCCATAGCGGCCAGTCGTGGTTGATCCATTTTTTTTCATCATACCAGAAATCAATTCCTTTGGAAGACAGGATTTCTGCCATTTCCACATTTTTATCTTTGCAGATGTCCTGGTCAGAAGTGCTCAAAACGATATGCATATGTTTGTATTTCCAGGCTTCATCATTCTTTACAAATTCTCTCGGGCAGTTGTAATACACCAGATCATCCGAGTATCCGTCCATAAAATTCCTGATGCTGAAAGCTCCCGAAAGGCAGAATACATGCGAAACGACGTCCGGAAACCGGAACGCAAAATTGGCGGCATGATAACCTCCGAAACTCGCCCCGGCCAAAGCAACACGGTGGGTATTATGGAGTTTCTGAATATAAGGCACAAATTCCTGAATCAGGAACTGTACATATTTTTCGTAATTCCTGATCCTCTGCTGCGGCGGGATGCTTTCGTCGTAAAAGCTCCAGCTGTCGATCGTCTGGATATTATAAAGCTTCACTTTTCCCTGTTCTACAAACCAGTTGATGCTTCCGTTTAGCTGAAAATCATGGTTTTGGGTATACCGGCCCTGCGACGTTGGGAACATGATGATTGGATAGCCGTAATGTCCTGTGACCTCAACTTTGAGGCTGGTTCCTAAAATATGTGAATAGTAATCGGTATGTTCTATTTTTGGCATTTTTTGTTATTTGGGTTAAAATGATTTTAAACCTTTGATGGGCTCTAAATTGAAAATGAATGGCAAACTATGGCTAATGCCGGTTCATTCCGTTTCCGGCTGATACGCATTAAAAAATTATGAAGATGGTTTATCTTTCGGAGGAAGGATATTCAGCATTTCGGCGTGGATCTTCTCAGCGGCTTCGTCCAGCCTTTTCTGAACCGTGTCCGCATCGTTTGATTTATAGACAATGCCTGCATGGTAATCGATCGGCAGGAATTTTACAGCTTCTTCGCATTGAAACTGGCTGTAATCCGGTTCTTTATCTTTTATCAAAGCGATAATCAGTCCGGAATAATATCCCGTCGGTTTTGAGATCTGATAATCTTTTCCCCTGAGCAGCGCATCCTCAATTTTTGCCCATTCCCTCCAGATGTTGATGTGGGTGGAAGCTTCCACCAGGTCCGGAATATGGGCTCCTCCAACCCTTGAGGAAGTTTCCAGAAAGTAATATTTTCCGTTTTCCTTACTTCGGATAAATTCCGTATGCGTCGCTCCGTTCATCAGCCCGAAGCTGGAAAGCACTTTGGAATTAGCCTTTTCAAGAGCCTGGAATTCGTCGGAATACCTTCCCAGCGTTTTTGTCCTGAAAACGCCTCCTTCATGCGAAACCTGCATTGGCGGCGCAAGATATTTTGAAGCGGAGGTAAAAATAATTTCTTTGTTGAAAGTAAGGCTGTCTACATGATAAACGTCTCCGGGTTTAAAGCTTTCCAGCAAAAACAAATGGCGTTCCTCACCCAGATTGTTAAGCGCATTCCAGAGATCCTCTTTAGAAGTCAGTTTTTTAATGCCGGAAGCAGAAGCTTCGGAACGGGGTTTCAAAACCCACGGAGCAGGAACTTTATCTATAAAAGTATTAACCTCATCATTATTGAAAACAGCGGTAAACTCGGGAACATGGATGCCGGAATCCTTTGCTTTCTGACGCATGGCCAGTTTGTCCCTGAAATAGCGGTGTGTAGTCTGTCCCATTCCGGGAATTCTGAAGGTTTCACGGATCAGGGCGGCTTTTTCCACATCGTAATCATCCAGGGCGATGACGGCGTGCACTTTTCTGGTCTGCATCAGATGAGAAAATCCCTGGATAAGATGGTCTAGATTCCAGACGGACGGCTTGATCTCAGGCATGTAAAACACCTCATCGATGGCGTGCCATGGCCAGTCTTTCTCCTTAAGATTCTCGGATGTTATCAGGATGACTTTATTACCGAGTCTTTTCATTTCATCCATGAAATCATAACCCTTGTAATAGCACGAAATGCACACTATTGTTTTCTCCTCCATACAATGTTTTTAGTTTTTTAGTGGATTTTCAAAAATAAAAACCTTTTTTTATTAATTATTTAATGTTAAAAAATAAAAATTGGTGCGCTTTTGGGAATCCTATTTCAATTATACAGAGAATTTTTGTAATAAACTAATTTTTAGTGATAATTTTCGATTAAATCTGCCAGCAACTGTACCCCGAATCCGGTTGCCGCTTTTTCTTTGGCATAGCCCACATTTCCGAAGGCAACACCGGCAATATCCAGATGGGCCCATTTTGGGTGGTTTTCAATAAACTGTTCCAGGAATTTTGCGGCAACAATACAGTCTCCGATGGGCTTCATGGAAATATTTTTCAGGTCGGCCACATCGGACCGGATATCATCTTTCCAGACATCCCAGAGCGGCAGGTTCCATAGCCTCTGATTGGTTTTATCGCCGGTTTTAAGCAGGAGGTTTTTCAGTTCCTCATTGTTCGAGAACATCGCCCCGCAGGTATCGCCGAACATCCGTACCGAGCTTCCTGTCAGGGTTGCAAGATCGATCAGGAAATCGGTTCTGAAATTTTTCGCCATATACGACAGTCCGTCGGCGAGAATCATCCTGCCTTCCGCATCGGTGTTTAGAACCTCAATGGTTTTCCCGTTGTAGGCTGTGATGACATCGCTTGGGAGAAAAGCTCTTTCGGAAATCGCGTTATCGGTAATCGGTAAGATGGCGGTAATATTCACGGGCAGCTGCATTTCTGCGGCATAGATCAGGGTTCCCAGAACAGCCGTTGCGCCGCCCATATCCGATTTCATATAATGCATATTGTCCGGATTTTTTAGAGAAACTCCTCCGGTGTCGAATAAAACACATTTACCTACCAGCCCGAAAGTTCTGGCATTTTTAACGGTCGTTTTATATTCCAGGATGGTGAATGCTGCATCGTAAGCACTTCCCTGATTAACGGAAAGGTAAGCGCCTAAACCGAGTTCCTCACATTTCTTTCTGTTGAAGACCGTATATTTTATATCGTATTTTTTAGCTAAATTTTTTATATATAAACTTAAAATATCCGGCTTTTTGAGGTTGGCCGGTTTGTTCAGCCATTCCTGGCAGGCGATCTGTCCGTTACTTAATGCTTCGGCCTTGCGACTGATAAAGTCCAGTTTCTTCTGGCTTAAGTTTTCAAAATGAATTTCGAATTTAGCATTCCAGAAAGCATGCGTTTTTTCAAAAGGGTAGTTATAGGTGCCGGTCAGAAGACCTTTTACAAACTCTTCAAACTGTCTTTCATTCATAAAGTCCGCCAGCACCAGCGTAGGAACTGCCTGTATTTTTTCTTTGTAGCTCTGGGAAAATTTCACCGCTACCTGCTGAGCCTCAAAATTCTGCAGAGTCGATTTTCCCAAGCCGATAAAATATGCCGTTCCTTCCTCATGTACGTGGATAAAAACTTCATGTTTTTTCCCGGTAAAAAAAGTGGAAATGCTTTTGTGGAAATTCCTGTCGGATTTCGCCCATTCCTCTTCCGTAAAAAGATGAAAAACCTGGGTGTAATTTTTATTTTTCTTGTTGATGAGTTTCATAATGTTAATTTTTAATGCTTTCCTGTTTCGGTTTCACTTCTACCGGGTTTTCAATATTGTTGTAGTACAGCCATTCGATGGCCCTTGGGAATTCCTGCGACCAGTAGAATTCGCTGTGGGTACCTTCGGGATTAATGCTGGTCCTGATCTCAAAATCAAACAGGCGGTTTTCTTCCCATCGTTTCAGGGATTCTTCAAAGGCATGGATTCTTTTCACCATTTTAGAGCCTTCCTGCCCGCCGCCGTAAAGATAAATTTTTGTTTTGAAGGGAACCCTGAAATTCATCATCGGGAAATTGTTATTCGGCTCTACCCAAAGCGAGGGTGAGAAAATCAGGAGCCTGGAATAGACTTCCGGATAAAGGAAACCGCTGTAAATACTGATCAGGGCACCGAGTGAACTTCCGCCGATCCCCGTATTTTCACGGTCTTTTTTCGTCCGGTAATGCTGGTCTACAAACGGTTTTAAAGTATCGGTAATGAAACGGATGTATTTCTTTCCTTCGGAGCCGTTTGCCACGTGATCATTATCGAAGATATATTCTTTAATCCGGTCTTCGCTTCCGTGCTCGATCGCAATAATGATGACCTCGCCGCGGCCGTATTCCGATAGAACGGAAAGTTTTTTATCGATTTCCCAGTTTCCGTAATCACTGCCCTCATTGAACAGGTTTTGTGCGTCCTGAAGATACAGCACCGGGTAGCTTTTGCCGGAAATGTGGTAATCATAAGGCAGCAATGCCCATATCTTCCGGTAGCGGTCGAGCTGCGGGATGTAAAATTCCTCCGAAATAATTTCGGCGATGGGAAAGTATTCCTCTTTAAAAGGGCCCCAGTTCAGTCTCCATTTTTCCACGGTCTCTGCAGCTGTTCCTGAAGATTTCAGCGATTTTCGGTTTGGGGTAATATTTCCGTAGAGGTCCAGTTCCACGTTTTCCCAACCGCCTTTCGTGAATTTATATTCGATATGGTCGGGCAGGAGATGATCGTCTATTTCAATAGCATAATTCCGGGAGTCCTTTAAAGTAAGCCTGAAACGCGGGTCCCGCGGATTCCAGCCGTTAAAATTTCCGGTAATATAAATAATCCTGTCATCATGTTCTGCGGTATAAAGTTCAAACGTCATCAGCGGCTTTACTTAAATTTAAAGGTTAAATTTATAAAAAATCTTTTTATGGCAAATAATTTCCTGAATCATAGAATTAATGACCGAAAAGCTTTATATTTGATAGAAGCTAGCCGCAGAAGCGGTTTAACATAATAATTAATTCATCAGTAATTAATATTTGTTGCCGGTATTTTCCGTAGTTTCAAAAAAATATAAAATTAAAATAAACCGTGATGAATTCGGTTAAAACATACACTCTTTTTACAGACCAGGACATTTATCTTTTCAGAGAAGGTAAGCATTATAAGCTTTATGATAAATTCGGAGCACATTCTGTGGAAAAAGAGGGAGTAGAAGGCGTTTACTTTTCGGTTTGGGCGCCTAATGCCAAAAAGGTTTCGGTGCTCGGAAATTTCAATAACTGGAATCCTGATGATCATTTGTTGTTTCCCCGCTGGGACGGATCCGGGATCTGGGAAGGGTTTATAGAAGGCCTTACCTGGGGAACCCTCTACAAATATGCCGTTGAGACCTCTCATGGTGAGATTCTGGAAAAGAGTGATCCGTATGCTTTAAGCTGGGAACAGAATCTCCAGGCGGCATCATTGGTTTCTACCACCTGGTACGAATGGCGGGATCAGGAATGGATGGAAAACCGCTGGAAGAAAAATACCCTTAAAGCGCCTGTTTCCGTCTATGAAATGCATCTGGGATCATGGATAAGGGATAACCACCACCCGGAAAGGTTCCTGAACTACCGCGATGTAGCCGTAAAACTTATTCCTTACCTGACGGAAATGGGATTCACCCATGTAGAATTTATGCCTTTGATGGAATTTCCGTATGATCCGAGCTGGGGCTATCAGATTACCGGTTTTTATGCCGCAACCTCACGTTTCGGGTCGCCTCAGGATCTTATGTTTCTGATTGATGAGCTTCACCGGAATGGTATTGGGGTGATTTTAGACTGGGTGCCTTCGCATTTTCCGGGGGATGCCAACGGCCTGCACCGGTTCGACGGTTCTTATTTATACGAACATGAAGATCCGCGGAAAGGCTTTCACCCCGACTGGAAATCCTATATTTTCAATTACGGAAGAAATGAAGTGAAATCTTTTTTGATTTCCAATGCGATGTTCTGGCTGGAGCGGTATCATGCCGACGGATTGCGGGTAGATGCAGTAACGTCCATGCTTCATCTGGACTATTCCCGGAATGAAGGGGAGTGGGAACCGAATATATACGGAGGAAACGTTAACCTGGAAGCTAAAACCTTTCTCCAGGAATTCAATACGGCCGTTTACAAAGAGTTCGGCGATAATATTATAACCATTGCGGAAGAAAGTTCCGATTTTCCGATGCTTACCAAACCCGTGCATGACGGCGGGGTAGGCTTCGGAATGAAATGGATGATGGGCTGGATGCACGATACGCTGGCCTATTTTAAAGAAGACCCTATCGACAGAAAATTTTTGCATCATAAATTGACTTTCGCTTCGATGTACATGTACAACGAAAATTACATGATGCCGCTGTCGCATGACGAAGTGGTCCATGGAAAAGCCAGCCTTATTTATAAGATGAAAGGTGATGAGTGGCAGCAATTTGCCAATCTCCGAGCTTTATATGTCTACATGTTTACCCATCCGGGAGCAAAGCTGCTGTTCATGGGAGATGAGTTCGGGCAGACCAGCGAATGGAATTTCAAGAAAAGCCTGGATTGGCATTTACTGAACTTTCCTTTTCATAAAGGATTGCAGACGTTGGTAAAGGATTTAAACCATCTTTACCGCAATGAAACGGCATTTTACGAAAACCAGTTCAGCCCTGATGGTTTTGAATGGGTGGAAGCGGATGATACCGATAACTCAGTATACATCTATTTGAGAAAAGGAAAAAAGAAAGAAGATGTCCTCATGGTTATCCTGAATTTAACACCAAGGGTTTTGGATTACAAAATTGGAGTGCCTGAAGAAAGTACTTGGGAAATCATTTTTAATTCGGACAATGATGAATATGCGGGAAGCGGGGTAGAGCCCGATATTTTCAGGGAAGATCATGAAGAATACAAAGGACATCAGAAGTCCATCAGCATTAAATTACCGCCACTGGCGGGCATTATTCTCAGAAGAAAAGCAAAAAATATAAAAAAAACGGAAGCAAGCAAAAAAGGTAAAAAAAGATGATTCAGGCAGCAGACGTTTTAGGAAGCCGTTATGATGATATTAAGAATATTGTTGTAAGAACAGATTTTGATGAAGAAACACTAGAATCCTTTTTAGCGGCGGGAATCAAGCCTCCGATCAGTGACGCAAAATTTACCGGCGATCTGTATTTTTTCAGCTGTAAAATCGATCGGTATAAGGTTGGTTTTTTACACGACAGAATCGATGAAATTGTCTTTATTAAAGGAAAAGATGATGCTGTAGCAATGATTGATGATCTCGTTGCGTCAAAACAATTTGAATTTAAATTTGTAACTAAAAAACAGATGGAACATACCCCATTCAAAGTGTTGAAGGATGATTCAGAAGAGGGTATGAATTTCACCGAGTTTAAAATCCAGCGTTTTCAATCCGAGTCTTCTGAATTTGATATAAATGATATTGATCAATATGCTTATTTAACATTCAGATCAGATGTTTACACAGTTGCTGTTCAGCAGGAATATACGGAAAATGAGTGTTTTTTTGTATTTGAGCTTCGCCCGGTAAATCAGGTTTTAAAATAAATAATAAACTTCAGAATAATAAAATAATAAATGGCAGTGAAAAATATGACAGTATTTCATATCAGTACGGAATGTTATCCGGTGGCAAAAGTAGGAGGGTTGGCCGATGTAGTAGGAGCTTTGCCGAAATACCAGAATAAAATTAAAGGGGTTGATGCGAAGGTCGTTATGCCCTGGTACAACAAATCTTTTGTTCACGACCATGAGTTTGACATCGTTTTCGACGGGTTCATCCACCAGGGGCCGAATATGCTGCAGGTACAGGTTTTAAAGGAAAAATCAAATGCATTGGGGTTTGAATTGTATATGGTAAGAATCCCGGGACTTTTGGACCGCGACAATCCTTACGGCTATCAGGACGAGAATTTTCAGTTTATCGGTTTCCAGCATGGCGTTCTTCATTGGCTCACTGCCATGCAGATCCGTCCGGATGTTTTGCACTGCCATGACTATCATACGGGACTAATCCCTTTTATGGTGGAACATTGCCATGAATTCTCCTTTTTAAAAGGGGTGAAAACGGTGGCCACTATTCACAATGGCGAATACCAGGGAATGATGAGCTGGGAAATGGCGAATTATCTCCCATCCTTTGACCGGTATAAATGGGGACTGATGGATTGGAACGGGCTGATTAACCCTTTGGCCAGCATGATCAAATGTGCCCATGCTTTTACTACGGTTTCACAAGGATATCTTGAAGAACTTTTCGTAAGCTTCCGCGGACTGGAAGGCCTGGTGCGTGACGAATTCGGAAAAGCCCATGGAATCATCAACGGGATCGATACGGAAGTCTGGAACCCAAAAACCGATCCGATGCTGGATTTTAATTTTAGTATTAAAAATGCAGTGGCTTTCAAGAAAAAAAATAAAGAAAAGCTTTGTAAAGAATATGGCTTACGGCCGGAACTTCCGTTGTTTGCCTTTATCGGAAGGTTTGCTACGGAAAAAGGGGCGGATTTCCTTCCCGATGTAGTTTGGAGAAGCATTACCCAGACGCATGGTGCTTTAAACATCATGATTCTTGGATCCGGAAATGCTTATATCGAAAATAAGCTGAAAGAATACGATTATATTTACAGCAATTTCGCATTGGACCTCGGGTATAAAGAACATCTTTCGCACAAAATATACGCTTCGGCGGACTTTTTGCTGATGCCTTCCAGGGTTGAGCCGTGCGGGCTGAACCAGATGTATTCCATGCGGTACGGTACGGTTCCTATTGTAAGATACACGGGAGGCCTGAGAGATACGGTAAGCGATATTTCGACCGGAGGAGCGGGACTGAATTTTACATTTCCGGGCGTAGACGACATTATCCACACGATGAACAGGGCTTTAATGATTTACAATCAGAAAGGGGCTATGGAAAATCTGATTCATGCCAATATGAATTTTGATTTTGCATGGGAAAAATCGGCAGAAAAGTATATAGATTTATACAAAAACTGATAATTTAGTCCCATTGGAAATTTTAATTTTCTATTCAGCTTGGGATTTTTAAGCCTGTCAGAATCAGCTTCATTGCATATTAATCCAGAAAAGGGTTATTATTTAAAGGGATATTACCTGTGCCGGGTTAAACAGGACAAATTTTCGTTACCGATAAAAATAAATTGATACGCCGAAAAATAGTATAATTAAGAAAAAATAAATGTACATATGAATCGCAATGTTATATCCATTGTTTTAGGAGGTGGAAGGGGAACAAGACTATTCCCTCTTACCTATTCAAGGTCTAAACCGGCTGTACCGATTGCCGGAAAATACCGACTGGTAGATATTCCCATTTCCAACTGTCTGAATTCAGGAATGAATAAAATCCTGGTCTTAACGCAGTTTAATTCAGCTTCACTGAATTCGCATATTAAAAACTCTTTTCATTTTGACATTTTCAGCAAAGGGTTCGTGGATATCCTGGCTGCAGAACAGAATGTGGAAAACGAAAGCTGGTACCAGGGAACGGCAGATGCCGTTCGCCAGTCAATGAAACATCTGGATAAATACGATTACGAATATATTCTGATCCTTTCCGGAGACCAATTGTACCAGATGGATTTTAAGGAAATGCTGGATTTCCATATTGAAAAAGGCGGGGACGTTACGATTGCTACCATTCCGGTAAATGCAAAGGACGCCACCGGTTTCGGAATTCTGAGCTCCGACGATGAAGGAAATATTACTTCTTTCGTTGAAAAGCCGGGATATGATATTCTGGATGGGCTGAAATCGGAAGTTTCCGACGAAAACAAACATGCCGGAAAAGAATATCTGGCCTCCATGGGAATCTATATCTTCACGAAAAGCATCCTGAAAAAAATGTTTGATGAAGGCGCCGGTGATGATTTCGGGAAAGATATCATTCCGAATTCCATTGGTAAATACACCACTTTAAGTTATCAGTACGAAGGATACTGGACCGACATCGGAACCATCGAATCATTTTACGAAGCCAATCTGGACCTTTGCCAGGATTTTCCTCAGTTCAATCTGTTTTCTTCCTCACCAATCTATACGAGAGCGAGAATGCTTCCGCCGTCGAAAATCAACGGTTCTTACGTAAGCAAAGCCGTTTTTGGAGACGGATGCATCATTATGGCTGATAAAATCGAAAATTCTGTGATCGGAAACCGTACCAGAATCGACAAAGGAAGCACGATTGTCAATTCCTACGTAATGGGCTCGGATTTTTATCAGGGCACCGCCGAAATCATTGAAAACGACAACAACGGACATCCGAATATGGGGATCGGAAAATACTGCTATATCGAAAAAGCGATTTTAGATAAAAACTGCTATATCGGCGACAATGTGAGAATCATCGGAGGCAAGCATCTTCAGGATGGCGATTACGGAACACACTCGGTTCAGGACGGAATTATCGTCGTGAAAAAAGGAGCGGTGCTGAGAGCGGGTACGCATATCGGGTAGAAAATAATAGGTTAATAAAAATTAACTTCTTTTTTCCTATACTTCACTTTAACAATATTTAAAAACAGAGTGGCCTTCATATTGGTCACTCTTGTTATTTTCAATACATTTGTGTCATGCGTTTTTTTAAGATCATAGCGGTATTTGTTGTTTTGCTGATCGGGGCTTATGCAGCTTCGATGTATTATTTTGTGGACGAAAATAAAGACTTTAAGATCGAGAAAGAAGTCGATTACCCTTTGGAAAAAGTCTTCTTACAGTTCAACAACCTGCAGCATTTTACACGCTGGAACAATTTTTTTACAAGCTCAAAATCAGTCGATATCGATTATTATACGCCGTATGAGGGGCAGGGAAGTTCCATCAGTTATGCAGATCCTAAAAATGAAACCGATGGAGAAATGTTCATCCGGTACGAAAATCCGAACAAATCGCTCCGGTACCAGCTTTTCGAAGACCGGAATGAGAGCCCGACCGTTGTGGACGTAAAATTCAAAGCTCTGTCTGCGGAAAAAACGAAAATTACCTGGGTGGTGCACACTCCGAAATTATCCGTCTTGAGAAGGGTGGAAAACTTCTGGACGGAAGACCGTTTTGCTGAAAATATCGACAAGAGCATGGCCAATCTGAAAAACGTGCTCGGCAACAAAGTAGAGAAAGACAACCAGATGGCAGCCATCAAATACGACAGCATTATGGTGGAAAATGAGGAAGAAAAGCTGCTCTTGGGAATTAACGTAAGTGCTTCCAATAAAAAAGACGCACTGTATAAAAATATCGTGATGAATTATAACAAAATTTATAATTACACCACCATGGATTTAGGCAAAAAAGAGGATGAATTCGGCTATCCGGTCCTGGTAACGGACGCCGATAATTACAAGGACAAAGAAGTATCTTACTTCCTGGGGATTCCGCTGTCTAAGAAGTTTGGCGTTACCGATAACAATTTCAGTTTTCGGACGTTTAATCCTGCACAGAATTATGTGATGTATTACAAAGGAAATTATGCCGGGAGGGTGAAAGCGATACAACAATTAATCCAGAAAGCCAAGAAAGACGCCATGCGTTTTAATGATATTCATCAGACTTTTATAGAACGTCCTGCAGACGACCAGGATGTGAATATGAAACTCTCATTATCAGTATTTAAGTAATAAATTATTTTATACTTTTTTTAATAGTTTAAAGGCTGTTTAAAGTCGGTTTTTTTTATTAAATTTGAAGCTTAATTCGACAAACAAATTTTAATAACAGATAAACTGTAATAATGGACAGATTTTCATTCCTAAACGCAGCTCATTCTCAGTTGATTGAGGATTTATACCAACAGTACTTAAAATATCCGGACTCTTTGGAACCATCATGGAAAGCCTTTTTTCAGGGCTTTGATTTTGCTTTGGAGAACTACGGGGACGAGGATAATGTTCAATATATTCAGGCTCCGGCCGCTTCAGCTCCTGTAGTACAGCAGGCTGCACAGGCCGCTTCAAACGGTGAAGTTCCGGAACACATCAAAAAAGAATTCAAGGTAGTAAACCTGATCGAGGCGTACAGGACCAGAGGACATTTGTTTACAAAGACCAACCCTGTTAGGGAAAGAAGACATTATACCCCGACGCTGGATATCGAAAATTTCGGTCTGGACCAATCGGATTTAAATACAAAATTCAACTGTGCGGTGGAAACCGGAATGAAAGGGCCTGCAACCTTGCAGGAACTCATCACGCACCTGGAAAACATTTACTGCGATTCCATCGGAGTGGAATACATGCACATCAACAATGTTGAAGAAAAAGATTACATCAAGCAGTGGCTTCAGGTGAATGAAAACCATCCGAGCCTATCAGCGAATGAAAAAACGGAAATTTTATTAAAATTAAATCAGGCCGTTGCGTTTGAAAATTATCTCCACACAAAATTTGTCGGGCAGAAAAGATTCTCACTGGAAGGAGGCGAAACCCTTATTCCGGCACTGGACCAATTGATCAGCCGTTCTTCCCAACTGGGGGTAGACGAAGTGGTGTTGGGAATGGCCCACAGAGGAAGGCTGAATGTACTGACGAATATTTTCGGGAAATCGTACAAGCAGATCTTTTCGGAATTCGAAGGAAAAGAATTTGAAGAGGACGTATTCTCAGGAGACGTAAAATACCATTTGGGATCATCTAAAAAAATCAAAACGGCTTCCGGTGAAGAAGTTTCAATCAATTTAACGCCGAATCCTTCTCACTTAGAGACGGTTGCTGCTTTGGTTGAAGGTATTTGTCGGGCAAAAGTTGATGATAAATACAAAGACTATTCTAAAGTGTTACCGATCATCATTCATGGTGATGGTGCATTGGCAGGTCAGGGTATCGCCTACGAAGTTGCTCAGATGATGACTTTGGAAGGGTACAGAACAGGCGGAACCGTTCATATTGTGGTGAACAACCAGGTTTCGTTTACCACCAATTACATGGATGCCAGATCGTCTACCTACTGTACAGATGTTGCAAAAGTTACGGAATCTCCTGTAATGCACGTGAATGCGGATGATGCGGAAGCCGTAGTTCATGCCATTCACTTTGCCGCCGATTTCAGAGCGAAGTTTGGCAAAGATGTTTATATCGATCTGTTGGGATACAGAAAATATGGTCATAACGAAGGTGATGAACCAAGATTTACGCAGCCTAATTTATACAAAACAATTTCTAAGCACCCGAATCCAAGAGAAATTTATAAAGATAAACTGTTGAAGGATAACGTGACTTCAAATGATGTTATCGCTAAAATGGAAACGGAATTCAAGACGCTTCTGGATAAAGATTTTGATGCTTCCAAAGAAATTGAGAAAAACGTGATGGATTTATTCATGTCGGATGACTGGACGAATTATCCGCTTGCTAAAAGAGGAGCGGTTCAGCAGGCTGTGGATACGAAATTTGATCTTGAAAAACTAAAGGAGCTGGCTGTTAAAATGTCCACGCTTCCGGCGGATAAAAAATTCCTGAACAAAATCACGAGACTTTTCGAAAACAGGATCAAAGCTATCGAAGGAAACTCTCTGGACTGGGCGCTTGGGGAATGGCTGGCTTATGCCACCCTTCTTGTAGAAGGCCATAACGTAAGAATTTCCGGGGAAGATGTGGAAAGAGGAACATTCTCCCACCGACATGCCATCGTAAAAACCGAAGATACGGAAGAAGAATATATCCCGTTAAGACACGTTTCCGAAAGCAGATTCGATGTTTATAACTCGCACCTTTCAGAATATGGGGTTTTAGGTTTCGACTATGGATATGCCATGGCTTCGCCCAATACCTTAACGATCTGGGAAGCGCAGTTCGGGGATTTCGTAAACGGAGCCCAGATTATCGTTGACCAGTATCTGTCGGCGGCAGAGGAAAAATGGAAGATCCAGGACGGATTGGTGATGCTGTTGCCTCACGGTTCGGAAGGGCAGGGTGCGGAACACTCTTCGGCCAGGCTTGAAAGATTCCTGACGCTTTGTGCAAACGAAAATATGGTCGTGGCGAATATCACTTCTCCGGCAAACTACTTCCACCTGTTGAGAAGACAGCTGAAATGGCCGTTCAGAAAACCATTGATCGTCATGAGCCCGAAATCATTATTGAGACATCCGAAAGTAGTGTCTCCGCTTGAGGACTTTGCAACGGGAGGTTTCCAGCCGATTCTTGACGATCCTACCGCAGATGCAGCAAAAATTGAAAAAGTAGTGCTTTGCTCAGGTAAGCTTTACTTTGAATTGCTGGCTAAAAAAGAAGAACTGAATGCTGAAAATATAGCATTGGTAAGATTCGAGCAATTGTACCCACTTCAGACCGATGCCATTGACGCGATCTTTGAAAAATATTCAAACCGAAAAGAAATCGTATGGGCTCAGGAAGAACCTGAAAACATGGGTGCCTGGTCTTATATCCTGAGAAACTTCAGGGATACGGGAATTCAGGTCATCGCTCCAGTTCCTAGCGGTGCTCCGGCTCCGGGAAGCCACAAAATGTTTGAGAAAAACCAGAATGCTGTAATCAACAGGGTATTTGACAGAAACGATACGCCGGTAAAAAGACCTGTAACCGCTTAATTAAAAATAATAATCAATAAAAAAATAAAAAATACGATATGTCAGTTTTAGAAATGAAAGTTCCTTCACCGGGCGAATCCATTACAGAAGTTGAAATTGCAACCTGGCTTGTAAAAGATGGGGATTATGTGGAAAAAGACCAACCCATTGCTGAAGTAGATTCAGACAAAGCAACTCTTGAATTGCCTGCTGAACAAAGTGGTGTTATCACTCTGAAAGCTGAAGAAGGAGACGTGGTGCAGGTAGGGCAGGTAGTTTGCTTAATCGATATGGATGCGGCAAAACCTGCAGGAGGTGAAGCTCCTGCTGCTGAAGCACCAAAACAGGAAGAGGCTCCGAAAGCTGCACAGCAGGAAGCTCCGAAGCCGGCTGCACAACCTGCTCCGGCGGCGGCTGCAACGCAGACCTATGCTACAGGGGCTCCATCTCCTGCGGCTAAGAAAATCCTTGACGAAAAAGGGATGGATGCTTCACAGGTTTCAGGAAGCGGAAGAGACGGAAGAGTTACAAAATCTGACGCTGAACTGGCTGCTGTTCCTGCACAGGGAGGAAATCCGGTAACGGCTACAGGTTCCAGGTCTTCAACCACCACCAAACTTTCAGTTCTTAGAAGAAAAATCGCTCAACGATTGGTTTCTGTAAAAAATGAAACTGCGATGCTGACGACCTTCAACGAAGTTGATATGTCCGAGATCTTCAGATTAAGAAAACAATATAAAGAAGAATTCGCTCAGAGACACGGCGTAGGTCTGGGTTTCATGTCTTTCTTTACAAAAGCGGTTACCAGAGCATTACAGATGTATCCGGATGTAAATGCGTCGATCGACGGCGATTTCAAAGTAAACTATGATTTCTGCGATATTTCAATTGCGGTTTCCGGTCCTAAAGGATTAATGGTTCCGGTATTGAGAAATGCAGAAAACATGTCTTTTGCAAGTGTTGAAGCAAACATCAAAGATCTTGCTATAAAAGTAAGAGACGGTAAAATTACGGTTGATGAAATGACAGGCGGTACGTTTACCATTACCAATGGCGGTACTTTCGGTTCTATGTTGTCTACACCGATCATCAACCCGCCTCAGTCTGCAATCCTGGGAATGCACAACATTATCCAGAGACCGGTTGCGGTAGACGGACAGGTAGTAATCCGTCCGATGATGTATGTAGCGATGTCTTACGACCACCGAATTATCGACGGAAAAGAATCGGTAGGATTCCTGGTAGCGGTAAAAGAAGCCATCGACAATCCGGTTGGAATCTTGATGAACGGGGACGAAAGAAAAGGTCTTGGACTATAAGATTAAAAAACAATACCCTATAAATTTAAGATCTCGCCTCAAAAAGGCGAGATTTTTGTATCCTTTACATAAATACTAAGATGATGTTCTCTAAAATAACTTCAAATATCAAAGTTTCAGTAGTCCCTGAATACGATACCAAAAACAGTTACCCCTCTGAAAACAGGCACGTTTTCAAATACCATATCACAATTGAAAACGACGGCACTTTTCCGATAAAAATCATTAAAAGAAAATGGCTGATTTTTGATGTCGGCTTCGGATATACGGAAATTACCGGTGACGGGGTAATCGGGCTTACTCCGGAGATCGCTACCGGGGAAAATTTCACTTATTTTTCCAATGTAATGCTTCGGTCCGGCGTTGGGAACATGAGCGGAAAATACCTGGTCAGAAACATGGAAACCCAGGAAAATTTTGAAATAGACATTCCTAAATTCAATTTGTTGTCGGAAGTACTGAGCAATTAACAGGCTGGGAGTTAGGGTAAATTTGGAGTTCCCTCGTAATATCACACGCAAAAGTTCCCCAAATAAGTATTGGGCATTGTTGCTTTTTATCTTAATCTATCAATTTGATAATCAGGATTTTAATATTTAATTGATCGAAAATAAATTAAATAAGATCAAGTTTAAATTTAACTAAAATCTGCCGGCTCAGAGTTTTTTTATTTTCAGTTTCATAAAATCCGACACTTCTTCATTGCTTGTCAGAAACAGCTTTTCAAAAGCAAGTAATGAAATTTTGGCACATACTTCAGCGTCAGCGCCGGCCCGGTGATGGTTAAAACTGATCTGATGATATTCAGCCAGATGTTTCAGCCCGTATCGCGGCAGATAGTTCCATGATTTTTTTGCCAGCTGGATGCTGCACAGGTAATTCATCTTTGGCGTAAACATTCCGTAATGATTCAGGCATCCACGCAAAATGCCGGCATCGAAACCTGCGTTGTGGGCGATCATTAATGTTCCGTACATCATTTCCTCTACCTCATACCAGATTTCATCGAAAGTAGGAGCATCCTTTACATCCTCAGGGACAATTCCGTGGACGTCTACATTAAACGGGCTGAAATAGGGAAAGCTCGGCGGTTTGATCAGCCAGGTCTTTGTTTCGACAATCTGCGAATCCTGTACAATACATACGCCCAGCTCACACGCCGAATTTCTCTCGTGGGTTGCGGTCTCGAAGTCGATGGCACAAAAATCCATGATATTTTTATTTAAATGATATTATTTTCTACCCAGGAAATGTCTGAAGATAAGCCATTCCGACTGGTAAAAATTGTTCTTCTGATGTTTCTGTCTTTTTTTCCAGCTTCCGGACGCATGCGCATAAAAACTGAAGTGTGCTTTGAGTACAGCTATAAAATGCGGAAATCCCAGTTTAATACCGAAGTAAATGCCTGCAAAAGCATCGAGGCAAAGCCTCATGAAGATTATCCCGATCAAGCCGGGAAACGGAGCATTCTTCAGAACCATCGACAGGTTATTCCGGATGTTCAGGAACGTTTTTCTTGGGCTTTGCTTGTTCAGGGTGCCGCCGCCAACATGATAAACTTCGGATCTCCAGGTATAGAAGATCTTCCTGCCGGAATTGATCAGCCTCCAGCAGAGATCGATTTCTTCCTGATGGGCAAAAAAACGTTCATCAAAACCATTCTGATCCCAAAAATCTTTCGAGCGGATGAAAAAGCAGCAACCCGATGCCCAGAAAACTTCAGTTTCATCATTATACTGTCCTTTGTCTTCTTCCACGTCATCAAAAACCCTTCCTCTGCAGTAAGGGTAGCCCAGATTGTCAATGAATCCACCGGCCGCGCCTGCAAATTCAAAATAATTTTTATTGGTGAATGATAAAATTTTAGGCTGTATTGCCGCAATGGATGCATTTTTTTCAAATAACTCCAAAACGGGTTCTATCCAGTTGGCCGTAACTTCCACATCCGAATTGAGAAGACAGTAAAACTCATGATCAATCTGTCTGAGCCCCTCGTTGTAACCGCCTGCAAATCCGTAATTTTTATCGTTTTTAATAATTTGAACCGATGGGAAGCGAGTTCGCAAAAAATCTACGGAATCATCCGTAGAGAAGTTATCAATAACATAAATATCTGCATCCGTAGAAAACTGTATAACGCCAGGCAGGAATTTTTCAAGCCAGCTTTTTCCGTTCCAGTTTAAAATGGCAACCGCTAATTTTTTCGGCATGAGAAGCTATATTTTTTCTGAATCAAATTTTTTAATAGAATCCTGGTATTTCCATTTCCGATGGGACCAAAGGTAGTTGTCCGGGCGTTTGCGCAGTGTGTTTTCCAGCAGTTTGTGGAATTTTTTTACCACTTCATTTTCCGTAAACTTTTCTCCGTCGGGATAAATCCTGTGGTAATTGACCTGATAGTACCCGCGTTTTACCTTTTTCATTTCACAATAAATAAAGGCCAGATCCATTCTGGTGGCCAGCTTATCGTAGCCGATAAATGCCGGTGTTCTCTGGTTTAAAAATTCCAGGCCGTAGGTAACATGGGAAAAATGAGGCGTCTGATCGGCAACGAACATGTAGACCGAATTTCCGTCATTTTTGGACCTGAAGATATTTAAAATTACCTCATTCGCTTCCAGGGCTTCGTTCCCAAACCGGTTGCGGACATTTCTCATCTGGTTTTCCCAGAAATTATTGTTCACTTTTCTGTATACCGGATGGCAGTGATCCTGCGGAATAAACCGGGCCATAGCATTGATCCATTCCCAGTTGAAAACGTGTCCTGCCAGCATAATTACGTTTTTACCTTCCGCTTTCGCATCGTGGAACACCTGCTGGTTGATATGCTGCATCCTTACCCGCGATTCCGTTTCGGAAATACTGAAAGACTTTACGGTTTCCACGAGGTAATCGGAAAAATTTAGATAAAATTTCTTTTTGATCTGCGTTATTTCTTCCGAAGATTTTTCAGGAAAAGAATTCTTTAAATTCTGGGTAATCACATTTTCCCTGTACGCAACAATATAATAGTTCAGAAAGAAAATAATATCTGAAAATACATACAGGACCTTCAGCGGAAGCTTGGAAAGAAGGTTTAATATTTTAATAAGAAAATTCATAAAACAGGCAAATTTACGCATAATAAAATTATGGTTCTATTTTTGCTGCCAATAAGTATTATTTTTTTACTTTTATGTTATGAAAAAATTAATGGTAACCGCTTTTCTGGGACTTAGCCTTGCTGCATTTTCCCAGGAGTTAAAAGATAAACTTCAATCTAAAGAAACCGATAAGGCTCTGCTGGTGAAAACCGAGCATGCGGAGCTGGATGCAAAGAAAAAGGCAGCGGAAGAAAAAGCAAAACTTCCCAAACCTTATGACCCGAAAGCGGATGCGGAAAAAGACCTTCAGAATCTGGTTGCAAAAGCGAAAAAAGAGAAGAAAAACATCGTCATCCAGGCCGGAGGGAACTGGTGCATCTGGTGCCTGAGGTTCAACCAGTTTGTACAGACCACACCCGAGCTGAAGAAAATCGTGGATGAAAACTACGAATATTACCACCTGAACTATTCTCCTGAAAACAAGAATGAGAAAATATTCGCGAAATACGGAAATCCGGGAGATCAATTCGGCTATCCGGTTTTCATTATTCTCGATCAGAACGGTAAAATGATCCATGTACAGCAGAGTGACGTCCTGGAAGAAGGGAAAGGGTACAGCCTTGAAAAAGTAAAAGAATTCTTTAATACCTGGACTCCAAAATCATAAAGCGAAGAATTAGTCTCAACACTCAATGATGTGGGTTGATGATCGACTGTCTGAAAATCATTCTCTGTCTAGGAGGTCGAGCAAAATTATAAAAAGAGTCTGTTTCACAACTAGTGAAAACGGACTCTTTTTTATTAGGCATTCGTCACATAACTTTGTTCTTTCATGTTTGAGGAATTTCATACCAATTCGTTCCGTCACAGAAAAATTCTGAAGTGAAGTATACTGAAACATAGGTATTGGCTCCTACTGCAGAATTCCCCGCATAAAGGGATCTGGAAGGTGTCCCGGCGCTGGATGCCCAGTTGGTGTCACCCTCGAACGATGTATAAGAGATTCTGAATTTTGCTCCATAGCCAGCCGTTGC
>JAKOOG010000149.1 GCA_022701545.1 Weeksellaceae bacterium | reverse complement strand
TTCCGTTGCAGGTCTCGCAATGAACATACACATCCGGAAGGAAGTTCATTTCGATAACCTTTAATCCGCCGCCCTGGCAGGTTTCGCATCTCCCGCCTTTCACATTGAAGGAGAACCTTCCCGGCTTATACCCACGGATCTTGGATTCCGGCAGTTCGGCGAACAGGTTTCGGATATCCGTAAACATTCCGGTATAGGTGGCCGGATTGGAACGCGGTGTCCTTCCGATCGGCGTCTGGTCTACATCTACGATTTTATCGATGTGTTCAAGACCTTCGATTTTTTTGTATGGCAAAGGTTCCTGCACTGCTCTGTAAAAATGCTTGTTCAGAATCGGATACAATGTTCCGTTGATCAGGGAAGATTTTCCGCTACCGGAGATCCCGGAAACCACCACCAGTTTTCCAAGAGGAATATCCAGATTTACATTTTTAAGGTTGTTCCCCGTGGCCCCTTTCAGAATGATATGCTTTCCGCTTCCTTTGCGTCTTTCCGCAGGAATTTCGATCTTTCTTTTTCCGTTGATGTACTGGGCCGTGATGGTATCGGCTTTTACCAGATCCTTTGGTTTCCCCTGCCATAAGATCTCCCCCCCGAATTTTCCGGCCCTCGGACCGACATCCAGTACCTCATCGGCTTCCAGGATCATGTCTTTGTCGTGTTCCACCACCAGAACGGAGTTCCCGATGTCGCGGAGGTTTTTCAATGAATTGATCAGCCGCTCGTTATCTCTCTGGTGAAGTCCGATACTTGGTTCATCCAGGATATATAAAACATTCACCAGCTGCGAACCGATCTGCGTGGCCAGACGGATCCTTTGGGATTCTCCCCCGGAAAGCGTTCGTGAGCTCCGGCTGAGGCTCAGGTAATCCAACCCGACATCCAGCAGAAACTGAAGCCTGGTTTCGATTTCCTTTAGAATCTCATAAGCGATGATCGCATTTTTCTCTGAGAATTTATCTTTGATGTCGGCTAACCATTCTTTCAGATCGATTAAGCTTAAAGCATTTACCTCAGCAATATTCTTTCCGTCGATTTTAAAGCTTAAGCTGGAAGGCTGAAGACGGGATCCTTTGCATTCCGGGCAGGTTTCTTCCGTCGTGAAATGCCTTTCCAGCAGGATCGCTTCATACGATTCCCTTTCTTCAATGATCTCTTCCATGAAAGAAATAAGGCCATCGAAGCTGATCTTTATTTTTTTGGTAATGCCTGCATATTTCAGGTCTTTATTAAATTCCTTGTGGCAGCCGTTGTAGATGTAATCCAGCGCTTCTTCCGGCACGTCTTTCATCGGCGTTGCCATTCCCAATCCGAAGATCTCAAGGATGTTTTTAATCTGTGCCAGGATCCATTTATTGGATTTCAGGTCTTCCAGCGGCAGCAGGCCTCCCTGATTGATGGAGAGCTTCGGATTCTCTACGAAATAATCGGTATTGATCTTTTTGATCATGCCCAGGCCTTTACAGCTCGGGCAGCTTCCCTTCGGCGAGTTGAACGAAAAAGTATTCGGTTCGGGCAATGCTAAGGAGTGTCCGGTTTCGGCATCCATCAGGTTTTTGGAGAAATACTCAATGTCCTTGCTTCCCAGCTTCTGGATACCGATCAGCCCTTCCCCCATTTCCATGGCGGTACGTAACGATTTTTCCATTCTGGCTTCGGAAGCCGATTCACCAATGATCCATCGGTCGATCACAATATCGATGTCGTGGGTTTTATAACGGTCGAGTTTTAAATCGTATTCAATATCCTGCAGCTCGCCGTCGATTCTTGCCTGTCCGTAGCCTTTCTTCGCCATCTGTACGAAAAGTTCGTGGTAATGCCCTTTTCTGGATCTTACCACCGGTGCCATCAGCATGATCTTTTCGCCTTTGTAATTTTCTTTGATCGCCTCCAGGATCTGATCTTCGGTATAGCTTACCAGCTTCTTTCCGGTAGTCTGTGAATAGGCATCGGAAACCCTGGCAAACAAAAGGCGTAGGAAATCGTAAAGTTCGGTAACGGTTCCCACCGTTGAACGCGGGTTTTTATTGGTGGTTTTCTGTTCGATAGCGATCACCGGGGACAGTCCTTCGATCTTATCGACATCGGGACGTTCCAGACCGCCCAGAAACTGTCTTGCATAAGCCGAGAAAGTTTCGATGTAACGGCGCTGGCCCTCCGCAAAAATGGTATCGAAAGCCAGAGACGATTTCCCGCTTCCCGAAAGACCGGTAATCACAACCAATTCGTTGCGCGGGATTTTTACATTGATGTTTTTCAAGTTGTGTTCACGGGCTCCGTAAACTTCAATATATTCTGTTGATTTACTCATAATTTGAAGTGATTTTACCTGAAAATCACGCTGTGCAAAATTACGGAATTTTATGGAATTTATGATGTTAAAAAGTGTTAGGAATTTAACCATCTGTCAAAAGACTTTCCACCCCGATCCTTATTTTTTATACCCTTTCCACTCACGAAATGAAAAACCTTTTGCATAACCGATTAACAGGCAGATTAATTCTTTTCCAACTTTATGCCACAAACAGATTTTGACCCTTGAGAAGAATTTAGGATCTAAGTTTTATTTGTGGAATTGAAGAAAGAAACCGGGTGACGGATGTTTTTTCTGTCTGTAACCGTTAAGAAATATTCAGAGACTAAAATCTCATTAAATCAGAATCAAAAAATTTTCAGCCGCCTACAAAAAGTAAAGCCAGGATTAATTTCTGTGAAATCCTTTATAAAACATGAATGGCTTAGGCTGTAACCTGGGTTAAATCATTAAGCCATATTCAGGAAGTGAGTTTTTATTGAGGCAAAATAAGATCTATTCAGCTTTTTGTTTAAATAGATTACGCAGATTTAAATTCATAATAAATCTGCGTAACCTGCTAAATCTGCATAAGTATATTCAAGAAAATCTTATTGGCTTAAAATAATCAATTAAAATCCAGATCTTCATTGGTAACTTTCACACGGTACTCAATTCCGTCGATGGCTTTGGAGATGATCTGGTTCCGGAGAACATTCGCCATATTTTCCCAGTATGCCCTTCCGTAGAAAGAATAACTCTGCGGAACAATCTCTACGTCTACCGTCCGGACAAATCCTTCTTTCGGCCTATTGCTGATCATGGTTCCCCGGGTTACCTTCACTTCTTTTAGTTCATCCTTCAGAACCATCCGGCAATAGTTCTTCACATCTTCCAGAGAAATGATTTTGTCCCGGGTGGTCAGGGCATATTTATAAGCCTGAATGCTGTCGGTTCCTTTCTGCTCCTCAGCCCCGCCAATGGTTTCCGTAAGCAGCACCAGCATCTGGGATTTGATCTGATTGGAAAGTTCGGTTCCCGGCCGGAGATGGTTGGCCAGCGTAGCGTGGGTAATCCAGAATGCTGCGTAAGTATGGTCCGCTTTATCCACCGGCTCCATAATGACATAATTCAGTTCCTGCTTCACATTTCTCTTGGCATTGTTTACTTTCTGCACCATCGATTTCATTTTGTCGGACATTTCGCTGAGTACGCCTTTTACGTTATCCCTGTTCAGCAGAGAAAATGCGGCAATCTCGTCTCGTGTCAGCTCCAGCACGTTGGCGATCATATCCACGGCGTTCCGGTTTGTGAAGCGTTCCATGCCTCCTTTCCTTACGGTGTATAATCCTTTCCTCAGATCGTCATTCGGGGTGAAAGGAATTTCGGTATACCTTCGTCCTTCGCCGTCCTGCACCTCATCCACATACAGGAAATGTTCTCCCTCATCCGTAACCAGCGGAATATTGTTACCCATAATGTCCAGGCTGTATTCCGTTTTTTTCCAGCCCCGGTTGTAAATGGGAAATGCATTCAGCACAAAAGAGAAATTGTCAAGGATTTCTGCTGAAAACTGCGGCGGAAATTCCAGTGTCAGCCATAAGTATCTTTTTCCGTCGATGTATTTCGTGATTTCTTCTTTGTAATCGACGAAGTCTAAATTTTCAGGCAGCTTTCCGGGCTCGGAAAACAGTGAACTTGAAACTCCGGAGATCTCAATAAATTTATGATGGTAAATGCTTTTTATATCTTCAATGATTTTGTTCTGGATAGACTGCTCCCGGAACATCTGTTCGTAGCCGTCGGACTGGCTGCCTTTGTAATAGGTAAGCCCTTCATTTACGAACAAAGGATTTCCATTGCTTGACACCGTGATGTAAGGCAGCAGCTTATAGGTAAAGTCCAGATGCTCAAAAGCGGGGTTTGAGCAGAAGACGCTTACATTTTTAGGAAAGGTTTCATTGCTGTATTTTGAAACATCGATGCCTATCGTTACTTTCCGGTAATCTTCCGGTCTTCCCTGGAACCTGGCAATCGGAATTTTGTTGAGCCTTTCGTCGATTCCGTAGCAGGTATTCCCGACAAACATGATGGAAGTCTGTACTTTGTTGATCCGGACATTTCCGATCGGCGTAAACGGAATATTGATCTGCTTATCGGATTCCGATTTTATCGTAGAGGTCATCTGCTTTTTGAAAAAGAACTCGGTATGCTCCAGCAGCATTTCCGAAGATTCATACGGCTGCGTAAAAGCAATGGCATGGGACGGAATCGGATGGGTATAAATGGATGGGGTCAGCAGCTTGGCCAGCTTTTCCAGGATCCGGGCATTGACGGTCTGTATTTCGTTGTTGGCTTTAAAAACTTCCGTGCTGAAAGCATCGATGAGTAATTTCACAAAAGGGTCCAGCGACTGCGGGCTTTTCAGTCCCCACACTTTGGTGGCGTTCTGCAGCATCCTGGCTTTTACGGACTCTTTGGAATAAATGTTCTGGTCTAAATTCATAAATGGTGAGTGGTGGTTATCGCTTGAGAAATTAATCGATCGACATCGGGCTGAGGAAGAGCTCCGTGGAAAAACTGAAACGTTCTCCCGAATGTTCCATTTTGGCATTGATGGCGATTTTTACTTTCTTTTTGATTTCGGTATGTTCTTTTGTATCGTAACTGTGCTCTACAATCTGTACATGTGCATCGATCTGCGACTGTACGATGCGGGGCTCGTATTCCTGGATCTGTCTTTTTAAACTTTTGATAAAAACAGCTTCCCAGACGGCACTGGTAATGCCATTATCGAATTCGAGGTTCCAGACGTCGTTTCCGTAATTGTCATCATACCGGTTTTCGCCCTTTTTGGTGGTAATCAGCAGCATGATGTTATGGGCAATGCTTTCCCCCATGTCGCAGGTATCGATGCTTCCCCCTTCCGTCATGAGGGCTGCCGGAACAAAAGGCATTCTGTAATTTGGTGTGTCCATGATATCAACTTCTATATTTTTCTGAGTAATTTTCGTTTACCTGAAAAAGAAATACCAATTTAATCATTTTCCCTGAGAAAAGGAATGGCGGGAAAGAAAATTTGTTGGGTAACGGTGAATTCTGCTGCGCAGGGAATGATCAACGATGAATACAGATGATTTCTGAATTGACAAGCGAAGCGGACTAATCATTCAGGATTCACCTTTTAAAGAGCATCCCGTCAAAAAACCCTCTGGAATTTTCGCCATTCCTACGATTCCGGAGGGGAATTTCGGTTAAGATTATTTAGTTATTGCTTTCTGAATTGTCAATCCTGATCATCCTGAAATTTACAAACGAAGCGGATTGAACATTGAATATTCCCAGATTCCTGAGCTATTTTTTTTAGCCAGATGAATGTATTTCATACCACATTCCGTGAAATGCCAACAAGGATTTATTGCATTACCCGAATATTTCAAGTTCTTATCCTTCACTTCTTCTCTTTCTATTGATAAAGTAATACACCGGCAGTCCCAGCAAAACCATCAGGAAACCGGGCCAGGTATATTGCTGTTTGTAGATCAGCAGTAAAATACAGAATCCCGTGCCGATCAGTAAGTAGATAACCGGTGTCACCGGATACAGCCACGTTTTGTACGGCCTTTCCAGGTTGGGCTGTTTGTATCTCAGATAAATGACTCCGAAAACGGTAATCATATAAAATAAAACGATCACGAAAGAGATCATGTCCAGAAGGTTTCCGTACTGCCCGCTCAGGCAAAGCAGCGAAGCCCAGACCCCCTGCATCCAGAGCGCATTGGCCGGAACCTCATTTTTATTGTTTCGTTCCGCCTGCTTAAAGAACATGCCGTCTTTGGCCATTGTCTGGAAGACTCTTGCCCCCGCTAGAATCAGCCCGTTGTTGCACCCGAAGGTGGAAACCATTACCAAAACCGCAATGATGGCCGTTCCTGCGCTTCCGAAAATAAAGTGGGAAGCAGCCACTGCTACCCTGTCGTTTCCGGCAAACGCAATGGAATCCCGGTCTAACGCATTCAGGTATACATAATTGACGGCAATATATAGAATCATCACTGCCGTGGTTCCGTAGATCATCGATTTTACTACATTTTTCTTCGGGTTTTCAATTTCACCGGAAACGAAAGTTACACTTTCCCAGGCCACGGAACTGAAAACGGAGCCGACCATCGCGGCAGCAATTCCGCCCAGCAAGGTCATTCCGCCGATGGGTTCCCAGCCTTCCTTAAGGAAATTTCCCAACGGATCTTTTTTGAGGTTGCTGAAAGCATCGTAGCCTAAGCTGAAATTTTCTGCCAGATGGGAAACGTCGACCAAAATAAACCCGGCTGCAATCAGCCCCAGCAGGGCGACAATTTTGGAACCGGTAAATATATTCTGTAAAAGTTTTCCGCTTTCAACGCCCCGGGTATTGATGTAAGTCAGCAAAATAATAACGGCGATAGCCAGAATCTGGATCCAGGTGATCATAAATTCCCCGCTCTGGAAAATAGGAGCTGCATCATTTAATGAAGGAACCAGGTAAGCGGTAAATTTTCCGAATGCCATGGCCACGGCTGCAATGGTTCCGGTCTGGATGACCGTAAACAGTCCCCAGCCGTACAGAAATCCCATGCGCCTGCCAAAAATCTCTTTAAGATAGGTATATTGCCCGCCCGCTTTCGGGAAAAGAGCGGAAAGTTCTCCATAACTAATGGCTGCGGCTACCGTCATAATTCCGGTAATAACCCAGACGGCGATCATCCAGAATCCCGAGCCGAGGTTCCGCATCATATCGGCGGACACGATAAAAATCCCGCTTCCGATCATGGACCCCATCACCAGCATAATGGCATCCCATAGTTTTAGTTTTTTCTGCATATTTGAATATAGATTCCAAATATAAATAAATATAACGTGAAGTCGAAGCAGAAATCAGGTGAATAGGCCGGAAGAAAGAAACCGGGTGCCGGAAATTCTCTTGCCAATATAGATGTTGGATTCTTAAAGTCATATAATCCCATGCATCATGCAGTTAAAAAGGTGTATTTAAAATCCCGGCCGGCCCATACTGCTCTTTATGTTATTGAATTTATCTTGAATATGAAATTCGCTTTCTATTTGTTTCATAGATCCCGGGTAAATCGGAAAACTGTACCGATAATCCGGATTGCCCTCTTAGCCCCGATTGCAATGGAAATCCTTTTTTGAAAAAAAAGATTGCAATGGAAAGCGGGATTAAGCTTCAAAATAAAAAGCATCCGCCAGACCCCATTGCTTCCGGAGGAGATCCGGTGAAATAAATAGCTTACCTCAAAACCAGTTAAATTAAATGATTCTAAAGACCGGAATACAAAGCCTGTTTTTTATCAAGCTTCTGACGATTTATGATTCAAATTTTATTAGTACTTTTGGAAAAAATATTAAAAATGAAATTCAAAGCGATATTATTTGCTGCAGCCATGAGTGCTTCATCATTGGCTTTTGCACAGGAAGCCAAAAAATTCGGACCTCCGGCGGGAAATGCACTGGTAGGTGATGTTTACGGAAGCGGTGTTGCATCCAATGCAGAATCAAAAGCGATTTCTGTAGATAAACTGAGCAAGAAGCTTAAAAAAGAGAATAAAAAAGTAGAAAACGTTGCCGTAAAAGGAAAAGTAACGGATGTCTGCGATAAAAAAGGCTGCTGGCTGACCATCCAGACGGAAGACAATTCCCAGTTCTTTGTGAAAATGAAAGATTATGCGTTTTTCGTTCCTACTGCTTTGAAAGGTAAAACGGTCGTTCTGGACGGAACAGCCGAAAGAAAGGTAACTTCTGTGGATGAGCAGAAACATTATGCAGAAGATGCTAAAAAACCAAAGGCTGAAATCGATGCGATTACCAGTCCGAAAGAAGAGATCAGGTTTGTGGCCAACGGAATTAAAGTGGTCAACTAAAACTTAACAGTAATTCTACCTAAAAAAAGCGGAACTTTGGATGTTCCGCTTTTTCTCTTTAATCTTCAATCGTGAAATTAACTTCGGCATCCAGCTTCGGGTATTTAGTCGGACTGATAAATCTTTTTCCGGTACAGTCGATTTCCAGCCAGCCCTTTTTTTCCTTTACATCTCCTACTTCCGTAACAAAAGGAATAAATGAAATTTCTTCTTTTCCTTTTTCAAAAACCTCTCTGTACTGAACGGCGATATCCAGAATGCAGTCGTGCTCCGTATTCAGCTTTACATTTCTGTAAATAATATCATAGTGGGTCTCCCTGTTTTCCGGAATTTCCAGATACGCTTCCCAGCCTGTTGTCGCGGAATTTAAACCGGCAATGGCTCTGAGTGCATAATATAAAGCTGCGGTATAGTATTTTCTTGTTCCGGTTCTGGTATAATCTTCTACAAAATGCCCGCCTTCAAACAAAATGGTCGGCATCCCAGCTTTGATAAAATTATCGCCGGTAGAGGTAGGATAAAATTCATCGGAATACCTGCCGATCTGGTTAGGAATGATTTCTTTTAAATGATGATATACTTCGGCGATCACGGCCATACATTTCTTCCTGTTTTCGGTTACCGTTCGTTCCACGTTTTCTGAGGGTGCCAGAAAAGACAGCGTTGCCGGATGGATTCCATCTGTGGTAAAAATCGTTCTCTGCTCGTGAAGGTTCAGAGCGTAGTCGTATTTTTTGGAAGACACGGTATTTTTCAGAAATTTTATTTCGGTACTGGCTTCATTATGGAAGTCACGGTTCAGATCAATTTCTGCGGCGTTCATCCGGGTCCATCTTTCGGATCCGTCGGGATTGAGCATAAAGATAAAATCCAGGGTGATGTTTCCGAATACTTCATCTTTCAGTTCCGGTGCTTTATCTAAAGTTGTCAGGAGATCCAGCATGGCATGAGTAGCATTCGATTCATTGCCGTGCATCTGAGACCAGGCGAGTACATGAATGCTTCCTGTTCCTACCGTCATTTTATAAATCGGTTTCCCGAGATGAGATTTACCGATCTCCATCACGTAATCGCTGAGATTCGTCTGCAAATAGGAAAATAATTTTTCAGGGGAAATATATCGGTTTGGAAAATATGGATTTGCAGAATACAACTGTTCAAAATTCATTGATAAAATAATTTACAATAGTCAAAATTAATCAATTTTAATCACAAATAAATAATTTACATTTGTAATATAAGTAAACAATAACTGCTGTCAAAATGTCTGTTGATAAAATTGTGGATTGATAATAATTTAAAAACATAGATTTAAATAACTAAAATTGAGCAATTTACAGTATTTAAATCTAGCTATTATTGAATAGTACTTTAAGTATGTAAATTGTTAGATTCAGCAAATTAAAGAAAATTAATTTAAACAAGATCAGTGTGGAAAACTCTCCCTTAGATTATTGTATACAAATGTAAATAGCTTGAATTGATGTGGATTTTTTTCTGAGCTTCAGCATTTATTTTTAGAATTTAGTAATGTAAAGAAGCATATTCTGCTTGCGTATACCTTCCTATAAAAAATTGTACAAAAAGAGGTCCAAATCACCTTTAAGGATCAATTAATACTGATTTTTACAGTCGTAAATAGCCTCCACACGCATTATAAAGGTGTTTATTTATGTATTCTATTACAATTATAGAGGTATATTTAATCCCTATTCCAATCCGCAACAAAAGTACCGTTATCGTATAAATTCCGACACTTTTATAGCGATAACTTATCAATAAGTTATCGACGATTTTAGGCTTTTAAGCATGAATTTTTGAAGTTTACTGTGGATAAACTTTTGTAAAGATGGTATGTTATCAATGTAAATAATATATAAGGCACTGAATATAAACGATTTACTCAATTTACAAATGTACCAATATATTATTTACATTTGTATACTATATTAATTTGCATTTGTAACATTAATTATTTACATTTGTAACATAAAATAATTTAGGTTTATGAGCTTAAATGAGAGAATTTCAAAAGTAATAGAGTACTCCAGACTGACGCCTTCTGAATTTGCGGATGAGGTAGACGTTCAGCGGTCCTCTATTTCACATATTACTTCAGGCAGAAACAAGCCTTCTCTAGAGTTTATCATAAAAATAAAATCACGCTTCCCGGAGATTCTTTGGGACTGGCTCGTAACCGGTGAAGGGGAAATGTTGAAATCGAATTTGCCTGAAGAAAAAAAAGAGGAACCCGTACCGGCAGAAAACAACGAACCGGATAAGCCAAAACCGACTCCTCTGCCCGACCTTTTTATGATGATGAATAAGGATGAAAAGTCCGGAGCTGAGGAAGCAGAAAATACGACGCCGGATACAAGCCCGCGAGAATCTTATATACCGCCTCAAAGTACGGTACAAGAAAAAATAGCGGATTCTCAGCGATTAGAAAAATCTAATGATCAAATTATAAATCAATCTATTGAAAATCAGCAAAGTAAGATTAAACGTATTGTAATTTTCTATGAAAACGGAAAATTCGAAAGTTTTGAACCCTAAAAATACCTGACCATTGGGATGATCAGGTCAAAAAATATTTGAAGAAGAAAACTACAGCTTTGTGCTTTAAGTTTTTATTGTAACCAGCCAACGGTCTTTCTCTTTGACAAACAGACAGAATCGTTAGCAGTATTATTTACTGTTGTTTATCAAATATAAATATTTAAAGTTAAATCAGCAATAAAAACTTTTATTTTTTGTCTTATCATTAAAATAATTTAAATATTACAATTTTATTATCAATTTTAAGTGAATTATAAATACTAATGACAGAAAAGCCCCGCAATTGTTTTGCGGGGCTTTTATTTTATTGCTTATTTTCAATTTACCGGCTGCTTTTTCTTCGTTCCAGCTCTTTCTGGATAAGACCCAGCTCCCGTCCGGTCTGCCCGGCAACAGAGGTATTTTCCTGTGCTCTTCTGGTAAGATACGGTACTACATCTTTTACAGGTCCATAAGGAAGGTATTTTGCTGCGTTATAACCTTTATCGGAAAGATAAAAAGTAATATTGTCACTCATCCCGTAAAGCTGTCCGAAATAGATATGAAGATTGCCGTTTTCCAAGCCTTTGGCTTTCATTTTGTCCATGACCAGCTCGGAAGAAACTTCATTGTGCGTACCGAAAAATGCGGAAACCTTATCAAGGTTATTCATCACGAAATCGATCCCTGCATTGTAATTTCTGTCGGAAGCCTCTTTATTCGGCTGGATAGGATCGGCGTAACCTTTTTCAGCAGCTCTGGCTCTTTCTTTTTCCATGTAGGCTCCGCGAACGATTTTATAACCGATAAAATAGCCTTTTTCTTTTGCCCTCTGAAGGTTGGTTTCCATGTATTCGAGTCTTCCCGTTCTGTACATCTGGATCGTATTCCAGACGATCGGTTTTTCCCGGTTGTATTTTTCCATCATCTCTTCGCAAAGATGGTCTGCAGCATCCTGCATCCAGGTTTCCTCGGCATCTACCATGACTTTTTTATCGTTTTCATGGCAAAGGCTGCATACTTCGTCAAACCTTTTGACTACTCTTGCCCATTCCTCCTTCTGGCTGGACGTCAGTTCCGAATTTTTGCCAACTGCTTCATACAGGTCGATTCTTCCGAAAGCTGTAGGCTTAAATACGATAAAGGGAATTGCCGGATTGCCTACGGAAAACTTCACGATATCTTTAATCTCTTTGCAGACTGCATCAAAAGTGGCTTCGTCCTCTTTTCCCTCGATGGAATAATCGAAAATACTTCCCACGCCTCTTCTGAAAAGCTGCTTTACCACCTTCATGCTTTCCTCACGGGTTTCGCCGCCGCAGAACTGTTCAAACAAGGTGTTTTTTACAATTCCGGTAACGAATGGGAAATTATTATGAACGGTAAAATTGAGAACGGAAGTTCCGATTTTTGTAAGGGAAGGCTGTTCAATCATCCTGAACATCCAGTACGCTTTTCTTAACTGTGCATCAGATTTATCTGCAAATGCGACTTTGGTATCGTTAAAAATGGGCATTTCTTGTATATAAATTTAGATTCTGCAAAGGTAATAAAAGGTTAAGGTATTAGGAAGAAATTTTTCTACAATTTACCTTCCAGCCCGTTCAGAAGCATGGCAATAATTCCGATAAAAACCCAGATCCGTAAAATATTGAGGGTGACCAAATTATTTCTTCTGGCAGGGTTCAGTAAAAGGTAAACACACACAATAAAAACAAACAGACCCCCTGTAAAATAATAAGCCATAAAACCGGAAATCCCTGTTCTTACGATCAGTTTCATGGAGACTGCCATGGTAATGATAAGTAGGGAAACGATAATGATTCTGGTATTTTTACTCCTGAAATAATTGGGAATTGTGGTGTATCCGAAAGCTTTATCCACACTTTTCGTCAGCATATCCTTTACGATATCGATGCACAGCAGAATCAGGAAAAGAAAAATAGCCATCAGCAGGACTTTTTTGGAAAAGGTTTCATAATAAACCATCATTCCGAAAAACGGATAAAGCGTGAGGCTGACAAACGTCAGATTGTTTATCATGAGCATCCGACTGAGCTTATGGCTGTAAAACCACATAAAGAACTGGTATACCACAAAAAAAAGGAAAACCCTGTAGGATATCATGCCTGCGATACCCAGGGAAATGATGCTTAAAAAAAGATAAACATAAAGAAAATATTTCTGCTTGATGAAGCTCTGTAGCCTGCTCCGGAAGGGTTTTACAATATGGTCTTTTTCAAAATCGTAAAACTGATTGATTATTCCGCCCGCCAGAATGGTGAGCACCGTGCAGAAAATAATGCCGTGGACTTTAAAATCAAATACGAATTTCCTGAAATTTTCGTCCTGGTTAAAGAGGAAAAACGTTGACACATACAATGCAAAAGTCAGCAGGATGGCAACGAAAAAGCGAGCTCCCAAAAGAAAGCCCACAAATTGTGAAAATCTGTAAAATAAAGATTTCGGAATATCAAATTTCTGTTGGAAGGTTTCTTTTTCAGAATTCATTCACAACATTTTTAGAATCTGTAAATAACTTCCTTATGGAAGCCGTCAAGCATTTTTTCCGCTTTTTCGTAATCTTTGGTGAAACCTAAAATATAACCGCCACCGCCGCTTCCGCAAAGCTTCAGATAATAAGCATTGGAATCGAGCCCTTTTTTCCAGACGTTGAATAAGCTTTCAGGAATCATCGGACGGAAATGTTCGTATGCCCAGTGGGAAAGCTTTTTCAGATTTCTGAAAAACGGATTCATATCTTTTTTAAGAAATGCATCAATACAGGCGTTGTTATAACGGATAAATTCTTCTTTAAGAGTCTTGCGGAATCCTTCGGTTTTCATCTTTTCAAAGAAAATCTGAACCATCGGCCCGGTTTCTCCCGTCATTCCTGAATCAATTAAAAAGATCGCTCCTTTTCCCGCTTCGCTCGCCGGAATGGCTACCCGGTCTACACTTTCTTTGCTTTCGATAAGAATCGGAAGGTTCATGTAGCAGATCAGCGGGTCTATTCCGGAACTTTTCCCGTGAAAATAGCTTTCCATCAGCCCGAACACCTTACGAAGATTTTTAAGTTCTTCTTTAGAGATCTCTTCAGGGTCATGCTTGGAAATGGAATAACGTTCGAAAATGGCGGCTACCAAAGCACCGGAACTTCCTACGCCGTAACCCTGTGGAATATTGCTGTCAAAAAACAATCCTGCGGCAATTTCTTCCTTAAACATCGATACGTTAAGCTCAAAGGTCTCCGGAAGCTCTAAGTTCTGCAGGTAATCTGCATAATTTACAAGATGCCGGTTGGATTTTTTTTCAAATTCGGAATCCAGTGATGAGAACTTGAGGGTACCTTTATAAAAACTGTAAGGCAATGTCAAACCATGGGAATCTTCAATGATTCCGTATTCTCCGAACAAAAGGATTTTTGCGTAAAATAAAGGGTTTGTCATTTGTTTAAATAAATTTTTTGCAAATTTAAAACTATTCTGCTGAATATAAGCAAATCCCGAGCCGAATTCTAACAAATTTTAACAGCCGAAAAGTTTGAAGATTTTAATTAAATCATAAAGCATGGATTTCTATTATAAAGTTACTAAAAAAGCCTGACAAAATCAGGCTTATATTGTAGAATCTGTAAGGTTACTGTTTGATTAGCTTCTTTGTTATTTTCTGCTTTTCCGTTTCTACAGTTATGATATAATTTCCGGTCTGCATCGAAGAGATATTCACTTCTGCTTTATTTCCTTTTAATAGGGACTCCGATCTGATCAGCCTTCCCGCTTCATCGTAAATCCTGAATGATTTTAAGGCCTCTTTTGATGAAATGGTAACCATATTTCTTGAAGGATTCGGGTAAATATCTACTGAATTATCTTTGGTATTCACATCTTCCACAGCAAGTACTGCACAGGAAAAATTGGCTTTCCAGCCGATATCATTTTCTGCAGGATCAGATACGAACCGTACGGTGATCGCTCCCGAAGGATGCGTGGAAGTAAATGTTCCCGGTAAAGCAGTGCCCGTCAGACCGTTTCCGTTAGGGAACATCGGTGAGCCGGTGGAAGGACCGTTGTAGATATACATGAAATCATATCCCTGTTCCAGGCCAAACTCCGTGAAGCCCATGGTTAATGCACCTGAGCTTGGATAAAATGTTTTTACGATGGTCTGGTTATCACTGTAGTTCGCTGTTGTTCCTCCTGTATCGGTAAATGATGCTCCGCCGCACCAATCGGCATCGGTTAAAAACAGCTGGGTCCTCTGGTAACCTGCAGAACAATCCGTTCCCACTGATAACAGATAATAGGTAGCCGGCTGAAGGCTGGATAAACTTAACGATTGTGTGGATGTTGTCCCGGTGCTCACCAATGTTCCGTCGAATTTCGTCAGTCTGTATTTCCATGAAGCAGACGTTGCATCCGTAAAGGAAGCGTTGGCCGAAATCTGGGTAATATTGGAAACGGACAATCCGGTAACGGTTGTGGCACAGGCGGTGGTACAGTTCATTCCCAGACAGGCTTTGGATTCTACGGTATTTCGGATCAGGGCGGCGGGCTGCGGGCCGAAGCCGTTGGCGAAGTTAATTCCTACTCCCGAAACCAGATGGCAGTAGCTCATGATGGTTCCTTTTACCGAAGAAGAAGGAATCGGGCCGGTTGGGCAGTTGCCTTCAGGATAGCCCGCCTGGGTGCCGCATCCGTCGATGGCCGTACCGTTTCCATTCCATGCGCAGGCATGGGTATGGGGGGAGCCCAAGCTGTGCCCCATTTCGTGGGTCATGGCTTCAATGGTCCAGGAATAAACCGGAACGTTATTGTACGTTTGGGATGCTCCTGAATATGCATGTTTGTATGTGGTACAAAGAGAGTTTACGTACGCTACACTTGTCGTAGAAGGCTGGTTGACCAAGTGTGCAAGATCACCGTTGAAGGTCTGCCTGTTTGTTCTGAAACTTGCCAGGTTTGCATTTGGGGTTCCGGTATAAGGATCGGCAGTGGTCCAGATGTAAATTTCATTCAGGGCAATCTTTATATCATCGTTGTTATACAACGTGGAAATATTGTTATGAATGGCTGTCAGCCAATTGGCTGTCGTTGTTGTGCTGGATCCGTTATTGGTATATGGTGTATAGCAGACTTCATAGTAAATCCTCACACAATTCTGGGTAACAAGCTTTCCTGCATCTTTCTGTACTGACGGATCAAAAGAAATTTTCTGTTTGTGGTTTTCGGCAAGCTCATCCACTCCGCATACAAAAGGGTTCAGCCCGGTAAGCTTTGCATCGGAATAGCTCACGAAATCAGCAGAATTCTTTACTTTTCCGACAACGATGTTTCCAAGTTCCGGTGTTGAGGCCACACCTACCACATCACCATCAAAGAAACTGAATGCTGCCACCGATTGGTTTTCGCCTTTTACCATTCCCTGATAATAGGCTCCGGGCGTATAGCTCACGGTTTCTCCCTTACCGGTGGTTACTTTGAAATCGCTGGTAAAAATCTGATTTTTATAAAGCTCTACCGTAATCTGCTTTCCATCGAAAGGAAAGGAAATTTCAAGATATTCCGGCTTCTCGTAAACCAGTTTTTTTAATTGTCTGGCATCGATATGTAAAACGGAAATATCCGTTGCAGCTCTTTTGTATTCGGCAAATTTTTCAGAATTGCCGTTCAGGGTAAACAAATCGAATTTTTCAAAATTTTTCTTCCGGGTATGAAGTTCTGAAACCTTTTGTGCTACCGGTCTTAGGCTTTGAGAAAAACACAAGACTGTATACTGAAGAATGAAGAGGATCAAAAGTTTTTTAATCATTTTTTTACCAATTATTTATAATTTGCAAAATAAGAAAAAAACCTGAAACAATTAAAAAATTCACATCCTTTTGACAATATTACCAACGATAATTATCAAAATCCTTTAATCGTGCAGAATAAGCATAAAATACCTGTCGCTTTATATCAAAAAAGACGCTGAAGCAGCGTCTTTAATAATTTATCATCTTACCTCTTATTTTTTCTGTGTATTCAGCTTTAAAAACCGGATCAGGATTAGGCCGACAAAAAAGAATAACGCCATCGAAAATGCAGCGAACCTCATCCCCGAAGCGGAAGGAAGTACAATGTCGATCTTGGCAAAAACGCCTCTCAACGCATCATATTTATCGATGAATAAGGCAAATACGAATGTTCCAACAATAATGGCTATTTTTTCCAGTACATCATAGAAACTGAAAAATGTGGTATTTTCCATTGAGTTCTCCGGTAACAGCTTGGAGTACGTGGATCTGGACATGGCCTGAAGCCCTCCCATTACAAGTCCGACAACCGCCGCAACGCCATAAAACTGGTATTCTACCGTCGGGTTTTCCTTGTTCAGGAAATAGGCCCAGATGCAGGCAACGATCCAGAGGATAATGGCAATGGTGATTACATTTTTGTTTCCGATTTTCCTTGACAGCCTAGAGAAAATCACCGCCCCGATGATGGCTTCAATCTGAATGATCAAAAGCGTCCCGATCAGTTTATCCTGAGGAAGGTTAATTTCACTTTTCCCAAATAAGGTGGCCATCAAAAAAATCGTCTGCATACCCACACTGTAAAAGAAAAAGCTGGACAGGAAATATTTCAGGTTCCGGTCTTTAAAAAGTCCTTTTCCTACTTTGAATAATTCATGAAAGCTTTCCTTCGCAATATCCTTATAGAAACTCAGGTTGTCTTTCAGTACCTCAAAGAAGCCGCCCTGCTCTTCATGTTTTTTAAATATATTTTTATAATTCAAAAGTACAAGGTCTTTCGGAAGCTTTTCTTTTACATCGCCGAACTGCGGTAAATGCTTAAAGGTGTACTGAGAAAACCCAAACCACCAGGCTCCCGTAAGCAGAAAGCTTATTCTCGTAAACAAAAGCTGTTTTTCCGGATTCCCTTTGGCAACTACCTGGATCAGGACCAGACAGATGATAACGAGAACCACGGAGCCGATGTATCCGTAGACATACCCTTTGGCTGAAAGGGCATCCTGTTTGTCGCGTGTGGCAATGTCCGGCAAAAAGGAGTTGTAAAATACCAGACTGCCCCAGAATCCGACGCTGGCCGTGATACTGAACAACAACCCCAGAAATACATTGTGCATTCCCGTGAACATGGCCAATCCCATACAGGACGTTGCTCCCAGATAACAGAAAAATTGCAGGAAGGATTTTTTGTTCCCAATGGTATCGGCCAGAGAAGATAAAAAGGGGGACAATAAAACCACGATAAAAAAGGAAATGGTGAGTGAATATCCGTACACGGCATCCGGCTGGTACTCTTTCCCGAATATCCTGATCATGTGCCTTACCGGAACATCGATCCAGGATTTTGTCTCCTCGACATATTCTTTCTTTTCATACGCTGTGGTAAGGATCGAATAGTAAATCGGGAAGATGGTAGAAGTAATTACCAAAGAATACACCGAGTTGGCCCAGTCATAAACCGCCCAGGCTTTCATGATCTTCGGATTGTTCTTTATGTTTTGAGTTTGCAGATTCTCAATTTCAGACATTTCAAATAATATTAGTAGCACAAAAATAGGAAAACCATTGAATATTCGGAGGTTTTTATTTGGATTGGGAAGAATTTATTATTTCGTTAAAGTCCCGGTACCACTTTTTGAGCGATGATCTTATCAATTATCCAGATGGGTATTTATCAAAACATGTATTCGTGTTGTCCTGAAGGTTGTTAATCATAGTTTTTAATGTGAATTCGGCTATATTTAGTTACTTATAAAAAAATGAAGTAAAAGTTAGATTCCTGAATAAAGATTTGAATAAAGTCTCTTTCATAAAGTGGCAAATGATTTCATTTCTATAATCAATATCTTTGACTATATATTGACACAAGGGACTTCCTGCATCCGGCATCCCTCTTCCAGCCTTTTTAATAGAGGTTCTACTTCAAGTTCATGTCTTTAAATGATCAAAACCGAAGAATCTGTTTCAAATAACGGCTGTTACCCTAGCCCTGATTGCAATGAAAATCCTTTTTTGAAAAAAAAGATTGCAATGGAAAGCAGGATCAAGCTCCAAATAAAAATTCAACCGGGCCAAAAAAAATCCGAAAGCCTAAACTTCCGGATCCTTACTTTTATCTGTTGGAGATTACTGCATGTTTTCGATAACCATCGCAGAAGCGCCCCCGCCTCCGTTGCAGATGGCAGCCGCTCCGTACTTTCCGTTGTTTTGCTTCAAAACATTGATCAGCGTAACGATGATTCTTGAACCTGAACTTCCCAGCGGGTGACCGATGGCTACGGCTCCTCCGTTTACATTTACTTTGGAAGCGTCCAGTCCCAGGATTTTATTGTTGGCCAGCCCCACTACGGAGAATGCTTCGTTAAATTCGAAGAAATCGATATCCGTAAGCTCAAGACCGGCTTTTTTAAGCGCAATCGGCAATGCTTTCGATGGTGCGGTGGTAAAATCTTCAGGCGCCTGGGCTGCATCGGCGTAGGAAACGATCCTTGCCAGTGGCTTAAGGCCCAATTCTTCCATTTTCTCCCTGGACACCAGGATCAGTGCGGAAGCTCCGTCGTTTAAGTTAGAAGCATTGGCCGCCGTAACGGTTCCTTCTTCTTTTTTGAAAACGGTAGGAAGGGTCGGAATCCTGTCAAAATTTACGGCTTTATATTCTTCGTCCTCGGCAAAAACGATAGGTTCTCCTTTTCTCTGAGGGATCTCCACCGGTACCACCTCATCGGCAAATTTGCCTTCGCTCCAGGCTTTTGCTGCTCTTTTATAAGATTCGATGGCAAAATTATCCTGCTCTTCTCTGGAAATGCTGTAATCGGTAGCACATTTTTCTGCGCAAACTCCCATGTGGACTTTATTGTAAACGTCTGTAAGCCCGTCCAAAACCATTCCGTCCAGCATCTTTACATCACCTAGTTTAGCAGCGTTTCTTGCGTTATAATAGTGCGGAACGGAAGACATATTCTCCATCCCTCCGGCCACAATAACGTCTGCATCTCCTGCCTTGATTGCCTGGGCTGCCATCGAAAGTGCTTTCATTCCTGAAGCACATACTTTATTAACCGTCGTGGAAGGCGTTTCGTTTGATAGTCCAGCTCCTAAGGCTACCTGGCGTGCCGGAGCCTGTCCTTCCCCTGCCTGTAAAACATTTCCCATGTAGATTTCCTGAACCTGCTTCGGATCAAGACCGATTTTGTCCAATGCTCCCTTTACGGCAACGGCCCCCAGCTTTGTAGCCGGAACAGTTGATAAACTTCCCAAAAAACTTCCCATCGGCGTTCTTACTGCGGAAACGATGAATACTTCTTTCATTTTTATAATACTATTTTTAATTTAATTAAGACCGAATCCTGAGATTCTGATTGTTTACGATTTTACGTTATTATTTTTAGCGAAAATGATGATAAATGCGCCTAAAAACTCCACGATCCATCCCCATTGTAGCTTTACAATCCCTGCCAGCTTGTCCTGCCACGATTTAAAAGGCATAAAGCTGAAATACTGCGACGCCTGAAACTTCACTGCAAATAAGGTAAAGAGAAACAGAAACACCAGCAAAATCGCGGAAATCCTCGTTACCTTCACGCTGTTATTTACAATACCGAAAAGGACTGCAGCAGAGAGCACCCAGCACATAATGGCCAAGGAATGATCCAGCTTCCAGTAGTTCCAGTTCCCGATAACCGGTACATGAATCAAAGGCAAAAAGCTTCCTGCCACCACTAATAATAATCCGATTAACTGAATATTTTTCATATTTCTCAAAATGCCAAAATACAAAAAAAAACACACTCCAAAAAGCGTGTTTTTCTATAATTTAAATTGACATTAAAAATTGATATACAACAGCTCCAATCCTATCTGAAAGCCATATTTGTTGTTAATTTTTGCAAGATCGTTAAAATTCGGTGTGAAATCTTTTTTTATGTAAATATTGATCGGGCCGTACCCTAATGCCAATTTTCCTCCGAAAATAAACCGTTCTGCAGCTTCCGTGATGTTTTCCCTGTATTTTACCCGGTTGTTATCTTCATTTTTAAAAATAACATAGTTCTGCGTAAGAAAACGTACGCCGCCATAAACTCCTGCCGTTAGCCTTAAATTTCGTTTTGAGTTATCCAGCATTTTTTCATTATTCTCAATTGTATATTTAGGATTTAAAACCCAAACTATGTCTGCCGGAACTATGAAATAATGGTTTTTAAGGTAGAACTTTTTGAGAGTACCTGTTGTAAGATCATTAAAATCGGCCATGTAAATCTCATTCAGATCCTGTACAAGAATATTAGGTTTTTCAGGCGTGAAGGTGTCCTGGCGGTAGCCTAGTCCGATACGATAGAAGACAGGAGAGGTAAGAGATCCTATTTGTCTTGTTATCCTGATATCCATTTCCGATGAAGAGCTCTTTCCCAATTTCATTCCTGATTCATTGTTTCCGATATCCAGGGATGAGGAGGATTTTGTAAGGTTAATTAAACCGTATCCTATATTAAAATCAACGGTTTTTAAAAGCTCTTTTTTAGTCGCCTTTTCATCAGTATTCAATGTGATGATCGCATTATTCTGGGAAAAAACCTCCAGATATTGTTTTCCCGGGTCTCCCATCACAGCTTCTTTCACGATCTCCCGGGTTGCATCTTCCAGCTGATTTTTCTGTTCCGCTACTTTTCCGTTGATGATCCCTTCATACCGGGCTGCGATCTGCGCTCTTTTTTCCTGCTTTTCGTCAGCAGTCACTTTATTGTCCCGGTACTCTTTATCCAGATCATCCAGCTCTTTGTTCATTTTAGTTTTCTCAGAGAAAACAATGCTGTCGACTTTCTTCGAATAGAGTTTAAGCCGAGGGTTTATTTCCTGTGAAAAAGCATAAGAGAATGCCAGCAGGGCGGTCATCAGCGCAAATTTAGTTTTCATGGGTTTTTATATTTTTAAGTATTATTTTAAGCTGTTTTGTATTTTAAACAGTGTTCTCCAAGATGATTTATTATTTAGGATCATTGTATACGGTAACTCCTAAAAAAGTAATATTGTCAACCTTGTGAAAAACCTTACCGATGTTGAATACTCCGAATTTCTTTTCTTCTTTTAGGAGATTTTCCCGGCTCTTATCAAGGTCCCTTCCGGTAAGGAGATCGTCTGCACTGATGTAACTGCCCGTGGTTTTCCTTGCTTCGGCAACAACAGGGAAATTATGAACAGCATTCTCAATTTTTTCAGGTCCGACAGGGACATCTACAGATGATGTCGCGGCAATCTGCTGTATTTTGGATTCTGTGCTCCCTGGCCCGACTATTTTTTGTTCTGTCTCTTCCTTAATCTGGGACCTGGGATTTTCCGTCATTGCCATTACTGCTTTTTCAGGAGCTGCGGTATTATTTGAAATCATCAGCGGCGTTTCAAGATGTACAGGATCGGCGGTTTTATGCGATTCTTTTTTTACGGTGTAAGCGGTATTTTTAACCTCAACCTCTTTTTTGAAATTAAAATAAACAATGGTTCCGACAGAAATCAGCAGCACAACAGCAGCAGCATATTTCCACCAGTGAAAGGAAGTTTCGCCTGTCATTTCGGACTTTTCATCCAGCTTCTGATCCAGTTGATCCCAAAGCGCATCGGAGGGCTTGATTTCCATCTCCTCGTATCCGGATTTCAGTTTATTTAGCATATTGTTTTTCATCTTCCTTTTTCTTTAAAAAATCAACAATCCATTTCTTGGCTTTGCTCAGCTGGCTTTTGCTGGTGCCTTCGGAAATATTTAAGATCTGGGCAATTTCGTGATGCTTTTTTTCTTCAAAAACATACAGGTTAAAAACCAGTCGGTAGCCGTCCGGCATTTCCGAGAATATCTCATTCATATCAATTTCCTCTATTTCATTTTCCCGGTCATCTTCTGCACTTTCGAGTTCATTGATCTCAACATCGGAATACAGAATATTTTTATTTTTCCTGATAAAACTGATCGAATTATTCACCACAATTTTTCTCAGCCAAAACGGAAAGCTTTTCCATTCCCTGCAATCCTCTATTTTTGAAAAGCAGGTGAAAAAGGCGTTCATCAGGATATCTTCGGCATCATGGAGGTTGTTGACATAAGAATTGGCAATAGCCAGCATTTTCGCTGAAAGCAGGTCGTAAAGTGCTTTCTGCCCTTTACGATCATGCTTTTTTGCCAGCTTAAAGTTCTCTTCCAAATTCTTCATGGCTCTGTTTCTATGTATAAGACGATGAATTTTTAAAAGAGTTGCCTAGGAAATAAAAAAATTGCACTTTTTTTGAAAAGTGCAATTTAATATTTTAATAATCAGTAAATAAGATTAATGTTTTACTTCTTGAATTTCTGCCGGATTGTGCTTGTGTCTGAACAGAACCGCAAACAGAACCGCCAGGACCAATGCGTATGCTGCAAAAGAGAGCCAGATATTGTGCCAGTCTTTTACCATAACTACTGAAGACAGTGATCCGTCCGGATTTACGACAGCATTAAAACTTTTCTTTAAAATTTCAAGGAATGTCGGATTATCAGGAGTGGTTTCCAGATAGGTTGATAAAGAGGAAGCTGTAGTAAATTGATGGGTAAAGAATTTATCGATAGCCCAACCGGCAGCATAACTCCCAAAAACAGCCCCGAAACCGTTGGTCATCATCATAAATAATCCCTGCGCTGAGGAACGGATTTTTTTATCCGTTGTGGTTTCCACGAAAAGCGATCCTGAAATATTAAAGAAATCGAATGCCATACCGTAAACGATACAAGAAAGAATAATCAGTCCCAATCCAAATCCGTCCGGCACGCCGTAAGCAAAGAAACCAAATCTCAAAACCCATGCGATCATCGACATCAGCATTACTTTTTTGATTCCGAATTTTTTCAGAAAGAATGGGATGGCAAGAATAAACAAAGTTTCGGAAACCTGAGAAATAGACATGATGATTGTTGATCGCTGTACGACAAATGAATCCGCATATTTCGGAAAATGTTCAAATTCACTTAAGAATACATCTCCGTACGCATTCGTAAGCTGTAGTGCAGCTCCCAATAACATGGAGAACAGGAAGAACAATGCTGTTTTATAATCTTTAAACAATTTAAAGGCATCCAGCCCGAGCTGTTTTGACAGAGGGGCATCCTTATCAATTAATTTCTGAGGAGGGCATTTTGGCAATGTCAATGCATAGATTCCCAAGAAGACAGCTACCGCTCCCGCAATATAAAACTGTCCTTCGGTCGCTTTATTGCCGGTAAGGTTGGTAATCCACATGGCTACGATAAAGCCTACGGTTCCCCAAACCCGGATCGGCGGAAAATCCTTTACAACATCCAGATCACTGTTTTTAAGAATGGTATAGGAAATTGAATTGGCGAGTGCGATGGTCGGCATATAAAAACACATGGCTACAAGCATTACGGTAAAAAACGAACCGGGATCTGCGGAATGCGGTAGAATAAAAAGTACGATTCCGTAAAGAATATGTAAAGCCGCGAAAATCCTTTCTGCATTTACCCAACGGTCGGCAATGATTCCGGTAATGGTCGGCATAAAGATGGAGGCAATCCCCATGGTCCCGAAAACGGCTCCGAATTGTGCCCCGTCCCAATGTTTGGTACCGAACCAGAAATTAGCTATCGTAATCAGCCAAGCTCCCCAAACGAAGAACTGCAAGAAGCTGAGGATAGTCAAACGTAATTTTAAATTCATTTTATAATTATAATATCTCTTTAGTCAATTTTCTTTTTCCTCCGCTTGATCTCTTCCTGGATTTCCAGAGCGGTGTCGTAGTCCTCTTCTTTTACGGCCTCATCCAGAAGCTTCTGAAGTTCTTCCATAGAAACGGATCTTAGGTTATCTTCCTCATGGACGGTTTCCGAAAAGGTTTCTTCTTCTTTGGAAACGTCTTCGAGTTCGAGAAGAATCCCGGCTTCGTTAAGCACCTGCTGGGTAGTAAAAATCGGCGCATCAAAACGGACGGCCATGGCTACCGCATCCGAAGTCCTGGCATCAAGGATCATTTCTTCGTCCGTGGCCTTGTTTTTAAAGTTGATATTTGAAAAGAAAACACCGTCGACGATCTGATAGATGATCACAGACAGGAGTTCATAATTGGCGGAAACGATGAATTTTGTGAATAAGTCATGCGTAAGAGGGCGAGGCGGATGAATGTCTTTCTCAAGACCGAGAGAAATGGATTGTGCCTCGAAATTCCCTATAACAACAGGTAATTTAATGTGTGTTTCTTCATGTTCCAATAATAACGCGTACGCCCCGGATTGTGTCTGGCTGTACGATATTCCGCGAATAATTAACTGTTTATAATCCATAGCTACAAATATAGATTAATTTTTCAATGTTTTTTTTACTTTTTAGACAAAAATAAAAGCCCGAAAAGGGCTTTTATACGTGAATGGTAATGATTGGTGAATTGTGAATTTTTTTTATAAATCAATTTTACTTTGCATGTTAATTTTCAGTTTATCGTAATAACTAAAATTGACAAGCGAAGCGAACTGACCATTCACAATTAACCTATCTTATCCTTTTAAAGCTTTAATTTTCTCCGTTAAGGCAGGGATAATCTGGAAAGAATCCCCCACCACTCCGTAATCGGCTGATTTGAAGAACGGTGCTTCCGGATCACTGTTGATGACAACGATGGTTTTCGAAGAGTTTACTCCGGCAAGGTGCTGGATCGCTCCTGAAATTCCCACGGCGATGTAAAGATTCGGTGCAATGGCTTTCCCGGTCTGTCCAACATGCTCGGTATGAGGCCTCCATCCAATATCCGAAACCGGCTTGGAACAGGCTGTTGCCGCTCCCAAAACGTTTGCCAGATCTTCAATCATTCCCCAGTTTTCAGGACCTTTTAATCCTCTTCCTGCAGAAACCACAATTTCCGCTTCTTTAAGATCCAGTTTTCCTGAGCTCTGCTCATGGGAAATGACTTTGGTGTCTTCGTTGGCCACCGAAAGGTTTTTTACTTCTTCCGAACCGGAAACCGCATTTTCCTTAACGCCGAAAGCATTTTGGGAAACCGTAACGATTACGCCTGTTCCTTCTGCTTTAGCGTGCATAAAACCTTTCCCGGAGAACGCTCTTCTTTTTACCTGAAACGGAGAAAGGCTTTCCGGTGCTTCCAATACGTTCGTGATTAAAGAATATCCGTTCATTACTGCCAGCATCGGTGCAACAGACGATGCATCGGTAGTATGAGGGAAAACGATGATGTTTCCGTCTGCCACTTCACTTACCGCCTGTGCATAGGCTTTTGCGGAAAAGTTCTTAAGACCATCGTCTTTGATGTTGATGACATTGGATGCTCCATATTTGTATAATAAATCTGAAGAATCGGTAGGGTTTACAGAGACTGCCGTTACGGTATCTCCAGCCTGGTCTGCTATTGCTTTAGCATAAGAAACCGCTTCAAAAGCCGCTTTTTTGTAAACTCCGTTTATATTTTCTGCGTATACGAATACTGCCATTTTAATTTTGTTTAAAGTTTAAGGTTGAATGTTCGAAGATTTAAGATTTTCCATTTGATATTTTATTGTTAAAATTCAAAATACGAATCTCGTCTCCTGAATCTTTTTACTTTTTACTTGGCTCTTTTAAATTACTTTTGCTTCTTCGTGAAGTAATCTTACCAATTCATCCAGGTTATCGGGAGAAACCATTTTCACGGCTGCTCTCGGCGGAACGCTGTCATAAGATACGCCCTGAACTTTTACTTCGGATGACGAAGGCTCTACCACCTGTAAAGGTTTGGTTCTTGCCGACATAATCCCTCTCATGTTCGGGATGATCAGTTCTTTTTCATCAACCAGCCCTTTTTGTCCTGCGATTACGGCCGGTAATTTAACGGAGATCGTTTCTTTTCCACCTTCGATTTCTCTTACGGCAGTGGCTTCGCTTCCGTTTACGTCCAAACCTACTGATGCATTTACAAAAGGCTGGTTCAATAGCTGGGCAAGCATTCCCGGAACCGAACCTCCGTTGTAATCAATGGATTCTTTACCGCAAAGGATCAAATCATACCCTCCGTTCTGCGCTACTGCAGCAATTTCTTTTGCGGTCGAAAAGCTGTCTTTGGGATCAAGGTTTACCCTTACCGCATCATTGGCCCCGATTGCTAACGCTTTTCTGATTACCGGTTCTGTAACAGCATCTCCTACATTGATTACCGTTACCGTTGCGCCCTGAGATTCCTGTAATTTAATGGCTTTCGTCAGCGCAAATTCATCAAGCGGATTGATCACCCACTGGATTCCGTTTTTGTCGAATGCAGATTTATCTGCCGTAAAATTGATTTTAGAAGTAGTATCCGGCACACTACTGATGCAAACTAATATTTTCATATGTTGTTTAATTTTTATTTGCCTTATGTCGCCTTACGGTTCCATACGTGCTTTATTGTTCTCTTAAGTATAAAAGCTGAAGGTTTTTATACCTGGATTTTCATTAAATTATGTTTCGCTAATATAAATAAAATATATATTATGCATGCATAATACTTATTAATTTATTATTCAGCGCATTAGATGTTT
>JAKOOG010000027.1 GCA_022701545.1 Weeksellaceae bacterium | reverse complement strand
ATTAACCGTAAGATACAGTTTTATGAAAAGTATTTTGGGACGGCAAATGAGGACCGAAGGCTGGGTTTAGATTACCTAACGATTTCGTCTCCGGGAAATGCCGAGGTTGAAAAATATTCATTTAAATATAATGAATCAACTATGCTGCCTCCTTATCCACAAAAGATGACTACGATGAAGTTTAATGAAGATTTCTGGGGGTATAGCAATGGAAATAATAAGACTACCAATATTCCTGCAGATTACATTAGATTCTCTAATTCAGACCAGAATGCGTATGGAGCCAATCGAGATGCAGATCAGATTAGCGGGCTTGCATCAGCATGTATGCTTCAGGAAATAAAATATCCAACCGGTGGTAAGACTGTTTTTGAATTCAGCAGGTTTTTTTCAGATAATCTTTATCCATATAGAGAATATGACTGGCAAAAAAAAGGGTATCTAGGAGGATTTAGAGTTAATAAAATCTTTAATTATAAAAACGAGAATGACCCAAATCCAGAAATAAAATCTTATGTATATGGCGGTCCAAAATATAATGCTCCACAATTCAAATATTTCAGAACTGATCAGGGCTTTTTTGATAGAGTAGATCCTCCTCCTCCAACACAAGCAGGTCAATATCCTCCACTCCCTTGTTATGTTCGGTATAATGATGATATGATATATTCTAATCCAATGATTTTGATGGATGTAGCACCAGGGTTGCCAATCATGTACACAGAGGTTACTGAGTATCTGGGAACCGCAGCTAACAACGCAGGAAAGACAGTTTATTATTATGGAGAACCATACTCCCCGTCGGACTATGAGCATAATGACCATCCTTTTCAGTGGGAAGCTCCGTTCTATTACCATCCTTATCATTATGATCATGGCAATTTTAATCCTCTAATGATACAGAAAGATGTATACGACAGTTCCAATAAAAAGTTGTATAGGGAAATTAACCATTATAATTCTTTTTTCAATAACACTTTTACTACTGGAATTAAATTTACGCATGGTGTTTTATATAGGACGCTTGATCCATTTTTATCACTTAGTGGAAGTTTAACCGGCGGATGTTGTGTTTGTACGGCAAATTCCAACATATGTAGCCTACAATCTAATTGTCTGGAAGTAGCTATGAACTACAAAAACTCCATAGCCGCTATTGATACAAAGGCTATCCAAGAAGCGATATTGCTTGAATCATCGGTCAGGTTAACTTATGACCGTTTGAATCCAAATAAATTCATGACAGACTCCATACATTATGTTTACAATCAGCACAACTTAAAGATCAAAGAAACAACTATGATCAACAGCAGAGGTGAAAACTTACTGACTCAGTATAAATATCCTTATGACTTCTCATCATCCCAGCCTTATTCGTCAATGCTTACTCAGCATATTTTATCTCCGGTAATTGAGCAGACGCTCAGCAATACCACTTTAAACAAACAAATCGGGAAAACCCAGACCTCCTATAAAGATTGGGGGAACAATATCATCGAACCTGAAATCGTTAAAGGGCAGATGGATGCCGCAAGTCCGCTGGAAAACAGGATCCGCTATCTTTCTTATGACAGCAAAACCAATCCGCTGACGGTAAAAAAAGAAGTCGGAAATCCGCTGACCTATTTATGGGGCTACAACAAATCCTTACCGATTGCCGCTGTGGAAAATGCAAAATATGTATCGGAAACGATTAACAATGATCTGAATGTGTCCTATTCCGGGCTGCAGATTCCTCCGGGAACTATCAACCAGGAATTGGGAACTTTTACCATTACGGAAGAAAAGGACTATAAAATAGACCGCATCTACGAGCGCTATCCGGAAAATTACTCGGTGATGTACCAGACGAGTTTTGTGAATATGAATAACAGCAATGGTACCGTATCTTTTACCGATACCACTCCGGCGTCAGGAAACTTTTATACCTATACTTCGCCTTCGGTACATCTAAAGCCGGGAACGTACAAAGTGAAACTGACCAATATCGGATACAACGGATACCAGGGACAGATTGAAAACAATTTTAATTTCACGGTATACAATGCTGTTGAAGCTTCTGTTCCGTTCCATACAAGCTTTGAAGAAGAAAGTGTCGATATCAGTACCGCTTATGCGATGACCGGGAAGGTTTCCCACACCGGAGCGTACATAGTTAATCTGCCTCCGGCTGCCCTCGGTTATGATAAAGTGATGGTTTCCTATTGGGGCAAATCAGGTGCCTCTTCGCCATGGCAGTATGTGGAAAATACCGTTACCCTGGGAAGCTCGCAAAACTACAGCATCGGGTCAAATTATGCCTACATTGATGAGGTTCGGGTATACCCGGTTGATGCAAGAATGAAGACCTATACGTATGATCCTTTCTATAAAACGCAGACCAGCACCATGAATGAAAACGGCCAGACCGAATACTACGATTACGATGCTTTCGGCAGGCTGAAAGAAGTATACATCATGGAAGGAAATGTAAAGAAAACGATCAGAACAACCAACTACCACTACAAACCATAAAACCGGATCCATGAAAAAAAGAATCATTCCTGTCTGGATGCTGTTTGCAGCATCAGGCATCTTTTCTGCACAGGCCAATCCCAGCAGTGGAGAAAATTACATCTATACCAAAACGAACTTGTCGGATCCTTCACTTCCCGGAACGCCTAAAATTGCCGAAACCGTACAGTATTTCGATGGCTTGGGAAGGCCAAGCCAGGTGGTCAGTGTGAAAGCATCTCCCTCAGGCAAAGACCTGGTGACCCAGATTCCATACGATACGTTCGGCAGGCAGACCGAGAGCTGGCTTCCTGCGCCCATGCCTACATCAAACGGGGCCATCCAGTCCGGGGTGGGCAGTGCTGCACAAACCTATTACAATGATAATTTCCCTTTTTCGCGTAACAATATGGAAGCCTCTCCGTTAAACAGGGTGCTTAGCCAGGTGCAGCCGGGATCAGACTGGCAGCAGCATCCGGTAGGATTGGAATATGAAGTTAACGGAGGTGATGTCAATAAATATACGGCGACTTTCAATTATTCGACTCAACAATCTTCCATCAGCCTTTCCGGGACCTATGGAGAAAACCAGCTCTACAAGAATACGGCTACCGATGAGGATGGAAATATAAGCATCGAATTTAAAGACAAAGAGGGGCAAACCATCCTGGTCAGAAAAATGTTGAGTGCAACTGAAAAGGTAGATACCTATTATGTTTACAATGAATATAACCAGCTCGCTTATGTGATTCCTCCGTTAGCTTCCGTTTCCGGAGCGGTAAATCAAACTACCTTAGACCAACTCTGCTACCAGTACAAATATGACGAACGGAACAGGCTGGTGGAAAAAAAGCTTCCGGGTAAAGGCTGGGAGTATATGGTCTATGACCGCCAGGACCGGCTTGTGCTTTCGCAGGATGCCAATCTCGGAACAGCTTCCAACAGTTTTAATGCGCAGGGATGGATGTTTACCAAGTATGATCAGTTCGGAAGGGTCGTATACACCGGGTTTTTTGCCAGTTCGTCGGGAAGGGCGGCCTTACAGACGGAAATTAATAACATGACTTCCAATTCCGAAAATATGGAAGTAAGAAGCAGCATGCCTTTTACGCTGAACGGAATGGATATCTATTATACGAAAAATGCTTTTCCTACCACGGGAATGACTTTGTTAAGCGTTAACTACTACGATACCTACCCTTCAGGAGCTCCAGCAGTGCCTTCGCAGATCCTTTCACAGGATGTTATTAATGATACGGCTGCTTCCGGAATTACCACCAAAAGCCTTCCATTAGCCTCTTATGTGAAAAATATTGAAGATAATA
>JAKOOG010000025.1 GCA_022701545.1 Weeksellaceae bacterium | reverse complement strand
TGTTACCAACCATTGCACGCTTTCCTGTTATTTGGCAAATTCTTGACATATCTCGATGTTCTTATTTGTACTATAATATTTGAGAGTGCAAAATAACGAAGAATTTTTCAGATAGACAAATCTTTTACAAAATTATTTGCAAATAACTTGCTTATAATAGTCCTGATTTTAAGATCATACCGGCTGCAGGAAGTGCTGGGTTTAAGAATGATAAAATCTACAGGTGCTAATTCCTTTCTCCGCAATGTTTTAAAATATAAGATTAAGCTTTCTTCGTTTTTTGCTGGAACCGTTTAATTAAAAAATAAAAAAGCAGGAATCCAAAAGCGAAAATGGAAAATCTGGAGAGGAGATCGCCGGCTTTTGTATAAAAGGTCATCCCATCATAAAGGTTTACTTTGGCATACAATGCGGTTTTATCACCGTAAAAAGTATCTTCCATGATTTCCCCTTTTGCACTGATATGAGCGGAAATTCCACTGTTTGCAGCACGGGCGATTTCCCTTCTTGTTTCAATAGCTCTCAGCCGGGCATACGATAAGAGCTGCTTATGGCCTTCCGTAACGCCCCACCAGGAATCATTGGTCATGATGGCCAGGAAATTGGCGCCCTTCTTTACATAATCGCCTGTAAATTCGCCATAGATGCTTTCATAACAGATAACCGGAGCAATTTTGCCCTTATTGAACGGGTTTGAAAACGCCGTTCTTTCTTTATCGGTTCCCAGAGAAGCCACGGTACCGCCCAGATTGATCATCGCATTACCCAAAAGCGGTTTCAGGTAGTTCATATACGGGAATATTTCGACCCCCGGAACCAGTTTCCCTTTGTGGTAAACCTCTACTTTCTGATTCGGGATTACCTGGATGGCGGAATTAAAACGCTCTACCCATAACCCTGGATTAAGCTGGTAAGCTTCCGTCGGAAGGTTGTTTTCCGAGGTATAAAAATGATGGGAAGAGATTCCTGTGGTGAAAACCGATCCCGGATGTTTTGATAAAAAGCCCTTGATGTTATTTAAAACCACACTCTTTTCAAAAGCCGTTTCGGAAATCGACCCATTTCCCGGAAGGGCCGTTTCGGGAGCGATGTAGTAATCTATTTTTCCTTTCGAGTTTCTTTCGGCAAGGCTGAGCAGATCGTTTTCAATCGTTAAGCTGTCCTGTGAATATTTTTCAGCATAAGGGTCAAGGTCCGGCTGAAGCATCAATACGTTCACGCTGCCGATCGGTTTTTCATCAAAGCTGTTGTATCTTACAACCGAAATGATCATCGGAAGGATAATCAATGCCGCTACAAGTGAGGTATTTTTAATCAGATCTTTTCTCTTTCTTCCGGCCTGCCAGATTCTCACTGTGTAGAAAATCAAAACATTCGCCAGCAAGATCCAGAAGCTTCCGCCGGTAGCGCCCAGTGTATCGTACCACTGGATCAGCTTGGGATAATCTGAAAACACGTTCCCTAGGTTCAGCCACGGCCAGGTCAGTTCCCATCCCAGATGGAATTTCTCAAAACTCATCCAGATAGCCACCAGGAAGGCCAGTCCCCAGTATGTCCCCTGTGCGTTCTTATACCAGTGGTAACATTGGAAGACCAGGGCATACAAGAAGGAATTGATCAGCACCGGAAATAAAACCGCCATCATCGAATGGCTTCCGTCAGGGTTTTTGGAACCGTACAGCCAGCCTGTCGTTACCGCATTCCAGATCACAAAGCATAGGTAGGAGAGCCCAAAAACCACCCAGCTTTTTCTGTTATAATCCGAGAACTTGGATACGCCGTGTTCCATCATCAGAAGTGGAACCAAAGCGAAAAATATAAAAAACGGAACGCCGTAGGTAGGCCAGGAAATGGACAATAACATCGCTGAAATGAGCGTAAGTAAAACGTATTTCATGAATTTATTTTAGTATACAAATTTAATGTTTTTGAAATGAATAAATTTGTAAACGATGTTAAAGAAATTTTATAAAATCAGTATTGTTCCTTACACTTTGTTTCTGCTGTATCTCATGTTCTTCGGGATGGGCCGGAAGCAAATGGATGAAAATCTGCTGACTGTAGCGCCTATCGTATCTACCATCAACTTCATCAAAGGCTGTATTTCCTGGAAAGATGCATGCATGATCGTAGGAGGTAATATCGTAATGTTTATGCCTTTCGGATTTCTGGGATGGCTGTTTCCCAGGCTAAATTATCTTAAAGATCTGCTGTTTGCTTTTGTATCGGTCATTACCATTGCAGAGGCGCTCCAGTATTTTTCCAGGTTGGGGATTTTTGAAGTGGATGACATTATTCTGAATACTTTTGGGGTGTTTTTAGGATTTTCGATTAAAAAATATATTGAAGGAAGATTCGGGCATTTTGCGAAATGAGAGAAAAGCCCGATAGCTACGGATGACGAAGAATCTCCACATATTAAGCGTATTTTCAAGGATGATGCGGCTTCCATACCGCTCAGCCACCGGAAGGGTTCCGTCTTTATCATGAAAATAAATAGCATCTGGGTTTAGCATAACGTTTGTCATCCCTGTGGGGATTAAACATCGTATCAGAGATAAGCAATGGATGCATTTATAGGACAAAAAGAAACTTACCCGTTCAATTCTTTCGCGCGTTTTTCAGCATCCAGGATTCCGTTTTTGAGAATTTCCTTCAGGCCATTGTCGTTAAATGTTTTCAGGGCCGCTTCGGTAGTTCCGCCTTTTGAAGCGACATCTTTGATCAGTTCTTCAAGGCTTTTGTCCGAATTGTTAATCAGGTGATAAGCGCCCAGCATGGTCTGCTGTACAAAAAGCCTTGATAAATTTTCTTCGATTCCCATCTCTATTCCTGCCTTGATCATGGCATCGACGATATAATAGAAATAAGCCGGGCCGCTTCCGGATAGGGCAGTGACACTGTCCAGTCGCTCCTCATCTTCCAGATAGACCGATCTTCCTGTTGAATTCAGTAATCTTTCGATATGGATGAGCTGGCTGAAAGAAATTCCTTCTGCTGCCGTATAGCCGGTGATTCCCATTCCCAGCAGGGTAGGCGAGTTCGGCATGGCCCTTACCACCAACGGATGATTCAGCAGTCTCTGGATTTTTTCGATTGTAATTCCTGCCATAATCGATAAGACCATCTGCTTTTCTTTAAGCTGAAACCGAAAGTTTTCAGCCACATGGGCAAAGTCCTGAGGTTTTACCGCAATAATGATCAGATCGGCATCCAGTTCTTTCACTTCGTCAAAAGAGGAGATTTTCGATTTCGGGAATTCCTCTGCTATTTTGGAAAATTTAGACGCGTTTCGGGTAATCAGATGAAGGTTTTCCGGCTTGATCAGTTCATATTTCAAAAAGGATTTTGAAAAAGACAGGCCCATGTTTCCGGCACCGAGAATAGCAATTTTCATATTGTGTAATTTTTTTTAGGTTTGATAAGCTTAGTGAATGTTCAGAACATTCACTAAGCTTTTAAATAATATTTACCTCTCTTTCCAACTCGATCCCGAACTTCTCCTGCACAGAGTTGATAATTTCCGTTGAGAAATCAAAAATTTCCTTTCCTGATGCTTTTCCTGTGGCATTTACAATCACCAGCGCCTGTAATTTGTGGGAAGCGACATTGCCGGTCTGTTTTCCTTTCCAGCCGCATTGCTCGATCAGCCATCCGGCAGGAACCTTTACGGAAGCACCGTTCGGGTACCCCGGTATTGTTTCGAATTGCTGCTGCAGGGCTTCAAACTGTGCCAGAGGAATGGTTGGATTCTTAAAAAAGCTTCCTGCATTTCCGATTTCTTTCGGATCGGGAAGCTTGCTTCTTCTGATGCTGATGACCGCTTGGGAAACTTCCTGAATGGTCGGGTTTTTAATCCCTGATTTTTCCAGTTCGGTTTTTATCGCACCGTATTCCGTTCTGATGTGGTGATTTTTTGTGGTCAGTTTAAAAGTAACTTCCAGAATCACATATTTTCCTTTGCTTTCCTGTTTGAAAACGGAATCCCTGTATCCGAATCTGCATTTTTCAAGATCAAATGTCTCGATTTCCTTTGTTTTAAGGTTAAGGGCTTTACAGTTTACAAAAATATCTTTGATTTCGGTGCCGTAAGCGCCAATGTTCTGCATCGGGGAAGTGCCTACATTGCCGGGAATAAGCGAAAGATTTTCCAGTCCGCCCAGGTTTTTGTCCAGACAGAACATCACGAATTCATGCCAGTTTTCTCCTGATTTTGCAGTTACCAGCACTTCATTCTCATTCCAGGGCTGTATAGAAATCCCTTTCAGGTTTAATTTAATGACCAATCCGTCGAAATCCCGGGTAAATAAGATATTGCTTCCGCCACCGAGAAAAAGCAGCGCAAGATTGTGGTTTTGTGAGAAGCTCAGGGCTTCTTTTAATGCTTCAACGGTCTGTATTTCGGTAAAATATCCGGCTTTTACGTCTACCCCGAATGTATTGTATGGCTGTAGTGAGAAATTTTCGTGCATTAATTTAGTTGTATTCTGTTGGAAGAAGGGCCCGCATTTGGTCTTTCAGTTTTTTCAGCTGTCCGTAATAGGCGGTATCGGCAAAAGCATTCACATACGCATGGTATTTTTTCGGTGTCCTGATCTGGAAGGTTTCATCAAATCCGTCGACCGACTGCTGGCTGGGCGAGCTTTTTATCCTGTCCAAGGCTTTCACGTCAATGTTGGAGACCAGCCTTTTCCACGTCTGCGGGCTGACTGCCGAATTCCATTCTTTATGGATCTTGGTTTTCGTAACACCCTGTTCCAGGTGAATGGAATCGCGGGTTACTTTTATAATGCTGTAGTTTCCCAGCGGTCCTCCGATTTCTGAATAGCTGATCGAAATAATTCCATTGGGATCGTTGGAAGATCCGGATTCTTTCCGATTGCAGGAAATAAAAATCAGCAATAAAATAAAAAGTGAGAAGATTTTCAAACCGGGATATTTTATTGCTGACATAGGTTGTTTTTTTTAATAATTAAAGACTGAATTCCATTCTGTATTTTTCGAGCGCATCTTTAAGGATTGCGGCGCTTCTCTTTAAATCCTGCTCTTTTAAAACATAAGCAATCCGTACCTGCTTTTTACCCAATTCAGGGTTGCTGTAGAAGCCTCCTGCCGGCGCTACCATAATGGTTTCATTGTTGCTGGAATAGCTTTCAAGCAACCACTGTGCAAATTTTTCGGTATCATCTACCGGAAGCTCCGCGACACAGTAAAAAGCCCCTTTAGGCTTCGGACAGATTACACCCGGAATGGCATTCAGCAAGTCAACCAAAACGTTTCTTCGGTGCGTGTATTCTTCCCTTACGGATCTGATGTAAGCACCGTCATTTTTATGGGCTGCTGTTGCTGCAATCTGCCCCAGTAAAACCGGGCTCAACCTTGCCTGTGCAAAAAGCATGGCTGCATCGTGGATTTTTTTGGAACGGGTAAGCAGGCATCCGATTCTCACGCCGCACATCGAATAACGCTTGGATTCTGAATCGATGATGATACAGTTTTCTGCGAGTTCAGGGAAAGCAAGCATGGAGATCTGCTGTTTTCCGTCGTATACATATTCTCTGTAAACCTCATCCGAGATCACGACGATATCGTATTTTAGGGCAATTTCCGCCAGTTTCTGAAGTTCGTCACGGGTATACAGGTAACCGGTAGGGTTTCCGGGATTGCAGATTACGATAGCTCTGGTTTTGGCCGTGATTTTTTTCTCGAATTCTTCTATAGGAGGAAGGGCAAAGCCGGTATCGATAGTTGAAGGAACGGCTACGACATTCACATTGAACGTACTGGTAAACCCATTGTAATTGGCGTAATACGGTTCAGGAATGATCACTTCATCACCATCGTCACATAAGGTGGAGATGGCAAAATTCAAAGCTTCCGACCCTCCGTTGGTTACGATGAAATTATCCGGTGTAAGATCCGTGAAATCCAGAGAGTGGTAGTATTCCGTGAGTGCTTTTCTGTATTCAATATTGCCTTCGGAAAGCGCATATTCCAGTACTTTCAGATCAATATTCTTTAAAGCATTCAGTGCCGTTTCCGGGGTTTCAATATCGGGCTGCCCGATGTTGAGGTGATATACTTTGGTCCCTCTCTGTTTTGCTTTAAGGGCAAAAGGAACCAGTTTTCTTACCGGCGACGGCGGCATGTGTAGTGCTCTGTTTGAAATATTAGGCATTGTTCAAAAAATTTGTATGACAAAAATAAGATTTAATTTTTCAATATTAAAATAAAGCTTGTAAAGAAAGATTTCTATGCTGATTTATAAATATTCAATTAAGCTGCTTGTTTTTTGATTTATACGGAGATTAAGGTGCTTTATATATTGAAATGTGTATTTCAAATAAATGTGATTATTTTTATTATTTTTAATGTTTATAAAAATTAAGTATAAAATTAATGTTAAATTAGTTTTTGTGTTGGTTTTTTTATAATTTTACATAAACAATAGTTAGTAAATATGAAATTAAAGCTACTTTTTGGAGCCGTCAATGCGATGGCTCTGTTTGCTGCTGCTTCTGTAGCCGCACAAAATTATCAACAAATGCCTGTTTCCTCAGGTTTTACAGCAGATGTAATCGCTAATGGGGTAGGATCTTCCACTGTTTCTACAAATAATGATGTAGATGGTGCCAGTTACGCATTTGTAGCCCGTGACTTTCAGCTGACGTCTTCCAGTGCGGCACTCACGTACGGTATTCCCGTAAATGGAGTGATCAGTTCTGCTGTCGCTGCAACGCCCGGCCTGAGTTATCAGCTGGCAAGTTTGAGTGCTAATAACTCATTGAGATTAGTAGCTGTAAATGATGCCGGAACTTTAACCTTTACAACGCCAAAAGCGGCTACCAAACTATACATGCTTGCGGTTAGCGGGAGCGGTACTTCGACAGTAAGCGCGGTGGTAAATTTTTCGGATGGAACTTCACAGACATTTACAGGCATCAGTATAGCAGATTGGTATAACGGGACAAACTTTGCGATTCAGGGGATAGGAAGGGTTAAAAAACCGGGAGCTACTCCTAACAACGCCGATGATATACCTTCACCCGAAGGTGGTACAAATCCGAGACTATATCAGTTTGAAATGGCTATCAGTGCTGCCAACCAGACCAAAACAATACAAAGCGTAACGGTAACCAAGACTGCCGGTACGGGTCTTCCGAATGTTTTTGCTTTTTCAGCAGATGCCTATTCAGACTGCAACCCTCCTGTTCTTCAGGCTCCGGCAAGCATAACGGCCACTTCCGCCTTGGTTTCCTGGACGGCTCCTTCCAGCAGTATTGTAAGTTATGATGTGTATCACAGTACATCCAATACAGCACCTACCAGTACAACAACACCTACTTATCCAGGTGTTACCGGTACGAGTACGACGATCGGAGGTCTTACTTCCAACACCAACTATTATTATTGGGTAAGAACCAACTGCAGTTCTTCCACAAGTCAGAGCGTATGGTCTTTCGGAGGGACCTTTAAAACAGCATGTTCTACTTTTACAGTTCCGTATACGGAAAATTTTGATACGACAAGTACAGGTACGTCAACGAATAATAATGCTCCTAGTTGCTGGGCCTATCTGGAAAGTTCCGGATTTGCAGGATACGGATATGTGATCGCATCAACTTCATATTCTTCCCCTAATAGTTATTATTTATATAATGCAGGGGGTACTACAGGGGGTCAGATGCTTTTATCTCCTCCTACGGTAAGCCTTTCGGATGGTACCAAACGGGTAAGGTTTTATGCAAGAGCGGCATCCGGAACTTCTACGACTGTATCAATAGGTACTTTGTCAAATCCTACCGATCCTGCATCATTCACACAGATCGGATCTCCTATAACGCTGACGACTACTTATGCGCTATATACTGTAAATATTCCTGCAGGTTCGGATGTACAACTTGCATTCAAACACGGAATGGCCGGAACTTTCCAAGGGATATATATCGATAATATTACAGTACAGATGATCCCTTCTTGTTTAGAGCCAACTGCTGTCACCGCTTCAAATTTAACGACAACCTCAGCAACGGTGAACTGGACGGCTCCTAGTCCGGTACCTATGAATGGGTATAATGTGTATTACAGTACAAGCAGTACACCTCCAACATCAGCAACTGTTTTAGATGCTACCAATTCCGTATCGGCTACAGGTACCTCTGCAACGCTGACGAATTTAACACCGGATACCAACTACTATATATTTGTAAGGTCAAAATGCAGTGGCAGTGATAATAGTATATGGACCGATGCTTTGGCGGTAAGAACGGGATATTGTGTGCCTTCGTCTTCAAATCAGAATTCTTGGGTATCTGCATTCAGCTCTACGGGAGCCGTTACCAATATGGGATATACTTCAAGTGCGGGAATTGCAGGAGGGTACCAGAACCTTACTTCTACCAATAATAAAATATCGAATATGGCGGGAGCAAGCAATTCAATCTCTCTAACGGCAGGAGGTCCGACATGCGGATTTGCTATTTGGGTAGACTGGAATAACAATCTTAGTTTTGAAAGTACGGAAAGAATGTTTGTAACCTCCAGCTATGTAACCTCAACTTCAGGATCCTTTACGGTACCAGCCGGAACTGCCCCTGGAATGTATAGAATGAGAGTAGTAACAGACTATAACGCATCAGCACCTTCTAATTCATGCGGATCTATTACGAGAGGAGAATTTATTGATTTTAAATTTGAAGTAACCAATGCCTTGGCCACGGCTGAAACTGCTGTAAAGAAAAACGAAATCAAGGTATACCCGAATCCATTTACCGATGTTCTCTATATCGCTGGAATCAAAGAAGTGAAATCAGTTTCTGTAGCGGACGTTTCAGGAAGGGTGGTTAAAACGATTGAAAATCCGGATAACGAACTGCATTTAGGCGAACTGAATTCAGGAGTATACCTGGTAACGGTAACTTACAAAGACGGCTCCCGTTCAACGGCAAAAGCCATCAAAAAATAATTTTAGATGTAAATAAATTATACTAAACAGCTGGACGGTGGTTCAGCTGTTTTTTTATATAAAGCAGGATTCATTTAAATTTTGTTAATTTGAAAAATCATTAAACTGAAAGATTATGCAGATCCCATCTGTTTCCGCAGAAGACTATATTTCCCAAATCCCGGAAGAAAGGCAGGTAGTATTCAGGGAAATTTTTAATACCATCAATGATCATCTGCCGCACGGCTTTTCCCAGGGTTCGAGCTATGGAATGATCGGCTGGGCAGTTCCTTTGAAAACCTATCCTGCAGGGTACCACTGTACACCCGGTTCACCGCTGCCATTTATCAGTATTGCATCCCAGAAAAATTTCATAGCGCTTTATCATATGGGAATGTATGCGAAGCCTGAATTGCTGGACTGGTTTGTAGCAGAATATCCGAAATATTCCAAAAGAAAACTGGATATGGGAAAATCCTGTATCCGTTTTAAAAAGATGGACGATATTCCGCTGGAATTACTGGCGGAACTGAGCAAAAAAATGACTGTTGAAGAATGGATTGATATTTATGAAACCAATGTTAAAAAGAAATAATTTTCTGCTGCACCTGTCTGCCGTAATTCTCCTGTGCAATCTGATTACAAGCTGCAAGAGTGCAAAGATTTCCAAGCTGGAAAACGGGGACCTGCTGTTTTTAACCGCCAAAGAAACCGGGCTGTCCGGAGCTATAAATAATGTTACCCAGAGACAGGAAAATGCTTCCTTCGACCATATCGGGCTTTTAGAAAAGGACAGAACGGGCAATTTCGTCCTTCATGCCGCCCCAAAAGGCGGTTCCCAAAAACAAGGCCTGAAAGAATTTCTGAAAGACCAGGCAGATGACGGGCAACGGGTAATTGTTTACCGGCTGAAAGCTCAGTACAAACACGCTATTCCTGCTGCCATTGGAAAGGCCAATATGATGTTGGGAAAGCCTTATAATTTCAATTATATTCTGAATGAAAATTCCTATTACTGTTCAGATTTTATTGAAAGGGTATTCAGGACTGATCATATTTTCAGACTGGAGCCTATGACGTTTATCGATCCGAAAACCGGTCGGACCAATGTATTCTGGAAAGAATTTTATCAGAAAAAAAACCTGGAAGTACCGGAAGGAGAACCGGGCTGCAATCCGAACGGTCTCGCAGCTTCCGATAAGCTGGAGCGGATTATGGAGCTGAAATAAATGATGGGTAATGGATGTTTTGATATAAACGACTGCAACAGTGATTCTGTCAGGAAAAAATTCCAGTATCCAGTCTTATTCCGGTTTATAAAACTAATTTTTCATTAGAGCCTGCATTATTTTATATCGTATTTAATTTTTATTCTTTTAGGAATAAATGTTAAAATTAAAAAATATTACCCTACTAATTTTGTAGACTAATATTTTTTTATATTTTTGTCATAGCTAAGCATTGCAGAAACGGAATTTCTTAAAGCTTAATCGTGTATGTTCAAACCCAAAATGTTAAGTATGATAACACCTAATCCCGGGCTTCAGGTTTTACAGAAAACCCTGAACCTGCCTAAAAAAGAACTGATACTGGAAATAGAACTGAATGGAAAAATGAAGTTCGAACATCTGATGAATACCATTTATCAAAAATTCGGGATCTGTCATAAAGTTTTATCGGCAAATGTGGAGTACATTAACGGGAGGAGTTTCGGAACGGTTCAGCTGTACATCAATGTGTATCCGGAAGATTTTGAGCAGCTTGAATATTACCTCAATAAAAATAAGCTTTTGAATACCACGGTAGAGTATACCTGCCGGAAATATTTATAAGTGATTTCATATGGTTTTGATTACAATAAGCGGTTGTCGGTTCATGGCAGCCGCTTTGTTTTATCTTAAACAAAAGCTTTTTAAAGAACAAAAACCGCCGGGAAGGCGGTTTCTTTATAATAAGTAAAATTAAATTCTTTCAATATCGGCACCAATGGCTTTCAGCCTTCCGTCGATATTCTCGTATCCCCTGTCGATCTGCTCGATGTTGTGGATAATCGATTTTCCTTCGGCCGAAAGGGCAGCGATCAGAAGAGCGTTTCCGGCTCTGATATCCGGGGAAACCATTGTGGTGCCTCTCAGCGGGGTTTCCTGGTTCAGGCCGATTACCGTTGCCCTGTGCGGATCGCAAAGGATGATCTGGGCACCCATGTCGATGAGCTTGTCCACGAAGAATAACCTGGATTCAAACATTTTCTGATGAACCAGCAGGCTTCCTTTAGCCTGGGTAGCTACTACCAGAATGATAGACAGCAGATCAGGCGTAAATCCCGGCCAAGGGGCATCGGAAATTGTCAGGATAGAACCGTCAATAAATTTCTGGATTTTATAATGTTCCTGAGCAGGAATAAAAATATCGTCATTGCTCTGTTCGAGCTCGATCCCCAGTTTTCTGAAGGTATTCGGGATTACACCGAGCTGGTTCCAGTTTACATTTTTAATCGTAATTTCAGATTTGGTCATGGCAGCAAGACCGATCCAGGATCCGATCTCCACCATATCCGGCAGCATGGTATGTTCGGTTCCGTGAAGATATTCCACTCCTTCGATGGTTAACAGATTGGAGCCGATCCCGGAGATGTTTGCCCCCATTCTGTTCAGCATTTTACAAAGCTGCTGAAGATAAGGTTCACATGCAGCATTATAAATTCTGGTTTTTCCTTTAGCCAGCGCAGCAGCCATCACAATATTGGCGGTTCCCGTTACGGAAGCTTCTTCCAGAAGGATGAATTTTCCGTTAAGCTCTTTTGCTTTTAGGGAATAAAAATATTCTTCTTCATCATAATGGAATTCTGCACCCAGCTCCACCAATCCCTGAAAGTGGGTATCCAGTCGTCGCCTTCCGATTTTGTCGCCTCCCGGAGTCGGCATGTAAGCTTCGCCGTATCTTGCCAGCATCGGGCCCATCAGCATGATGGATCCTCTCAGTTTAGCACCGTCTTTTTTAAACTCGCTGGATTTTATATAATCAAAATTAACCTGATCGGATTTGAAAGTATAATCGCCGTGCGCATTTTTTGTAACCTTTACCCCAAAGTCGCCCAGAATCTCAATTAATCGATTAACGTCGTGGATATCCGGAATATTTTTGATCCTTACTTCCTCATCAGTCAGTAAAACGGCACACAGAATCTGAAGGGCTTCATTTTTTGCCCCTTGTGGAGTGATTTCACCTTGCAGTCTCTTTCCTCCCCGTATTTGAAATGTTCCACTCATGCTTACTTTCTGTTTTTATTATGATTGTTATTGTTGTTATTGTGTCGTCTCTTGTTGTTCTGGTTATTCTGGTTTCGGTTGTTGTTATTCCGGTTGTTGTTCTGGTTGTTTCGGTTATTGTTGTTGGTGGTGTAGTAGATCTTACTCTTTTCAAGCGTATCGATTCCGGTCAGGTCCAGCCTGTTTTCCGAAAGTTCTTTCAGATGACGGAAAATCACATCATCCGTTACATGTTCCTTATTATATACATTATAGGATTTCTTCATATTGTTGGCAATCACTTCGATCAGGGCTTCTTTTTCATCACCCTGCTCCAGTTCGATCGCTTTTTCAATCAGTTGAAGAATACTTTTTCCGTAAAATTTAAAATCACCCTGGAGTTTCGGATATTCCATTCTTTTAGGTTTCTCTTCAAGCTCTTCTTTGGTAGGAAAAGGATAGGGAGAATCTACATCCAGGTTATGATCGGCTAAAATATACAGATGGTCCCAAAGTTTATGTTTATAATTTTCTTCGTCTCGCAGCTGGGGGTTTCTCTGACCCATGAAATCAATGATTGCCATTGCCATCTCGTTTCTTTCCTCTCTTGAAGAAAGCTCTTTGCAACGTTCAACCAATTGTTGTATAATTCTGCCGTATTCCGGCAAATGAAGCTGGGTTTTTTGGGTATTGTATTCCATAGTCTGCAAATATATGGATTAATAGAAAAATTGTACCGCAAATCTTAAAAGTTTATGATTTTTTAATGAATATCTGATGTAACGATCTGCTTGGGTTTCATAGCAATAACAAAAAATATTTCTCCTATGGTAGAATTTATATTAATAAAAACGTAATTTAGTTAACACTTTAATAATTAAAACTTATCATATGAAAAAAACACCTTACTTACTTTCATTACTTGGTCTGGTGCTGATTAATTCCTGTCAGAACAATGATGAGATGATCAGCGAGAACCAAAAAACGCCTGAAACTCACGCTAAAATTGTGAACGTGACCCATCACGACGGTCGGCCTTTCAGCACCGGCACTTCTTCGGCTGCCGGGAAATTTGTTGCGGGACCGGGCGGAAGCGTCCTGATGCAGGGTTTTTACTGGGATGTTCCGGATGGCGGAAACTGGTGGAATACAGTTAAAGGAAAAATAACTGACTGGTCGAATGCAGGAATCGGGGCTGTTTGGCTTCCTCCGGCTTCCAAGGCTCAGAACGGCGCATATTCTATGGGATATGACCCGACGGATTACTATGACTTCGGAAATTATAACCAGAATGGAAGTACTGAAACGCGTTTCGGATCCAGAGCAGAACTCGAAGCCCTGATTACAAAAGCCCATGCCGAAAATATGCAGGTGTATGCCGATATTGTGATCAACCACAACAGCGGCGGGCAGTCGGAATACAATCCTTATGTCGGTTCCAATACCTGGACTAATTTTTCGGGAGTGGCTTCAGGGAAATTTCCGAGGAATTACAATGATTTTTATAAAAATTCTTACGGAAATAATGACGAAGGAGCGTTCGGCGGATTTCCGGATCTGTGCCATGCCAATCCGTATGTGCAGGACTGGCTGTGGAGAAGGGATGATTCGGTAGGAAAATATTACAAAAACGTTATGAAATTTGACGGCTGGCGATTCGATTACGTAAAAGGCTTCGGCGCATGGGTGGTAAATAACTGGAATTCCAATGTCGGCGGTTTCTCGGTCGGTGAATTGTGGGATTCCAATGTAAATACGTTGGAATCATGGGCCAACAATGCCAACAGTTCGGTATTCGACTTCGCAGCTTATTATAAAATGGATGAGGCATTTGATAACGGAAATCTCAATGTCCTGAACGATGATATGATGTGGAAAAGAAACCCTTTTAAAGCAGTAACCTTTGTAGCCAACCACGATACGGATATCATTTACAACAAAATGCCTGCCTACGCTTATATTCTGACTCATGAAGGCTATCCTACCATTTTCTACCGGGATTATGAAGAATGGCTGAATAAAGAAAGGCTGAACAATCTGATTTGGATCCACAACAACAAAGCTACCGGAACCACTTCGATTCTTTACACCGACAACGATGAATACATTGCCCGCAGAAACGGCTACAACGGAAATCCGGGATTGGTGGTTTATATCAACAGTTCTTCAAGCTGGCAGGAAAGATGGATCCAGACCAATTGGGCAAGCCAGCAGATCAAGGATTTTACAGGCAATTCTTCCTGGTATCCGACTACACAGGGAGACAAATGGGTAAAAATCCAGTGTCCGCCGAATTCCTATTCCATCTGGTCTTTAAATCAGTAATTGGTATCCTACTATAAATACAGAAGACTGCTTCAAAGGGCAGTCTTCTGTTTTATTTGATAATATATTGTTTGATTTTTAATACGATAAGCCATATATTGGAAAACTTCCTGAATCCATCTTCGCTCTCCCAGCCATTCAGACCTGTATAAATTTTTTCCGTTCTTCAGGTGTCGGCAGATAACATTTCTGGTTCGCCAGCTTCATCCTGTTTTCAGAAACTTTATCATAAATCTTATTACTAAGAATTTTCGGAATGATCTTTCCAATGGCTGAAAGCTTATAGATTCCGCCTAACAGATCTGCAATTTTCAGCACGGCAGCGGATTTTTCCAGATAGTATTTGGTGGGTTTCCATAGATACATCGTATTGAAAACTTTTGTATTCAATCCTCTTTCAGATAAAAACTCCTGTCCGAATTCCGACTGAAGGGAAGCGAACATAAACTGATCTTTTTTGTCCCTTTCGAGAATCCACTGTACCCAGAAATTGCAGACTCCGCAGTCTCCATCAAAGAATACAATATGCTTGTTCTGCCAATTCTCTTCCATAATATTGTTTTAAAGCGACATTTTTCGTTCAGTTTCCTGTTTTTCTCTCTTAAAGTAATCCGTTAAAATCTTTCTTTGCGCATCTGTAAGCTTAGCATCCTGATGACCGATAAAATAAGATTCCAACGGCATTTCCTTTTTCTCCACCATTTCTATACATTCCTGCAATTTGTGTGCCTGCGTTTTGGGCTCGTACACGGCAAAAGTGGAAAAATTCAGTTCTTTGCGTCCCTCATCGATATGGTTTTTCAGAATCCATGAAGAAGGAGCAATGTTGGAATACCATGGATAACGGGTTTCATTGGAATGGCAGTCGTAGCAGGAACGGTTCATAATCTCGGCTACTTCCGGCGGTGTATTTTTGATCTTAATAAAATCCATCCCCGGGGTAGGGGCAGGATTCTTCTTATCGATCGGGAAAAACTGGATGATAATAAAGGCTACGAGAATAATAGTGAGTGCTTTTTTCATGTTTATCCGGGTTTGATATTATTTGAGTAGAACTTATAAAAAACAATGTGGATCGATGTATATCAACCATTATTTTAATCATTTCTTTTAAACAAAATTATTACCAGTTATAATACCAGTCTTAAAACTTATAAAATTAATTAAATTTTCATAATAAAAAATAGGAAATGATAGAGGAATAACAATTTTGAATTAAA
>JAKOOG010000011.1 GCA_022701545.1 Weeksellaceae bacterium | reverse complement strand
AGGAGAGAAACTTCCCGATCACCGAACTGATTCCGGTAGCATCCGAAAAATCCGTAGGCAATAAGGTGAAGTATAAACAGGAAGAATTTACGATCGTAAGCATGAAGGACGCTATAGCTGCCAAACCCGATATCGCGATCTTCTCTGCCGGAGGCGGGACTTCTCTCGAATTTGCGCCGCTTTTTGCGGAAGCGGGAACCACGGTGATCGACAATTCTTCCGCGTGGAGAATGGATCCCGACAAGAAGCTGGTGGTTCCGGAAATCAATGCGGAGGTACTGACGAAGGAAGATAAGATCATTGCCAACCCCAACTGTTCCACCATTCAGCTGGTAATGGTATTAGGCCCATTGAATAAAAAATATGATCTAAAAAGAGTAATCGTTTCCACGTACCAGTCCGTTACAGGAACCGGTAAAGCAGCGGTTGATCAGTTAAATGGGGAAATCGGCGGAGACGAATCCATTCCAAAAGTATACCCTTATCAGATCTTCAAAAATGCATTGCCGCACTGCGATGTTTTTGCGGACGACGATTATACCAAAGAAGAGATTAAGCTCATGAAGGAGCCTAAGAAAATTTTAGGGGACGACACGTTTAACTTAACGGCTACAGCCGTAAGGGTTCCGGTACAGGGAGGCCACTCGGAAAGTGTGAACATCGAGTTTGAAAACGAATTCGAGCTTGATGAGGTGCGCAAAATCCTGGCTGAAACCCCGGGTGTTGTGGTGATGGATAACGTGAAAAACAACGAATACCCGATGCCGCTGTATTCAGAAGGGAAAGATGAGGTATTTGTCGGAAGGATCCGGCGGGACCTGTCACAGCCCAAGACCCTGAATCTCTGGATTGTGGCGGACAATCTGCGAAAAGGCGCCGCCACCAATGCGGTACAGATTGCAGAATACCTGGTAGAAAAGAACTTAGTGTAAACTAACAAATATAAAGAGAGTCTCAGAATTGAGATTCTTTTTTTTATCAAACCGATGAACGTTCAGCAGAATAAAAATAAAGATAAATTAGCCTTTCAGAAACTTATCGCCGTTTTTGGGGTTATCCTTTTTATAGGAAAAATCATTGCATGGAAACTGACGAATTCAGATGCCGTTTTCTCGGATGCGATGGAAAGTATTGTAAATGTAATCAGTGCCTTTATGGGCTTATACTCACTGCATCTTGCTGCCAAGCCCAAAGATGAAGACCACCCGTACGGCCACGGAAAAGTGGAATTTGTAACCTCCGGAATCGAAGGAGCCCTGATTGCCATTGCCGGGATCATGATCATCTATGAAGGCATCAACAGCCTGATTACCGGAAAAGTCCTGAGCAAGCTCGATCTTGGAATCTGGATTATTGCTGCCACGGCTGTGGTGAATTATTTTCTGGGCTATATTTCCATTAAAAAGGGAAAAGCAGAAAACTCTCTGGTGCTGATTTCTTCAGGAAAACACCTGCAGTCCGATACGGTGACGACCCTGGGCGTGGTAATCAGTTTAATTGTCGTCTATTTCACTAAAATTTACTGGCTGGATTCGGTAGTGGCCTTGATTTTCGGGCTTTATATTATCTTCGTGGGGTACAAGATCGTCCGGAAGTCTTTAAGCGGAATTATGGACGAACAGGATCCTGAATTGCTCAACCAGATTATCCAAATACTGGAAGAAAACCGCCGTACGGAATGGATCGATGTTCACAACATGAAAATCCAGCAATTCGGAGCCAATCTACACATTGATGCCCACCTTACCCTGCCCTGGTATTACAGCCTCCGCGATGCCCACAACGAAATGGAAAAAATGATCATCCTCCTGGCAGAAAACATCAATCGGAGTATCGAATTTAATTTTCATATGGATGACTGCAAGCCGGTTTCCTGCTCCGTCTGCCAAATCGCAGACTGTCCGGTCCGTGAGAAAGATTTTGTAAAAAAAGTAACCTGGACCCCGGAAAACGTGACCAATACGGAAAAGCATACCGCAGAATAAAAATCTCGGTTATTTTTTCTCCAGATGCTTCCGGTAATAAAACATCGGGATAATCAGCAGCAAAATCAAAGGCTGGATCACAAACCGCCGCATATAGAAAGAAAGCAGGTATCCGATTTCAAACCGGTCGTAGATACAGTATAGGTAAATCGGGAAAGTGATCAGAAAGATGATCGTTATTAAAATAGCGCCCTGGATGGTCCATTGCCTGTTCCGGAACCAAAAATGAATAACCAGGCAGGAGAAAAAAAGATTTAATACAAATCTGAAAAAGTATCCTGCGATTAATTTTCCCCATTCAAACGGTGGAAAAGGAATATTCTTTTGGGCTTCATGGAAATAACCGAGGAAAGGATCATAAAAGAGCCTTTCTTCCAATATTCTTACGCCAATCAGCCCGAATACACCGAGGATTACCAGAAACCAACTAAGAATTTTCATTTTTTAATGCAAAAAATTTAATCCAGACCAGCCACAGAACCACTACAGATCCATAAATGATAGCTGGAAAAATAAAATCATGTGAGATTTTTCCGTATTGCTTGTAGTCGGATACTACGATATTCAAACCTACAATCCTGAGCAGGTTCATTGCATACAGCAGGATAAGCCCGATACAGACAAAAAGAAATGTTTTGGAACCTTTGTAAAAGGCAAAAACAAATGCGACGAAAAGAATCATGACGGATATTGCATTACAGCCCTCCACCATCCGGGTTACATATGCCTGTTTTACGTAAAACCATACCTGTTCGCCTTTCACATCGTCGTAAAGCTGCGTCGGGAAGCCAACGGAATTCTGAATCCCACTCACCTGTTCTGCGATCATCCGGGAAAAAGGATCGAGACCTTCGCTTTGAAAACGGTTCAGGAAGAACTGATAGGCCAAAAGCAGCACCAGATAAATGATGATGAAGCGCAGCAAAATGCCCAAAACAGGTTTAAAATCCTTTAGCATACTGCAAAGATAGAAATTCGGCCGTAAATTACTATATTTGTTTCGCCTATGATTTCCGAATACGCACAACGATTTTTTGAAAATTATACAGAAACCCCATCTTCTGAATTTATTGCTTTAGCCCAAAGCGGTTCTGCTAGAGTTAATTTCCTGGCGGCAGCCGGAAGTGAAAAATACATCGTTACTTACAACGAAAATATTCAGGAAAACGAAAGTTTTTTATATTATTCAACGGTTTTTTCCGATTCACATCTCAATACCCCTACGATTTTTGCCGTCTCAAAAGACCGCAAGATGTATATCCAGGAATTTCTGGGAGAACAGACGCTTTCTGAAACTATTGCAAAAGAAAGTTTATCGGAGAACATAAAATTTTTGGTCAGACAAACGCTGGAAAAGCTATATCTCCTGCAGGTTTCAACACAGGATAAGATTGATTTCAGCAAGACGTTTGAATACGAAAACTATGACGAACTTCCGGTCACCCATGATCTGTATTACTTTAAAAATTTCGTGGCGGATGTCCTCGAATTGGAATACCATAAATCGGCCCTGCTGAAAGAATTTAAAAGTATTGTCAACCTCATCGAAAACCTGGAACCGAAAGGACTGATGATCCGTGATTTCCAGGCCAGGAATATTATGGTAAACGGGAAGAATGAAGTTTCCTTCATCGATTACCAGTCAGCAATGAAAGGCCCGCTGATGTACGATGTAATTTCGTTCCTGTTTCAGGCCAAAGCGGATTTTCCTGACGACTTTAAGAATGAAATGCTGGAATTTTATATTCAACAATTTGAAGATGAGGAAACAAGGCGTCAACTAAAAACTTCGGTAGAGCCGCTTCAGATGATGAGATTCCTTCAGGTGTTAGGGGCATATGGCTTCAGAGGCCTGATCCAAAGAAAACCGCACTTTATCGCAAGCTTGGAAAAAGGGATTGAAAACATAACGGAATTGGCAAACTCCTGGGAGAAGATGAGGGATTATCCCCAGCTTCAACAGCTCATCGGACAATTAAGTCTGGAAAAAACCAGATTAAAAATTGAAGAAATATTACATAATTAAGAATCATTTCGAATCCCGGTTCCTACGGAATGACAAAGACAATAATTAAAACTTAACAGAATCAGACTTGCTGACTAACAGTTTAAAATAATAATTAAAAGAAATGTTGCACATTGATATACACAGTTTCTCCTACAAAAAAGGAGGAATCCCGAAAGACGAAACAGGAAACGGAGGCGGTTTTACCTTCGATTGCCGCGGAATCCTGAACCCGGGGAGAGTGGAAGAATATAAAATCCAGACCGGAAACGACATCGGCGTTCAGGAATACCTGGAAACCAAAACGGACATGCCGAAGTTTTTGGAACTGATTAAAAACCTTGTATCTATTAACATCGACAATTACCTGGAACGAGGGTTTGAAAACCTTCAGATCAACTTCGGATGTACCGGCGGCCAGCACCGGTCGGTATATTCTGCAATTAAAATAGCCCATTTCATTGAGGAGAAATATGGCAACCGGGTAGAAATCAGCCTTCACCACGACGAACAGCATCAGCTTAATTCATAAATGATAAATGATAATTTATAAATGATTATTAACCATCTTGAAAATTATCAATCATTATTCATCACCTATCAATTATAAACTATGAAGGCTCTTATTTTTGCAGCAGGAAAAGGTACCCGGCTGAAACCTTTTACTGATCATCATCCGAAAGCACTGGCTAAAGTGAATGATATTCCTCTTCTGGAAAGAAATATCCGCTATTTAAAAAATTTCGGAATTACCGATTTTGTCATTAATATTCATCATTTTGGAAATCAGATTGTTGATTTTTTAAAGCGAAATGACAACTTCGGGTGTACCATAGAAATATCAGACGAATCCGGGGAACTTCTGGAAACAGGAGGCGGCTTGATTTTTGCTAGAAAATTCCTCGATCATGGTGAAGATTTCCTGATCATGAATGCGGATATTCTTACCGATATCAACATTACGGATTTTGTAGAATATCACAAAAAGATAAAAGATTTTGCTACATTAGCCGTTTCGGACAGAGAAAGTTCGAGAAAACTGCTTTTCAACGATGACCTGGTATTGAGAGGCTGGCTGAATATACAGACCGGCGAACAGAGGCTGGCTGAATTCAACAAAGGCTTTAAACCACTGGCTTTCAGCGGCGTTCACTGCATCAATCCGGTGATCTTTGAAAAAATAAAAAGAAAAGGCAAATTTTCTGTGATGGAAGAATATCTGGACCTGATGCAGACCGAGAAGATTCACGGTTTTGTGCACGACAGTATCCTGATCGATGTCGGAAGACCGGAATCCGTAACAGAAGCCGAAAAACATTTTAAATAATTGCAATGGGAATGGAAGGAACCCGGGATGAAAGTTTAATCAATCCTGAATTTGACGCTAATGAAACCAAGCTGCACAACAGCCTCAAACAAAAGACCTGGGACGAAACGGTAACGAAAGACAGCTGGATGGTTTTCAAGGTCATGGCCGAATTTGTAGACGGGTATGAAAAACTGGCGAAAATTGGACCCTGCGTTTCCATATTCGGATCAGCAAGGCTGAAGCCGGAAAGCAAATATTACGAAATGGCCGTCGAGATTGCTGAAAAGATTACCAAAATCGGTTTCGGAATTATCACCGGGGGCGGACCGGGGATTATGGAAGCAGGAAACAAAGGCGCTTTCAATGCCAAAGGAAAATCCATCGGACTTAATATCGATCTTCCTTTTGAACAGCATTTCAACCCGTATATCAACAGATCATATTCCATGAACTTCGATTATTTTTTTGTAAGAAAGGTGATGTTTGTAAAATATTCACAGGGGTTTGTCGTGATGCCCGGAGGATTTGGTACGCTGGATGAACTTACGGAAGCCTTAACACTGATCCAGACCAATAAAATCGGGAAGTTCCCTATCGTCCTGGTGGGTTCGGAATTCTGGAGCGGCCTGCTGGACTGGTTCAAAGCAACCTTGCTGAAAGAGAAAATGATCCATGAGGAAGATCTCGAACTGTACCGTGTTGTTGATACAGCGGATGAAGCGGTAGCACATATCAAAGCATTTTACGATAAATATTCCGTAAATGTCAATTTCTAGTTGGCATATTATTTGTGATTAAAAGATTAAACCATGAGTACAATTTTATTTTTTAAGATGAAAAAAATTTTATCTATATCAGGAATATTAACATTTTTTATGTTAATGAGTTTCACGAATGTAGACTTTTTCTCTTCAATGACTAAGGTGGATTATATTGATGGAAGCAAAACATTGAAGTTCACTACAAAGATGAATACAAATCATATTTCTGATGCCATCAAAATCAACCCGAATACGGCAGGATTTGAAGCAGAAGTTAAAAAGTATGTAAACAACAATTTTGATGTGTACGTCAACGGAGTTCCGAAAACAATTACTTTCACAGGAAGTCAGGTAAGCGGAGAAACAGTATGGGTCTATTTTGAAACCGGAAGCGTTTCAGATATCAGTACCTTAAGAATAAAGAATACCATCCTTCTGAGCACTTTTCCCAAGCAGATTAACCTCGTTAATATTGCTTACAAAGGAAGCCAGAAAACAATGAACTTCCAACGCGGAAAAGAAGTGAATGAAGTATCTTTTTAAAAGAACGTTTAAAACAATTAAAACCACTGCAAATGCAGTGGTTTTTTATTTCTTTAGTTATGGTTAATACAAACAAGGCTATAGATTTATACAGAATGAATTCCTGGAAATTAAGTTTTACCAACTGATATAAAACTGAATTTTGTACTTAATATTAAAAATTAAATTTATTCTATAGGTCTATTGTTACAAATTAACATTGTTTCATAAAAAAAGACTGCCTTTAATCGGGCAGTCTTTTTATTTGAGATATTCAGATGTATTATTGAACCTGAATATTATCCAACTGAACGGTTGTTGTTACCCCACTTCCGTTTCCTGTATATTCAAATAAAATAAATCCATTACCCGTTAATGAAGCTGGTAGATTATACGTTCCCGCAGGAGTTAATGTTCCATAACCACTTACAGGCGTCTGCGGAATAGTAAATGCCGACGTAATGTCTGTTTTAGTAGCTTGGGTAATATCGCCAAGCGGAGTGTAGTTGGTCGTATAATATACTTTCAATGCATTTCCATTCCAGAAACCAACGTTAACATCAAATTTCAATGTATTGGCAGCAGTAAAGTCTACAGGAACTGCAAAATACGTTACATAAGGACCTGTTCCGGAATTCGCTCCCAACTGAATGTATTTATTATTGTTGAAAGTTTTCAACTGCCAGTATCTGTTTCCTAAAAGTGCATCGTTTACATATTTAGGATAAATTTCAAGATTGCTTGGCGCTGTTGGGTAGCTTTCAAAGTTTTCAAGGAAAGATCCTGAATATGTGATCGCTGTTCCCCCTTTCGGCGGCGTCGCATCTACTCTGGTTCCTTTGAAATTAATATCTGAAATACTTCTGATCAGCATCTGCCAGTTGGAATTGTAACGGCTTACCACAAAAGTAATGTTTCCGCTTCCGGTAGGCAGTAATTCGCCACCTGTTTTAAAGAAACCTGAATTTCTTATAACTGCTGTATTGCCAAGTTTATCCTCAATATTTCTATCTGTATCCAGACCTTGCCCTCCTGCATCATAATCAATAAATTTCTTTACCGTAGGGTATATCTCGGAAATACTGAACTGAACATCCGGTACACTTACTAATGTATTGATTAAGCCTGCATTTTTAGCATCGGCTAATGAAGTGAGCTGCTTTGGAACAATAGTCTGAATATCCAGTCCGTTTCCGTTGCAAACACCGGATACATATCTTCCTACAAGATTCTGAGGAATACGGCCTATTGCATACACCGGGTCTTCAGAACCCAATTTAATTGTTCCTCTGTCATTCCCTATACGTAACCCTTTGGCATTAATTCTAATGTGGGCACCTACAGGATAATCTGCAAAGTTGCTGGCCTTGTCGACTTCAATCTGTAAACCGACGGTAGGATCTGATGTTTTATCCTGAAAAGAAATTGTTTTATAGAAGTTACCCTGCTCGTCGGAAGATATAATATAACCGTCAAATATTTGATCGGTTGTAATTAATTTATACCCTGTTGCTGGAGACTGGGCCACGAAGTCTGCCATAGACATGGTAGCGGCAGGAAATTTATTTGAACATTCGATCGGCGGGGTTTCCCACTCATCATTTTTTACGCATGAAGACATTGCAGATAATACACCTGCTGCCAATAATGTCGTTTTTAAAAATTTTGCGATATTATTCATGTTATTTTTATTTTTTATTAAAATCTAAATTGTAAGTTAACAAAGTAAGAACGGCCTTGGGTATACCAGTATTTAGGACCGAATGAAGGAGCCGGGCTGTAATAATCCGTTGCAAAATCAGGAGCTTTCGTTTCCCTTGTCTGCTCGAACCCTCCGGTAATATATCTCTTATTATTTAAAATATTGTTTACAGAAGCAGTAATTAATACATAATATTTACCAAATACGAATGACTTACCTGCATTTGCATTTAAGAAGAATGAAGACGGCAGCTTTACCGGCTTCAGCATATCTCTTACATTTTCTTCCGTAAGACCTACATAAGGTGCTCCTGTACTAGGGTCCGTTATAAAGTTTTGGGTTCTTAAAGCCGGTGCAGGATCCAGGAAATTGTCGTCAAGATAATTCCAGTTTGCTCCTACCCACCAATATTTCGGATTATTATAGCGGAAACCTAATGAAAATGCCTGCTGAGGAGTTCCTCCCTGTTTGTAGTTTTTAACGTAAGCTTTTCCGAAAGAGGCAACATTGCTTCCTGATGCATCCGATATCAGGTAAACATCCGGATTGTTGCGATAAACAAATTGTCCGTAGCTTGCTAATCCCTGAACGGATAATGTAGGTAAAACTTTTACATCAACACCCAGTTCCGCGCCCATGTTTCTTTTTTCAACATTAGACATTACCTGTGTTACAAATGCACTCTGAACCTGTGAGACAGTTCCGTCAGGATTGGTATTATTCAGCTGAATTCCATCAGCAAAGAAACGCTGTACATTGGTTTCATTCTGGGTATCCACTAAATATCCTGAAGCTCTCAGCTTAATGAACGGAGTACTCATGACATAGCTCAGATCATTTGCTGTGTAAACGGTGCTTCTGATATTAGGATTAACCAATGCGTTAACTCTTGGATTAATAAAAAGGTCTTCAAGGAACGGTGCCTGGTTGTACATTGCTCCATTGTATACAAAGAAATTCCTACCGTTAAGGCGATAAACAACCTGCCCTTTCAGACCAAAATTCCAGAAATTGTAGTCTTTGCTTCTTCCGTAAGAATTTTCGTATAGGTAATGCTTGAACATACCTTCCCTGCTGGAGGATGAATATGCTGCCAAAGCAGATACGAAAACATCGAAATTTCCGGTTGAAAATTTTAATCCCGGATTTACTTTAGCTTCCTGTCTTCTTAGGATGTAATTGTAGGTCATACGATCGCCTACCTTCAGCCCTACATTAGAATCAAGTGTATTATAATATCCTGTTGATCCCGGTCTTGCTGTTTCTTTGAACGGGTCTACATTAATCGCGTAATCGCCTCCTAGAAGATCTTTTACTTCACGATATAATTCGGATCTGTAATTCTGATAGGAAGCGTTTAAGATAAACTTAGCACGATCATTAAAATTGTAGGTATAATGGGTTCCTGCATTAAATATTTTATCATCGCTTACATCATCTACCAGATATACTTTGGAACGTTTACCACTTAAGCCGTAAAGACGGGACATTTCAGCCTGATCTACGACGTCATTTTTCATATTGTTTTTGTAGAGCCTATCCCAGTTAATCTGTGTAACATCAGGATCGCCATTTACCCAGCTGTTCAAGCTTGTATTGTAAGCATCGGCCAATGTAGTAAATTGTGCCGGCGTAAACTGTGGATTGTTCGTCGCATTATAAATGATGCTATTGACGTAATAGCTCGGTAAGTTTCTGTAATACGTTGGAGATGGGTTTGATACACCATTCCAATCCAGACGGGAACCTCTGTCTTTTCCCAACTGGTAGGATACGCTGGTCCAAAGGTTTGAGTTTTTATTGATTTTCCAGAAGTCCTGCAACTGGAAAATCGGCTGGAAGCCTTTTCTTACCCTTTCGCTTCTTTTTTCACCATCCTGCCATCCCCAGTATGAGTTATAATGTACTCCACGGTAATCATAAACTTCCTGAGTGCTTGGGCTGGCAGTAGACCTTCTGTATGGTGACCCGATAAAGTTCAAAGTCATTGTATGGTTATCGCTGAATCTTTTCTCAACTCCCAAATAAGTACCGTAAGCATCATAGAACGTACCTTCCTGAATGCCTTCTTCTGCCCATCTCCTGGCACCCATTGCTGTAAATGCCCATCCGCTTTTGCCCATTCCTGAGCTATAACGTAAGGATGTCCTGTTTCTATAGTTTCTGTTGGTTAAAGACTGCGTAAACTGAAATCCCTTTCTATATTCGCTGGCCTTTGTATTTTTATAGATTACTCCGGTGCTCCCTCCGAAAGCATATTCTGAAGGTGAATGGTTCGCAGAAATCTCAGGGTATCTTGTGATTTCATTAAGGCCTCCCCAATTGCTGAAATCTACATTCCCGTTATCTGATTTTACCATAGAAACACCATTCATCATGCTTTCTCCGGTTCTGCCGTCAATTCCTCTCGGACGAAACCAATAGAACCCCAGATCAAATGCTGCAATTCTGTTGAAAATATCCTGGGACGACTGTAGTAAGCCTACCGTAGAAGCCTGTCCGCTGCTGCCGTCTTCGTCATCACTGCTGCTGTTGTCGATGATAGCTAAGCCCTGGTCCGCGCTGGTAAGTGCAGAATAAAGGGTAATGGTCCCCAAATCCTTTTTCTTCTCATTGTCCATCACATCAAACTCCATTACTTTGGTTTCGTAATTCGGTTTGGTAATCACAATTTGGTAATGCCCCGGCTTCAGGTCCACAAACTGGAAGTATCCGATTTTGTCAGCCGTTACATCATTGTCACTCCCTTTCATATCTACTTCTGCCCTTTCAACAGGCTTTCCTTCGGCATCCTTCAGATATGCAGAGACGGTAGTCTGTGCAAAATAGTACGACGCTGGAAGCAAAGTAAATAAAGAGACTAATGATAGTTTTTTAATCATGAGTATATTTATTTTTTTAAATACTTTTCTTGTTAATTCTCAACAGTTTAAAAGTTGGGGCGACAAATTTAGTCAAAATTTAGAATTTACAACCTTTTTAACGTTATTTTTTCTTAACATTGCAAACTTTTAAGAATCATTATAGATAAAAAACAGGAATACCACATGATAAATTTACAAATATTTAAAATGGTGTCAATTAAAAAAAAGTAAATTTGCAGATTAAATCATATTAATACAACTCTAAGAAAATGAAGAAATTTTTGAGTTTTTTTGCCATCATTTTTTCGGTCATGGCATTTTCACAACAGCAGGGAAAACTGAGGAAAGTAGCAACTGTGGGGTTTCTGAATGTAGAAAACCTTTGGGACACGATTCGCTCAGCAGATTATATAGACGGGACCAGAGACATTAGAAATCCGGCGTTCCACAGAAGCATTCCGGTAGACTCGATAAAATTCCTGGAAGCTGAAAAATACGACGGGCCATGGAGCGACGGTGCCCTGATCGGTAAGAAAGCGGTACGTTACCAAAGCGGCGCTGATGAATTCACTCCGAAAAGCGCGAAGAATTACAATACCAAAGTTTACAAAGCAAAATTAGCCAACGAAGCCAAAGTAATCTCCGAATTGGGAGCCCAGTATACGAAAACAGCTCCGGCGGTTGTTGGTCTTATCGAAGTTGAAAACAGACAGGTGATCCAGGATCTGATCAATGAGCCGGCCTTGAAAAAATACGATTACGGAATCATCCACTACAATTCTTATGACTACAGAGGCATCGACGTGGCTTTGATTTATCAGAAAAGAAGATTTACGCCGACCAACTCTTTGAAAAAGGAACTGAAAGTTTTCGGTGAAGACGGCAGAAGGGAATACACCCGTGATATTTTAGTAGTGACAGGATTTCTGGATAACGAAAAAGTTGCTTTCTTTATGAACCACTGGCCTTCCAGAAGAGGAGGCGAAGCAGCGTCCCTGCCTAAAAGAAATGCTGCTGCCGCTTTACTGAAACAACAGATGGACAGCGTAAGAGCAGCCGACCCGTCAACAAAATTATTCGCCATGGGCGATTTCAATGATGACCCGGTAAGCTCAAGCTTGAAAAATTATCTTAAAGCACAGCCGAGCCCGAAAGACCTCAGCGATGCCAACCCATACTTAAACCTGATGTATCCTTTATACAAAAAAGGGGTTGCCTCACTGGCTTATCAGGATGCACCGAACTTATTCGACCAGATTATCGTTTCCAAGAACGTAATCTCCGATCAGGTAACAAAAGACTATTCCGTCTATAAAGCGGAAATCTTTGCACCGGCTTACCTGGTGAACAAAGAAGGAAATTATAAGGGCTATCCTTTCCGTTCCTGGAACGGGGATCAGTTTACAGGAGGATACAGCGACCACTTCCCGGCGTTTGTCGTTCTTCAAAAAGAACCATAAAATTTAAGGCACTCATTTTGAGTGTCTTTTTTTATAATATACGGATATGAAAAATACCATCATCATCTTAATCGTTTCTTTATTTACTTTCAGTTGTTC
>JAKOOG010000402.1 GCA_022701545.1 Weeksellaceae bacterium | reverse complement strand
GCCATCGACCTCATCCGGAAAAAGCAGTACGTCGTGATGCGGCCGTTTACCGATCAGGAAGTTTTTTCGGCCGATTTTACGAAAGAAGCAGTACTCACCTTACGGGCCATGCGGCCTTTCTTCGATTACATGAGCGAAGTGCTGACGACGGATTTGAATGGGGCATCTTTGGTTTGAATGTGAAGAATACTTTAAAAATAGTAGCCCTTTATGAAATAGCCATGAAAATAAAATTACTTATCTTATCATTTCTGATTTCAGCAAAATTATCCGGATGCAAATGCGAGAACATGAGCATTCAGGAATCCTTTAACCATGCAGATTTTGTGTTTACAGGAAAAGTCTATGATATTGTTCAGATCCCTTCGGGGTTTAAAAGCTTAAATAACTACCTCAGCAAAATAAAGGTCAATACAATTTATAAGTCGGAGGCTTACGGAGAATTTTATAAAAAAGAGGCCGTTCTATTTTCATCCCCGCTCAGATCATGCGATCTGTCTTACGATAAAAATACCGAGTATCTGATTTTCGGTTATATCGAACCCGATACCGGCCTGCTCTACTCTGAATTCTGCACTTATACCAGACCTCTGAAAAACGTCACGAAAGACGAACTGAAAATTTTACAGGATCTAGAGAAAAAATATCTGAGTCAGGATGAATATGCAGTTGTAAAGCCTTTTATAGAAGACTTTGAGCCGGAAACAAACAAGCCGGACATTTATATTAAAAAGCTAAAAAGAAGAGCCGATCTGGCAGATTCCAGATACGAAGAGCTGAAAACTGAAAATAGAAACCTAACGATTCTTCTGTGCGTAATGACCGGAATTTTAGTGTTGGGAATGTCTTTTCTGCTTGGGAGAAGAAAATATAAAACAAAATATTGATGCTTTCTTTCACTGGCGCAAATATCGCGTTTATTCCACATTAAATGGAAAGATAAACAAAATTAGTCCATGATTATTTCACAATGTCTTTCTTCATAAAACCCCTATTTTATTACATTTGCAGGCAAAATCAAACTGATCAACCATTTTCAGATCATCAATGGATAAAAATTTCAAAAATTACGAAGAAACAATTCCCAGAAAGCACAGCATCAGCTTTTCGCCAAAATACCAAGAAGAATTTAAGACACCGGTTAATGAGATCATTTTTATTGCAGTTGCGGAAAAAGCATTTGAAAAACTTGGGTGGGACCTGGTTTATAAAGACAACTTTAATATTGAAGCAAAACGCAAGGAAGCCGGCTGGATGAATGAACGTTGGACGGAAATCATTACTGCAACATACAAAGAAGAAAACATTGCTGTAAAAAGCGAATCTTTGGGCAATGAAATCTGGGATGCCGGCAAAAACTCTAAAAGAGTAAAGCTGTTCATCTACGCTTATCAGGAAACCCTGAAAACATTAGATCAGGAAGCACTGCAGGAATTAGAAAAAGAAGCGGAGAGAAAAAACAACTGGGACGACTATATCATTCCGGATACCCTGCCAAAACCGGTACAGACAAAAACTCCCAATCTTACCATTCCCTTAATCGGCAGTTTATTCGTTTCACTTATTCTGGGATTTACCCTGGCATACCTTTCCATAAAAGGAATCTATCTGATCGGCCTGTTTGAATTTCTTGTCGCAACGGCCCTTGTTTTTGCCATGAAATACTGTATTAAGTTTTCAAATTATACCGATTTTAGAAAGCTTCAATACGTATTAGCCGCTATGATTCTATTGATTTATGCCTCAAATCAGTATTTTCAGTATGAAATAATTCTTCGTGAGAACAATCTGGAAAGAATCGGATTTCTGAGCTTTTTAAAGATTCGGTTTTCTCAGGGATTTACGGTAAATAAGATCAATCTGGGCTGGATCGGCTGGATCATCAGCTGGATTATTCAGTTGGGACTAACCGGCCTTTTCACTTATCTGAAAATAGTGACGGTTCTTACCAAATATGTCCTTGAAAGAATACCTGCCGAAGTCGTGGATTTTGCCTGTTACCATGCTGTTAAAAATAAATCGGAAGAGGAAATAAGAAAAGAACTTGCCGGAAAAGGATGGTCCGATAAAAAAGATCAGGATGAGGTTTTCGAAGCCATCGGAGGACTTTACAGTGCCACCGAAATCAATAGAATGAAGTAAAACATACGATCGGTGAAGATTAATCTTAGTATAGCCCGGTAACTATTCCCACATTTTTCCGTACCTTAATTCCTCAAAAATCCACCAATGAACACAGAAGAATACAGAAAACAATTTACCGAAGACGATGCGGTCGGCTGGGAATGCATTGATAAAGAACTGGAAAAAATCTATCCCGGCCACGAACCGCTGCATTTTGCCCCGCCACTCCATTATATCGCAGGCGGCAACGACCCGCTGGACGGAATCAGTGTGTACCGGAGCGAAAAACAGGAAAGACATTTCCATTTTATCACCTATGGATTCTCGGAACTCTATTACAGTGAAAAAAGTGCCGGCGGGGAATTCAGCAAATTCGGTTTCGAACTTACCTTCAGGCTGAAAATGGAAAACGAAGACGACAACATCCATTGGGTGTGCAATCTTCTCCAGAATCTGGCACGGTATGTCTTCCAATCCGGCAAATGGTTTGAGGAATACCACCTCATCCCCGCCAATGGCCCGATCCGGAGCGGATATGATACCAACATTACCGCTTTGTCTTTTGCCCTCGATCCCGAACTCGGAAAAATAGACACGCCGCACGGAGAAGTTTCATTTTTGCAGATTATAGGTCTCACCACCGACGAATTCAAACAATTGGAAGAGAATCCGGCCCCTTCCGAAACCGAAAAAGTAATCGAAAAGCTGAGGCAGGACAATGCATTATTGATCACCGATCTGAAAAGAAAGTAATTTAAGAGCTTACTTAAATCCAACTCAGAATATTTTTATGATCTCTCTTACTCTTAATTATCTTATTCAAATAAACTTTGTTTATTCTTAACTTTTACCACGACGGAATCTTTTGCTCAATATTAATGAATTAAATAAATAAAGCGGCATTCTGTAAATGGATTTTTAAAAGCTAAACATGTTAATTTCTTAATGTTAAAAAATACAGGTCCTGAAACGGAATCAATTATAATCTGAATCTTGCATCGATTTTCCAAAGCCTTTTCCTTATTTTTATCCTTTAAACAGCTATTATGAAGAATCTGGAATCAAAAATAGACGAAGCCTTTCAGGAAACCTTTCTTTTCCCCAGGGAAAAAGCCGTGACGGATTTCCTGGTAAAGGTTTTAAACTCAACCGACTCTTTCAGGGAAGACGACAGGAAAGTAGAGATCATCGGACTGTATTATTACGCGGCAAGCCCGCTGAGCTTCCTGTTTGCCATGCCGAATTATGCCTATTATGCGCCTGACAAAACCGTTCATATCGCAGAGCTCCATCTGAAAGAGCACGGATTTGAAGATTATACCCTGGCAGACCTTCAGGACCTTTGCAAAAAAGTCCTGGATGAAAATGACATCCAGTATACCAGCCGCCTTAATGCAGACAACAGGCTGGACACCACCGGTTACTGGGAAAACCAATCCGGGCTGGAACATGAATTCCTGAGACAGTGCTGGAAAAATGCAAAAGAAGAAACCCGCTCGAAAGTCCTGGGATTTCTGGAAGCTTCGGATTCCAGCAGTGCGGTGTATGACCTGGAAAACGGCTATTACCTCCCGTTTGAAGTAGACCTGGACGAATATCTGCAGGCGCAGGGCTTCCGTTTTGAAAAGGAAGAATAAACTCAAGCATCCAATTAAAAAACTTCAGTTAAGAACTGATTACCCTACCGTAAAACAAAATTAAAAACCCATGGGACTATTTGATTTTTTCAAAAAGAAAAAACAGGACAATACAGGAATCGAAAATTCGATATTCAATTCGGTGCAGTTTCAGGATCAGATCTGTGCTTTGGCTTTATGGAAACTGGAGGAAAATAACATGAATCCGAATATTGCGGTTTATGAAATGAAAAAGGCAGGGCTGAATGATGAGCAGGTGGCCATCATCCTGGAGAAAGCAAAGGAAATTTCCGGGCGGAAACTGAAGCCTTCATCTTCTCAGGATCAGGGAATCGATAAAAATCTTTTCAACAGTAAAGCGTACCGTGCAAAAATCCTGGATCATGCGCAGCAGCTGTATTTTCAGAACAACCACCGTTACGAGGTAGTCCGGCATGAACTGTTCAAAGAAGAGCTGAGCAGAAAACAGTCGGAAGAGATCGTTACTGCGTTACAGGAAAAGAACACCGAGATGGTTAATGATTTCCAGGAAAAACTCGACAGCGGCGTGATCTCGGAAATTAAAATCACCCCTAACCCGGAGCACACCCGGGGAAATACAGACCGGGACCAGATCGACCGTTATATCGGATATGGAGCCTATCAGATGGACAGAGGTGATCTGGACAATGCATTGGAACTGTTCGACAAAGCTATAGAACTGGATGAAAATGCAACTCTGGCCTACGCCAATAAAGGAAAGCTTTATGCTTTAAAGAACGATACGGAACAGGCACTGTTCTTTACCAATAAAGCCCTGGAACTGGAGCCGGGACATCAGCAGATCCTGGAGAATAAAGTAGACTTTGCTTTCGAACTGTTTCAGGAAGGTAAAATTGAGGAAGATGAATTTATCCTGAACATAAAGGACGTCCTGGCAAATGATCCGGAGAATCCCAATGCCCTGATATTTATTATTCAGTTTTATCAAAAGGAAAACCTTATTGATGATGCTGCCAGATCTGTCAGGAAACTGTTTCAAAAATATTATCCGGAAAATGTTACCATTCAGCTTATGGTAGATACCATGAATATGCTTCCTGAAGAACAGGCCATGAAGCAGTTTGACATCATAGAGAATGAATCCGGTGAGGAAGCGAAATACCAGCTTAAATATAACAAAGGCCTTTATTTAAAAGGAATCGGAAAATATGACGAAGCCATTCTGCTTTATGATCGGCTTAATGCCGTCCAATCTTTTTCCTGGAACTATTACCAGATGGCCATCATGAAAAACCTCCAGGGAAAAACCTCCGAATGCCTTGAACTTTTAAAAACCACTTTTGAGCTGGAACCTGAACTGAAAGAAGATGCCCGGAACTTCCCGCAGCTTCAGAATCTTTTTGCAAACCCTGAATTTATAAACATTACAAAATAACAGGCCAGCCGGCTTAAAAAGGAAGTTTGTGACAGGAAAAGTCAACACCGTCCTGGCAGCAATTACAACGGAATTCCGTATATTTAAAATAAAAAAATGAATCCGATTGCAGAACAGTATATTGCCGGCCTGAAAAAAGCGTACTTTGAAAATCAGGGAAAAGAAAGCTGGGACCATTTTGAAAAGATAAAACATGGCGCTGCTGAAGAAAATATTCAGAAGCTGAAAGAACTTTACCCGGAAATTCCTGAAGCGTTGACTGATCTTCTGAAATATGTGGACGGGACCTACTGGCGGGAATATGGTGGTGAGAAAATAGCCTTTTACTTTCTCGGTTCCGATATGGAAGAATATCCCTATTACCTGCTGTCTTCCGGTGAAATGATCGAAAATCATGATCTGGCAGTGAGATATTATAAAGATTATATCGAACGGGAATATGATGAAGTGGATGTCGACGAAAAGATTGCCACTACGGTAAAAGATTTGAAATGGCTCCATTTTTCAGACTGCATGAACAACGGCGGGACCTCGCAGCTGTTCATCGATTTCAGTCCGTCGGAAAAAGGGACAAAAGGACAGATCATCCGTTTCGTCCATGATCCGGATGAATTAAGCGTCATCGCCGGCAGCTTTGAAGAATACCTGAAAATACTGATGGAGAAAGGATATGATTTTATTAATGAAGAATTTTTGGAGTAAATGCTAAAAGAATTGCCGGATGAAGAAGAAAGAGATCAAAACTTATTTCAAAGTCATTACGGATGGCAACATCCAAAAAGTAGCGGAACTTATTGAAGCGGATAAGGCTTATCTTACCACGTGCAGCTTGTCACCGCCTAAAAAGAACGACGGACAGTCCGGGCTGCAGGTGGCTTTTAAAACCGGGAACTTCGATATCGCCGGGCTTCTGATCGAAAAAGGAGCAGACGTCAATTTCATGGAAACCTCGGCCATCAACGAGTGGACAGCACCTGTCCTTCATGATTGCATCCGGGCCATGATTTTTAATTCCTATACGCTTCAGAAAGATACTGCCCGGTTTGACCAGGCTTTTGCTCTCTTTCAGCAGATGCTGAACCGCAAGGCAGATCCCAACGCTATGGATTCGTATGGGAACAATTGCCTGCACCGCGCCATTCTGGATGCCAACCAGGTGATCCATCATCCAAATGCGGATTTGTCTGACGGTATCCTGTTGCAGCAGCTCAGAAAAATATTCAGGACACTCATTTCAGCAGGGGCTGATATTCACCGCCATGACGAAAGAAGACCGGATGCGGAAAGTCTAATAAAAAATTTCAGACTGGAAAATTATCATTTGCTGGAGTAAACACTAACCTTAGTTATTCTGACTTACTGATATAATCAATACACCAAAACACAAAACCGATGAATTTAACAAAAGAACAACAGGACATCCTTAACTCGTCCGGAAACATTAAAATCAATGCCGTAGCCGGTTCGGGAAAAACCACCACCGTTATCGAATATGCCGGCACGCGCCCGGCGGGCAGTAAAATCCTCTATCTGGTTTTCAACAAAGCCGTGCGGATCGAAGCGGCTAGAAAGTTTGCCGAGAAAGGGCTTCATAACGTCAGGGTGGAAACCGCCCATTCGCTGGCCTTCCGGCATATCGTTTTCCAATACAATTACAAAGTCCGCGCGCAGGGCTATAAAACCCATGAGATTGCCGCCCTACTGAACCTGCAGGGCAACGGTGAGAAACATGCCGAATATATTGTCGCCAATCACATCAACAAATGCATTGCTTATTTCTGCAACAGTGACAAACGGAAAGTCCAGGACCTGAATTACCTGGATACCGTTACCGATCCGAAAGCCAAAGCATTCGTTTCAACATTCTACGACTACATCATTGCGCAGACCCGGCTGCTGCTGAGTAAAATGGACAAAGGGGAAATTGAGGTGACCCATGACTTTTACCTGAAAAAATTCCAGCTGCTGAACCCGGAGCTCGGTTATGACTATATCCTCTTCGATGAAGGCCAGGATGCTTCTCCGGCGATGCTCGACCTCTTCTTTAATCAGAAAGCCGTAAAGGTGATCGTCGGCGATACCCATCAGCAGATCTACAGCTGGCGGTATGCCGTGAATTCCCACGAGAAAGCAGACTTTACGACCTACCACCTTTCCACCAGCTTCCGTTTCGGACAGGACATTGCTGATCTGGCTTCGGAGGTATTGGATCTGAAAAAGCATCTTTATGAAAACTTTACAACTTCCGTCTCCATAACAGGCGCAGGCAAAAGTAAAGCAATTAAAACCAGGGCTACCCTGGCGAGAACGAACCTCGGGCTGCTGCTGAAAGCCATTGAATACGTTACGGAAAACAAAAAATCCAGACAGATTTATTTTGAGGGCAACATCAGCTCTTACACGTATGCCGATGAAGGTGCCTCGCTTTACGATGTCCTGAATCTCTACACCAATAAACGCCATCTGATTAAGGATGAACTCATCCGGTCGATGAAAGACCTGGCCGAGCTGGAAGATTATATCGAAAAAACGGAAGACGTTCAGCTTTCCCTGATGGTCGAAATTATTAAGGAATATGAGAGCGAAATCCCGGAAATCATCAATACCATTAAGAAAAGGCATGTCGGAAACAACAATAAAGAGGACGCGGATATGATTTTCTCCACCGTTCACCGCTGCAAAGGCATGGAATACGATTCGGTGGAGCTGGTGAATGATTTTATCTCCGAAAAAAGACTCGAAAAGCTTAAGGAAGATAAAAAAAACTTTGAACTGAATATTCCTAAAACCAATGAAGAGATCAATCTGCTCTACGTGGCAGTGACGAGGGCTAAAAATACCCTTTCCATTCCTGAAACCCTGCTGCCGGACACCTTTATTTTGGAATCACCGGCCATTCTTGTGGTAAAAGTAAAAGAGGATGATGAGGTGCTGCCGAAGAAAACTTCTGCCGGTACAAAAACCAGGAATAAACCAGGAAATACTTTTTCCCTGGAACAGGTCAGGATGGCCCACAAAGGTGCTTACAAACCATGGACTCAGGATGAAGATGAGGAACTGGCTGGTATGTTTAGTGATGGCTGCCCGATTAAGGAAATCGCCGATCGTCTCGGCAGGACCAAAGGAGCCATTGTGGCCCGGATCAAAAAACTGGAACTTGAAAATTTTTATTAATTTAAAGTAAACCCGAAGTGATAATCACATTAAAAGATCTGAGGAAGGAGGTTGAATGCCGGAAGTTCTTTCTGTCAATATAAATTAATTATACGCAATGAAAAACATCAGATCCATTACCCTGGAAAAGTACAGTCATTTGGTTTATGAGTCCGTAGACCCTTACATCTACAGGAATACGGAAGAAAATACTTACGTCACTGCCCTCAGCTTTGAGCTGGAAGACAACGAAGACTCCCAATATCCGCTGGAAGACCTGCTGGACCGCTTCAACCTGTATGTATCAGATTTTATTGATCCGAAAGCTTTTGGCGAATCCAATTACCTGAGCGCTGAATTTGCCGGTGACCTGGAGAATATCCTAGATTTTCTGAAATCCGTTGTCGGTAAAAGAGTATATAATACTGATGTTGAAGGGGAAGATGGCCAAACCTATGTGAAATTAAGTATCGAATGAATCGGTTTATTCTTAACGATGAATTTAGTTGAATAATCCTGAAAGCTTTGAATTTCAATGAGACCAAAGCCATTCGATTTGCCTATAGTCAGATAATTATGAACGCCTTTGAAACATCCCGTAGAAACTTAATTCATTGTTCAATGGCAGGACGTTGAGATTTCCTACATTTGCTCTTACAGAAATTGATATGGAAAAAGAATTCAAATTAAGATCGTGGGAAAAGCAAGACCTTAGCAGTCTGGTTAGATATGCAGACAATTTAAACATTGCCCGGAATATGACCGACATGTTTCCGCATCCTTATTCGGAAGCGGATGGCATTGCATTTATTGAGTTTGCCACCACAGCGGGTTCCGCTCATATTTTCGCCATTGAGGCGGATGGTGAAGCGGTTGGCGGTATCGGGATCCATCCTCAGCACGACATTCACCGGAAGAATGCTGAACTCGGCTACTGGCTGGGAGAACCTTTCTGGGGAATGGGAATCATCAGCCGGGCCATCCAGCAGGCCGTGGATTTTGCGTTTCGGAATTATGATGAAATCGACCGGATTTTTGCCCGCCCGTTTGGAAGCAACACCGCTTCGCAAAAAGTCCTGGAAAAGAACGGATTTACATTGGAAGCACGGTTTGCAAAGACCCTGATTAAAAACGGTGAATTGCAGGATGAGCTGGTGTATGCCATACGCAGGGAAAATTTTTATCAGGATTAATATTCTTTTACCGTATGGATTTCAAAAACATAGCCGAAAACATCATCCGTCTCAAAAATGCCGATCTCGAACTCCGGGACCGGCTGCTCCGTAACGGAGAACTGGGCCATGGATATCACGAAGAAATGCAGGCTCTTCATCATGAAAATGCAGAAATATTAGATAAAATTATTGATCGTATCGGATATCCTACGGCTGAAAAAGTAGGAGGAGAAGCGGCTGACGCGTCATGGATGGTCATCCAGCATGCCATCGGGCAACCTGATTTTATGAGAAAATGCCTGAAACTGCTGGAAGACTCCACTCCTGAAAGCCTTGCTGAAAAAATTAATATTGCTTATTTGTCCGACCGGATTTCTGTTTTCGAGGGAAGGCCGCAGCTGTACGGAACCCAGTTCGACTGGGACGAAAACGGACAGCTGAGTCCGAATGTTTATGATGATCTGAATCAGGTAAACCAAAGACGAAAATCACTCGGCCTGAATTCGCTGGAAGACCAGACTGCCCTCATCAGAAGCCTCGCCATAAAAGAAAACCGACATCCTCCGGCAGATCTGACGCAGAGAAACAAAGAAATGGAAGCCTGGAAAAAATCTGTAGGATGGATCACCTGAACCTGATGATTTGGAAGGCTCAACAGATAATATTATTTGATATGAAAGACTGCTGACAATGATCCCATTTTGACAGCCTCCGTCGATATTTTACCCATCATAAGATTTCAGAGCGCTGCGCTTTTATTGCCTTTATAAAAGCTTCCCAAAAGAGCAGGTAAAATATTTAATCTTTCTGAAAAATAACGGCCAAATCCTGCCATCAGGCTCTAAAACCTAGTCATACAAGGGTAATTTCAGATAAAACAATTCATTATATTGTGAGTCATTAACTTACCTCTAAAAATCCGTAAAACACCTGAGTGCCATAGTGTCTTTTTTTCTTATCTTTAAAAACAAAAAAACATATGAAACAATCTTTACTTTTTCTGTTGGCGACAGCAGGCATTTTATCCGCTCAGACCACGATTACCAAAGCATTTAATGATCCTGTTGCCGGTGAAACGGTCGCTTATCTCGGCGTGAACGGAACACCGGATAATTCTGCTACGGGTGCCAACACCACTTTTAATAACGGATCGCTGACCTTTGCAGGATCGGCTACAACAGCCTACTCCACTCCTACGGCCAGCGAAATCAGTACTTTTCCGGGATCGACCCTGAAAATGACGGGCACCGGAAATACGGTATTCTACAAACAGAGTGCTTCCAAACTTGAAATTACAGGATTGATGACTCCGGATGCTACCCTGAATTTATCGGCTAACAACGGGACGTTCATCAGCTATCCTACCCAGTATACCACCACAACGGAAACGGATCAGGCACAGGGAACATTTTCTTCTACTACCATCAACGGGCTCTGCAGAGGAACCATTACCATCAATCCCAATGCTTCCGGAACACTGATCCTGGGGGCTTACACATTCACGAACGTATTACGGGTACGATCTGTTCAAACCTTCAATTTATATTTACCGAACGATCCCAACTTCCTGTTTTCAATCGGGACCATTACCAATACGTCTTACTCCTATTACAGCAGCTCCAGGAAGTTCCCGGTGCTGACCACCATCCAGACCGTGATTAATGTACCTGTTGCCAACATCAACAACCAGACAACCGACGGAGCACAGGTTCTGAGCTCTGCAGTTCTTTCAACCGGAGAAATAAATGCAAAAAGAGCAGGCCTGCAGGTTTATCCGAATCCGGCTCAGGATTTTATCGGGTTTAAAGGGCAGACCGGCGAATATTCAACCGCGAAAATTTACAGCGTAGACGGAAAGCTTATTAAAACTTCCGATATCCAGTCCGGAAAAATACAGGTTTCCGATCTTCCTTCCGCTTCGTATTTTATTGAGGTATCCGGAAAAAATAATCCGAAGCCGGAAACATCAAAATTCATTAAAAAATAAAATTTAAATTCTACGCATAAACATAACTCCGCCCGGAAATTCCGGGCGGAGTTATGTTTACGTGTGAAAAAAACAAACGGTAAAATCAGATTAGAAAGTAGCGGCCGGTGCCGTATAATTGTTCAGCTTCTTATCCAGTTCGGTCTTTTTGCCTTTTGAGAAATCATAGCTGAAGCCCATCACAAACATAGACCGGTTGTTCATGATCCGGTTGACCCGGCTGTAATTTACAAGGCTCTCCGGAAGGCTTTTGGTTTTGTATTCCGAAGGCATTCCGATCCAATACATTCCGGCCGTTAGCGTCCATGCTTTCCTTTTATAGCTTGCAAAAAAATGGTTCTGGTTTTCATTGGCGGTTAAAAAAGCACCGTTTAGTGTATATACCGGAATATTCAGCTGGTACTGCAGGCTGAACGATTTATATTCGGAAGACAGCACGAGATTGTTGGCTAAATAATTATTCTTAATCAGAGCTCCATTGCTGGTCCTCACGGTTTCGGTTGCCGGAGTCAGATTTAATTTTGCGACCAGTAAGCTGTTCCCGAAAGGCTTATAAGAACCTGAGAGCTGAACCCCAAGGCGTTGTGCATTTTTCGCATTCTCGTACGTCAGCGCATAGCCGAAATTTTCATCCGCTACATAATATTGGTTAATAATCCGGTCTGTATACTGATAAAACAGATTGGCATTAAAATCAAAATACTTATTATTAAATGAATAAATAAAATTATTGGCAAACACCTGCTGCGATTTCAGGAAAGGATTCCCTTTCTGCACGATATTAGGAGCCATCTGCACGATATTGCTGCTCAGGGCACTGCTCCACGGACTTACCGGTTTATAGCTGCTGGTGAAACGGACACTTTGGTTATCTTTCAGCTGGTATCCCAAAATTAGCTTTGGCGTGAAAGCCCACTGATCGAAAGTATTTTCAGCACTTTTATTGTGGATGTTCGTCAGTCCGGCACCGATCCGGTAGCTGAACTTGTTCACTTTCCCCGAAAATTCGGTGTAGAAATACTGTTCCAGATAATTAACGCTGTATTCCGAAAACCCGGCAAGGTTCTGAAGATCATTGGAGATCGCCGTATTGGAAACCCGGTATCCGGAGGACAGCTTTCCTGCTTCAAAAGTATGGATGTGAGCAAGCTCCCCGACAATTCCGGTCTGTTTTGTCCGGAGATTCATATCATTATCGAAAACGGATGCTCCGGAAGAAACAATCCATTCCCTGGCAAACTCGGACGTATTGGTGGTAAAGGCCGATCCTACCAGATTTACACTCACTTCATCTTTTTTGCCGATGTTTTTGGAAAAATAAAGGTCCAGTGTTGGGGTGATATAACCGGAAGATCCGTTTTTCAACAGGGCATGCTCTTCCGTAAAGCTGTCTTTGGTAAAAATGCTGCCGCCGTTTCCTTTGAAAAAGCCGGTAAAAATATCCACATCCATTTTCGCCTGAAAAGCATAATCGTCCGGCACCATCCGGGTATATCTCAACGCTACATTCTGCGAAGTATACCCGAAATGATCGACTTTATTTTCGTCGGTACGGTAATGGCTGCCATTTAACTGATAATCGTAAATGCTGTGAACCTTCCGGTTGTTGTAATCCCTCAGGTTAATAGAATATTCCAGCCCGATGTTGTTTTTTCCTTTGGTAAAATTGGCATATGCCGAACCGTTTACAAAACCGGTATTCAGCGCCGAGCTCACATCCGTCCCAAACACATACCCTGTTTCCGTAGAACGGGTGATGAGGTTTACTACAATATCGGCTCTCGTAGCCCATCGGGCAGGCGGAATGTCGTAATACTCCACTTTCACCACTTCGGCGGGAGCAACACTCCGGATCTGCTGGTCCGTGGCTTCGATTCCATTGATTAAAAACAAGGTGGTTCCGCCCTTTGTGCTTTTCAGCGTGTTGGTGATCGGATCCAGCTGCAGTTCCGGTAAAGTCTGGATCAGGTCTTTTGCATACCGTGCTTTCTCCAGTGCCTCTTTATCAAAAGTATAAACCGCTCGGTCGGTAAGCTGCTTCTTGCGCTGTGCCTTCAAAACCACTTCCTGAATTTCGGCTGTTTTGGGTACACTTATGGAATCATTCGTTGTCTTTTCCTGTGAAAAGGCGAAAATCCCACCAAGGAAAAGTACCGAACATAAAACTTTTTTCATTTCCGAATATTGAATAATATGAAATAAGACACACCTGACCGGATAAATATTACATGTCCGACTAAATTAATTCCGGTAAATCCTGCTGACTGTTTACAGAGAGAATATTAATTTTACTATATGGATGCATATATTTCATTGTTTTTGCCCGTTTTTTGCTTTCACCTCAACAATACTCTAAACATGCACCTATGAAAAAATATCTTCTTTTGTTCCCATGCCTGATGTTCTCGGGAATATCCGCACAGGAAATTTCAGCTTCCGAAACTTCGGATAAGATGAACATCATTAAGACCAATGTTACGGCTTATGCATTCAGAAATATCAACCTTTCCTACGAACGGGCTTTTACCCAGTGGTTTTCCGTCAATATGGGATTTGGGGCGATGCCTGAAGGTAAAGTCCCTTTCATCAACTCTTTTCTAAATGATGAGGATGAAAAAAGACTTCAGAATCTTGAAGTAAAGTCTTTTAATTTCACCATCGAGCCCCGGTTTTATCTGGGTGCCGGTTATGGAAAAGGATTTTATATCGCTCCGTATTACCGCTATTCAAAAGTGACCTCCAATACTTTCGATTTTTATTATGATTACACCTTCAACGGATTCACCTATGAAATCCCACTGAAAGGAAACGGCAGTACCCACGGAAACAGTGGCGGCCTGATGGTCGGGGCACAGTTTTTTCTTACGCGAAGCCGGAATCTGGTGCTTGATTTCTGGATTGCCGGTGCACATTACGGAAAAGGACAGGGCGATTTCATTCTGACCAGCGATGTGGTTTTGACGCCTGATATGCAGGCACGGCTGAGACAGGAAATTGAAGACCTGGATATTCCTTATGTAAATTATACGGTAGAAACCAATTCCAGCGGAGCCAAGGTAAATGTAGACGGCCCGTGGGCAGGATTCCGGACCGGGTTGTCTTTGGGATACCGATTCTAGAAAATAATTTGAATATTATAAAAACCGTTCTATCTTTAGAACGGTTTTTATTTACCGGATGAAAAAATTTTTACCTCCGTTTTTATTTTGCTGATTTTGCTCCAATGGTCATTTATCTTAACCCTTTCACCTTGGGATGATAAGAATGTCCCGCTATGAGCCGAGCCAGAGAACTGCTGGACTCATGATGCAGCTGAACATGAAAATAGGGAGATCTCCTGGGCATATCTTACAATACGCAGTGAAAGCAAAACAAACGCGGCTCAGAAATCTGGGCCGCGTTTTTATTTTAATGGTAGGCTTGTTTAAATTTTGCCAGAATATTGTCCAGATTATGCCGCTGAACATATACGCTCTTCACATCTTCATACCGTGGCGACTTGTAAAAGACTTCGTGGAAATCCATGCTGCCATTTCCAACCTTCACCACTTTCTGTACTTCGATATTCAACTTTCTCAATTCGTCTTTAAAAACCTGAAATTCATCTTGGATATTTTTCATCTATTTTGGATAATTTTAATTAAAAAGTACTTATTTATATCAAACACCCTACCAAAGTTAAGGGGTACCGTTTAAATTTTAAATAAAGTTATCAATTATTTTAATACAAACCCAATATTTTGCTAAATATTATTCATTTTAATTGCGACAAATAAAACCGTTTTGCAAAATCTATGCAATGTTATCATATTTTGTATTTACAATTTACTTGGGAAGCTTTCTTGCAACAGCATTTAAAAGAGCTTTTTTGTAAAGGATTTTTATTCTGTTTAATTTTTTTCAGACCAGTTGCAGACCATCCTGAAATCATTAAATCCATCAGAAAACAGACAACATCCAATAAAAAATAAGGGGTTAAAATCGTAGTTGATTTTAGCCCCTTTACTTAGTCGTTTTTATCAATTATTTGTTGCTTTCCTCTTCTTCCAGCTCGATTTCATGTTTCAGCTGGGCTTTGTATAAAGTGGCATAGTACCCGTTTTTGTCCAGAAGCTCCAGGTGTTTCCCTTCTTCAACAATCTTTCCGTGCTCCATGACGATAATTTTATCAGCCTTTTCAATCGTGGAAAGACGGTGGGCAATAATAATAGAAGTCCTGTTTTTTGTAATTTTCTCCGTTGCCCGCTGGATGAGCTTTTCACTTTCATGATCGATCGATGAAGTGGCTTCATCCAGAATAAGGATCTTCGGGTCGGATAAATAAGCCCTCAGAAACGACAGCAACTGCCTTTGACCTAAGGAAATCGACGAACCTCTTTCACTCACGATATAATCGTAGCCGCCCGGAAGCTGCTCTATAAACTGGTCGACTTCAATTTCCCTGGCACCCGCTTTTATCTTATCCAGTGTAATACGGTCGTCACCGAATGAAAGATTTTCGAAAATGCTCCCGTGGAACAGGAACACATCCTGCAATACCACGCCGATGTGGCTTCTCAGGTTATAAAGTTCATAATCCTTCAGGTCGATATCGTCAATCAGGATATTCCCTGAATTAATATCATACAATCTTGTTATGAGGCTGATGATCGTCGATTTTCCGGCTCCGGTAGCCCCTACAATGGCAACGGTTTCTCCGGGATTCACCGTGAAATCGATCCCTTTTAAAACCTCCTGCTTTTCGTCATAGGCAAAATGGACGCCTTTGAATTCGATCTTTCCGTCAAAATGATCTTTCCGGACCCTTCCGGTATTCGGCATGGCATTGTCTTCATCCATTAATCCCAATACCCTTTCCGCACCTACGATACCGCGCTGGATGTTGTTAAAACGGTCGGCAATCTGGCGTAAAGGACGGATCAGCATGGAAATATACTGGATAAAGGCAATCACTACGCCCGCACTGATCGTAATGTATCCTCCGTAAAAAAGAATAAATCCGATAAACAGTGAAGAAATCAATTCTACCACCGGGAAAAACAGAGAGAAGATAAAAACCGTTCTCAGCAAAGCGTCTTTTAGTGTAATGTTGATGTCATCGAATTTTTTGAATTCGGACTCCTGCCGGTTGAACACCTGAATAATCGGCATTCCCGCCAGTCGTTCCTGTACAAAAGAGTTTTGGTTGGACGTCCAGTTTCTTTCGTCGCCGAATGCTTTTTTCAGCCTTTTTTGGAAAAACCGGGTAATGACTACCATCAGCGGCAGAATAGCCAGTGTGATGTAACTCAGGTGAACATTGGTGCTGAACATCATCACCAGGACGAATACAATCCTCAATACATCACCGAAAACCATTAGGAATCCGTCGGTATATACCGTGGCAATGGTTTCCACATCCCCGACCGCTCTGGTTACCAGCTGCCCGATCGGGGTTTTATCGAAAAATGAGGTTTTAAAATAAATCAGCTTGTTGTACAGCCTTTCTCTGATGTCCCGGATTACGTTCTGCGAAATAAAGTTGGAGAAATAGACCAGGAAAAAGTTGAGCACTGTTTCAGCACATACCAATCCTACCAGCAGATAGATATGCTTCATCATCAAAGCTTTGTCTTTCAGCCTGGTAATGTCGTTATCCACCACTTCCATCGTAAGGTAGGGCCGGTACGTAGAAACCATGGCGAGTATAATGGAGATTATTAAAGTAAGGATGAACCATGAACGGAACTTCATTCCGATAAAGAACAGCCGCTTTACGATCTCCCAGGTATCTTGTTTTTTCATTGTACGAATTGAAGAAAAGAATGAGATAAAATTCTATGCAAAAGTAAGACTTTCTAAATTGTCCGACTTTACCCGTCAATGAATTCGTGATGAAAATTTGTGATGACCTTTATTTATAGGATAGATAAAGCCGGAAGACAGGTGCAGGAAGTTTTTTGCCCGCTTGAAAACAAAAGATCGATATTTCATTGATTATAGTCACAGAACGATCAGCTTTTTAATACAAACCTAATAGTATCCACATATTTTTCAGTGATTTAAATAAATAAAAAGATTAGAAATTTCAATAAAGTTTTCTAAGCCTAATGCAAAAAAATCATTCTGACATTCAACACTCTCAGAAGTATTTTAACTGAAGATACTTTCAGCATCCCTCTTCCAGCCTTTCAATACGGTTTTTACTTCGGGTCCTGTTTTTTACAATTCCTTTTTCCCGATTTCCTCGATTTCCAGTGCCGGCTTTTTCAGGCTTTCTTTCCTGAACTTATCTTCCAGGATCTTGTAAAATCCCCAGACTGCTGCTACGGAAATAAGCCAGCTTACCAGGTTCAGTGCCGAAAATCCCATATAATTGTTGTCATCAAGGGAATCAGGATCCGTAATTCCTTTATAGATTCCATAGGAAAAGCCGAAAACCAGCTGCGTTCCGAGATAAATGCCTAAAGCAAGAAGGCCGTAGTGCCATTTTGTTTTTCCGAAGCGTTCTGCAAGACCCGCATAATAGCGGTAAGCAGCAATTAAAATAAAAATTCCAATCATGGTATTAGTTTTATTGGGTTAAATAAAGGATTTCAAAGATAGTCATCTTTTTCTGTTTCATTAAAAGACAAATCAGATTTTTACAGTTGCATTATCTGAATTTTTTAATAATATGTTTTAAAATTAATTTCAGTCAAACACATAGCCCACATCCACCAGATACAGCCCGTGCGCCGGCGCGGAAGTCCCTGCCGAATTGCGGTGCCTGTCTTCAATCACTTTCCGTACATCGTCAGGCTTCAGCTTTCCGGTGCCTACTTCCACCATGGTTCCGACGATTGCCCGCACCATATTCCGCAGAAAACGGTTGGCGGAAACCGTGAATTTCAGTTCGCTTCCGTTTTGCTCCCATTCCGCCCGGTATATTTTGCAAAGGTTGGTTTTGTTATCGGTGTGGAGTTTGGCAAAGCTGGTAAAATCCTCATATTCGAATAAAATTTTACAGGCTTCGTTCATTTTATCAATATCCAGCGGTTTTCGCCAGTGCTGCCATGCCGATTCCTGGGTAAACGGATTTTTCTCCAGTGAAATATAATATTCATACGTCCGGAAAGTCGCATCGAAGCGGGCATGAAAATCATCCCTTACCTGAAAAATCCTTTTGATGGAAATATCTGCCGGCAGGAAACTGTTCAGCCTGCGGGGAAGTTCCCGATCCAATACTTTTTCCGTATCGAAATGGGCAAAAATCTTTTTGGCATGAACACCGGTATCCGTTCTTCCCGCTCCTGTTGTTTTAATATTTTCCCGTAAAATCGTGGAAAGTGCCTTTTCCAGCTCTTCCTGCACGGAAATGGCATCCGGCTGGATCTGATAGCCGAAATAATTCTTGCCGTTGTAGGAAAATTCAATGAAATACCTCAATGTGATTAAAAATAAGTCTGCAAAAATACTGTAATTTAATGATAATCAACAGCAGAATTTTTAAAATAAATATTGAAAAGATGCTGCCATATTGATTCAAATCCATGTGAAAATTCCTATTTTTGCAGGGTATGAAAAGATGGTACCTCTATCCTTTTTCCTTAGGCTATCACATGGTAACGGGTATCCGGAATACCATGTATGATTTGGGACTTTTTAAATCAACGAAATTCAAAACACCGATCATCTGTGTCGGAAACCTTTCCGTGGGCGGAAGCGGAAAATCGCCGATGGTGATGTATCTTGCCCAGTTTTTATCCAAACATTACCGGACCGGTGTGCTTTCCCGCGGCTACGGCCGCCTTACAAAAGGCTATGCAGTGACCAACTACGAAAGCAACTATAAAACGGTGGGCGACGAAGCCATGCAGCTGTTTGAACGTTTCAAAAACCGTTTCGTAATTGCCGTTTCCGAAGAAAGGGTTCCCGGCGCCCGGAAAGTGATCGATGATATGGATCTTGATGTCCTGGTGCTGGATGATGCGATGCAGCACCGCGCCATCAAACCCGGCTTCAACATTCTGATGACGGATTTTAACGATCCTTATTTTAAGGACCACCTTCTTCCCGGCGGGGATCTGAGGGAATCCAGAGCCGGTGCCAAAAGAGCGGACATCATCATGGTGAGCAAATGCCCGGACGAACTTACGGAAGAAACCAAGCAGTATTATGTTTCCAGGATACGGCCGGACCGTACCCAGAAAGTGTTCTTCTCATCCATTGGCTACGACGAAAACGTATACGGAAGAGAAAAAATGCTTCCCGATAACAACCTGAATTATTACGACATCCTTTTAATTACGGGAATCGCCAACCCAAAGCCTCTGCTTACCCACCTCGCCAAATTTTCGCAGCGCGTAAAACACCTGAAATTCCGGGACCATCATAATTTTACGGAAGCGGATATTAAAAATATCGTTGCCGAATACAAGAAGCTGGGTGAATATAAACTAATCTTAACTACTGAAAAAGACTACGTGCGTCTTAAAAGTTTTGACTATCTTCGGGATATTGTTTACTACTGGCCGATCAATGTGATCATTGATAAAAAGGAAGAATTCAACCAAATCATCTTAGATTATGTTAGAAAAAATTAAGCAGACCGCAGAGTTTATCAAGAGCAGGATTAAAGATACGCCTGATTTCGCCATCGTTCTCGGTTCAGGCCTGGGAACATTACAGGATGAAGTAGAGGCGATCCACATTCTGGAATATCCGGAAATCCCCAATTTCCCGCAAACCACTGTTGCCGGCCACGGCGGAAAACTCATTTTCGGAATGCTGGAAGGCAAAAAAGTACTGATGATGAGCGGCCGCTTCCATTATTATGAAGGCCATTCCATGGAAGCGGTAGTTTTCCCTATCAGGGTCTTCTATTTACTGGGTATTAAAAACATCATCCTTTCCAATGCTTCCGGCGGCATTAATCCGGATTACCGGATCGGTGACATCGCCATCGTGAAAGACCACATCAACATGATGCCCGAGCATCCGCTCCGTGGCAAAAATATCGATTCTTTCGGTCCCCGTTTTGTGGACATGAGCGAGCCTTATAACCGGAAAATGATTTCAGCTGCCGAAAAAACAGCTGCTGAAAACGGCATTTCTGTCCATCAGGGAATTTACGTGGCGCTTCAGGGCCCAACATTTGAAACCCCGGCAGAATACGGTATGATTAAGGCAATCGGCGGTGATATGGTAGGAATGAGCACGGTTCCGGAAGTCATCGTTGCCAAACATATGGGTATGGATGTGTTCTGTGTTTCCGTTATTACCGATCTTGGCGGACCGGACATCGCCTTTTCCGTTTCCCATGAAGAAGTGCTGAACGCTGCCAACAAGGCCATGCCGAATGTAATTGCTGTGGTGAAAGGTTTAGTTAAAAATTACCAATAGAAATCCTCAATCTTATCCATACTTACCGTAAGGGCAAATCTGTTTCCGGATTCCGTTTCATTGCCTAGATTTGTATAAATAATTTTTTGAATATGAAAAAGCTGTTATTAATAATGATGATGGGAATTTTCGGAATAAGCTGCTCACAGCAGGCTCCGAAAGTACTGAAAACAGGCTTTTCCAAAGAAGCGCTGGCTCAGAAACTGGAAAATGAAAAGGGAAAAACAGTAACCATCCAGCAGATCCTGGATCAGCATAAAGGCAAAGTGTTGGTGATCGATTTCTGGGCCGGATGGTGCCGGGATTGCCTTAACGCCCTTCCGAAAGCCAAAGAACTGGAAGAAAACAATAAGAATATTGACTTTGTATTTCTTTCGCTGGACCGTTCCAAAGAAGGTTTTGCCAGAAGCCTGGAACGTTTTGATATGAAAGACAAGGAAAATTACTGGTTTGCGACCGGCTGGAAAAACGACTTCAACAATTACGTTGATCTCAACTGGATCCCGAGATATATGGTGATCGACCAGAAATCCGCGATCGCAAAGTATTATGCCATCACTCCGGAAGATCCTGAAATCCAGGCTGCCATTGATAAACTTTTGAAATAAGGACGGGGCTGAAAATAAGCTTAAGGTATATTTAACCTTAAACTAAAAAATCCCTGAACTTTAAACTTTAACAGGAATCCATATCTTTGCGGTATGGATTTTCCTTTTTCCACACGCAAAATCATTCATGTCGACATGGACGCATTTTATGCCTCCGTAGAGCAGCATGATAATCCTGCATTGAAGGGAAAAGCCATTGCGGTCGGCGGACAGCACCGTGGTGTGGTAGCGGCAGCCAGCTATGAAGCGCGAAAATACGGGGTACGTTCTGCCATGCCCAGTAAGACCGCAAAGCAGAAATGTCCCGAACTTATTTTTGTGCCGCCGCGTTTTCCCCGGTATAAAGAAGTATCGAGGCAGATCAGGGAAATTTTTTATGAATATACCGACCTGGTAGAGCCGCTGTCACTGGATGAAGCGTACCTCGACGTTACGGAAAACAAAAAAGGCATGGAATCTGCCAACCTGATTGCCAAGGAAATCCGCCGGAAAATCTTTGAAAAAACCGGGCTTACCGCTTCTGCCGGAATTTCCGTAAACAAATTTTTAGCAAAAGTCGCCTCAGACATTAATAAACCGAACGGACAGAAAACCATTCATCCCAACCATATCGAAAGTTTCCTGGAAGAACTTCCGGTAGAGAAATTTTACGGAGTAGGAAAAGTAACGGCGAATAAAATGTTCAGTCTGGGGATTTATAAAGGGAAAGACCTGAAGAAAAGATCCATTGAAGATTTGACGAGACTGTTCGGAAAATCCGGAGCGCATTATTACCATGTGGTCCGGGGGATCCATACGTCGGAAGTAAAACCGCACCGCATTCAGAAAAGTGTGGCGGTGGAAAGAACGTTCTCCGAAGATCTTTTTGAAGAACAGCAGGTCAACGAAAAACTGGAAAGCCTGAGCGAGGAACTGCACAACCGCCTGCAGAAAAACAACATCCTCGGAAGAACGTTGACGCTGAAAATTAAGTATAAGGATTTTTCACTGTATACCCGGAGCATGACACAGGAAGATTATTTTTCACTTCCGGAACAATACGTGGAAACCGGAAAAAAATTATGGGAACTCCGGCCTTTCGATAAGCCTGTACGGCTATTGGGGCTGTCGCTATCCCATCTGAATACGGAAGAAAAAAAACAGGTTTCCGTACAGCTGAAAATTCCGTTCCGGGAATTTGATAATGGATAATCCGTTTTTTTTCACTAAATTGTAGTAACCAAATTTACAATTTTATGAATGAAACGATGATTCAGTACTTCCATTGGTATTCGGAAGGGGACGGAAAACTGTGGAAACAGGCACAGGAAAACGCAAAATACTTAGCCGATCTCGGCATTACATCAGTCTGGTTTCCACCGGCTTACAAAGGAGCCGGCGGCGGACATTCCACAGGATACGATTCGTATGATCTTTATGACCTGGGAGAATTCGACCAAAAGGGCACCGTTGCGACAAAATACGGTACTAAGGATGAATACATCAGTGCAATCAATACCTTAAAAGAACACAACATCAAAACGATCGTTGACATTGTACTGAACCATAAAGGCGGCGGCGATGAGCTGGAGACTTTCAAAGTGGTGAAGGTTGATGAAGAGGACCGCGAAAAAATTATTTCCGACGAATTTGAAATCCAATCTTACACCAAATTTACTTTTCCTGGAAGAAAGAAAAAATACTCTGATTTTGAATGGAACTTTACGTGCTTTACCGGCGTGGATTATGCCGAAGGGATGGACTCCCATATTTTTAAGATCAAATCCGAATACGGCGACGATTGGGAGGAGATGATCGATGATGAAAAAGGAAACTATGATTACCTGATGTTCAACGATATTGAGCACAGAAATCCTCATGTACGCGAAGAACTGAACAAATGGGGAAAATGGTATTTTGATCAGACCGATTTTTACGGGGTCCGCCTGGATGCCGTAAAGCATATTTCTTTTGAATTTTATAAAGAGTGGCTGACAATGCTGCGTTCCAATACCGGCAAAAATATCTTTGCCGTCGGGGAATACTGGGCACCGGGCCGTTTGCCATTGCTGCAGAAATATATCGCCGCTACGGAAGGCTGCATGAGTCTGTTTGACAGCTCCCTGCATCATAATTTCCATAACGCTGCAAATGAAGGGAATTCTTATGATCTGCGCAGAATTTTCGACGAGACACTTACTAAAGAAGACCCGCTTCATTCGGTAACCCTCGTGGATAACCATGATACCCAGCCGCTGCAGGATCTTGAAGCTCCGGTAGAAGAATGGTTCAAACCCCTTGCTTATGCGCTGATCTTATTGCGGATCGACGGTTATCCCTGCGTTTTTTATCCTGATTTATACGGGGCGCATTATGTGGATAAAGATAAAGAAGGCAATGACCAGGAAATATTTCTAAATAAGGTTGACGGTATTGAAGAAATGCTGAAAGCCCGGAAAAATAATGCCTACGGTGAGCAGCGGGATTATTTCGAAGATGCCAACTGCCTGGGATGGGTACGTGAAGGGGATGAAGAACATTCCGGATGTGCTGTTGTGCTGAGCAACAAAGATGCTTACGAAAAGCCAATGGAAATGGGAGAAAGATATATCGGAAAGACTTTTTACGATGTCCTGGGCAGATCTGAAAATAAAGTGACCATCGATGAAAACGGCTGGGGAAATTTCCCTGTACCGGCTGGCAATGTAAGCGTATGGCTGGAAGAATAATTAAAAATCGGATGAATGAGATGGAAGTTTTTCCTGAGGATTAAACAATTCTATCTGAAATTTGATATAAAACTTATTTTTATTGACTCATTGGAATTAAATTAAATATCGCCGAATCCACTTTATTTATTTTACTCAATTGTCGCTCCGGAGAAATTATCGGTTTTGCTTTGCGTTCAGCAGGTTACATCTGAATTTCTTCGGAGCGATTATTTTCAAACCGCTTCCAAGTTAGGTTTTATAAACTAAATTTTTCGGAGTTCCAGGATTTCCGGGAGTTCCGGGTTTTCAGATATTTTCCCCGTTGCGGCAAACTCAGCCCAAAGCGCACGAAGTTTTCTGCCGTTCTTCTGAATATACTCCCATGGAATATCTTTTAACAATTCGGAGTCTTTCCAGGCTTCTTCGTTTTCAAAAATCAGAGGAAGATCCATACAATGTGACGCTCCGATGTAATTGTTCTTTAGGGTGGATTTAATTTTAAACTGATAAATATTCCCGCCGCCTTCCGCATAATTCCGGGCAAAAATACCGGCCGGTTTTTCATAGATTGATGCTGTCGTTTTCCTTACGATTGCATTAAGCATTCTTTCATGAAGATAGGTATACAGCCCTTCCCTCGCGGTTTTTACGTAAAAGGCCGTTTCGTCGTGGTTGGATCCGATCAGCACATCATACTTTTTCGAATTTTTTTTCCATTGCGAAAGGCTGTCTTCTTCTGTACACAACGGCGGAAAGCCATACTGCGTACAGAAAGGCATGGAAGTCTTCAAGCCGTATTTTTTAAATGACGGCAGAAAATTCACATATTCATCGACCATTTTCAAAGGATCCTTTTCGTATTTTAAAAATTCCGTCTTCCTGAAAAATTCCAGGGACATTTTTTGTCTTTTAAGTCTGAAACCCAACGGTGCACTGTGAATAATTGCCCTTTGAAACAAGCGGTCCACATCCTCGGAGATCATCAGATGGGCAATTGCATCCCCGCCGGAAGACTGCCCGAAAAGGGTTACACTTTCAGGATCACCGCCAAAACTCCGGATGTTTTTCCTGATCCATCGCAAAGATTCAATGAGATCAAAAAGGCCCAAATTGGCAGGGCGGTCTTCGCTTCCGCCTAAAAAACCGAAAAGCCCGAGACGGTAGGAAACGGAAACCACGATAATCTGCTGTTCTTTTACCCAGACCGACGGATCGGAGGTAGGCAGATCCCCGCAGCCGATTTCATAAGATCCGCCATGGATCCATACAATAACCGGAAGCTTTTCATTTTCAGTAAAATTGCCGGGTCGGGTGATGGTTAAAAACTGGGGTGACTCATCGGGTTCAAACTGCCCGACGTCTGTTTTCTGGATTAGTCTTTCTAATAACGGACTGATATGCTGCGGACAGACCGGGGTTTTCTCCGGAATTCCATGCAGATCAGCTGCTACGGGTACGGGTCTTCTAAATCTTTCCGAACGGGCATACCGGATGCTTTTCGCCCGAATCACGCCATTTTGCCGTACTGCCGAAATTTTTCCTGAAGGCGTTTGAAAAGTAAGAATTCCTGAATGCTGCTGGGTCGTCATGCCGAAAAAAATTATATTCTTTTAAAGATAATAATTTTTGTCATAAAAGTAAACGGTGAAAGATTTAAGACATCCATTCTCCTGTTCTGCCACTGTTGAAAAATCAATTCAAAGCTTTGTACTCACTCGGGGAAACACCGACTTTGCTTTTGAATAATCGGGTAAAATGCTGCGGATATTTGAAGCCCAGGTCATAGGAAATTTCGCTGATGGATTTGGCGGGGTCGAAAATCTGGTCTTTGGCAACATCAATCAGCCGGTTATGAATGTATTCCTGTGCGGAAACACCGGTTTCTTTTTTGATCAGGTCCCCGAAATAATTTGCCGAAAGATTCAGCTGCTCGGCAAAATAATTAACCATCGGCAAACCGATATTCTTAGGTTTTTCGGACCGCAGATAATCATTCAGCACAGCATCAAATTTACCGATGACGCCCTGGTTGACATGATCCCTGGTGATAAACTGGCGGTCGTAAAACCGCATGCAGTAATTCAGGAACAATTCGATATTGTTGATAATTAGCGATTTGCTGTGTTTGTCGATCGGCTGTGCAATTTCGTGCTTTATATTTTTAAAACATTCCAGGATGGTCTCCCGTTCTTTTTCCGAGAGGTGCAACGCTTCATGAACGTCATACGAAAAAAAATTATAGTCTTTGATGTTCTTACCGAGATTCGTGCCCTTCAGCAGATCGGGATGAAATACCAGTGCAAAACCGGCAGGCTGAATGTAGGTATCCGCATTATAGATTCCATAGGTCTGCCCGGGCGCAATAAATACCAGCGTGCCTTCCTGGTAATCGTAGCTGTGCTTTCCATACTGCATGTCGCCACACATTACGTCTTTCAGGAACACGATGTAAAATCCAAACTTCCTGATGAACTGGCAGATCGGATCGGCTTTTGAGAAATCCACCACACTCACCAGCGGGTGCAGGGTTTCGTGATTCAGCATTTTATTGTATTCCGATACGGTATTAAAAACTTCAACGCCCTGATTCTGCATGACTTTATTTTATGGATTCAAAATTACCACTTTCTCCCGAACATTAGGCATTGCCGGTAAAATTGGTAATTCTTTCCGTAATTTATATAAGCTGATTTTCTGTAAAAGGTTCGACTTTTGTAACAATAGATTTCGAGTAAACAAACCAGGTACGCTGATATTTAAGCTTATCCTGATCATTACATCTAAGAATAGCAAACCAAAAATAATTAATACTAAACAAATGAGCACATTCACAGTAAAAGCTTACGGCGCAGAGTCCAAAACTGCCGATCTGCAGGAATTAAACATTGAAAGAAGGGAGGTAACCGCAAAAGACATCGAAATCGATATTCTGTACTGCGGCGTATGCCACTCCGATCTTCACACGGCAAGAAATGACTGGGGCGGATCAATGTATCCTGTGGTTCCCGGCCATGAAATCGTAGGAAGAATTACCAATATCGGAAGCGAGGTTTCCAAATTTAAAGTAGGTGATCTGGCTGCTGTTGGCTGTATGGTGGATTCCTGCGGGGAATGCGAAAGCTGCAAACACGATCTGGAACAATATTGCCAGAACGGATTTACCGGAACTTATAATGGAAAAGATAAGCATCTGGGCGGACACACCTTCGGAGGATATTCCCAAAAAGTGGTTGTGGATGAGGGCTTTGTGCTGAGTGTACCGGAAAACCTGGATTTGGCAGCCGTTGCTCCACTCCTGTGTGCCGGAATTACGACCTGGTCTCCGCTGAGACACTGGAATGTTGGACCTGACTCCAAAGTAGCCGTTGTAGGTTTAGGCGGTCTTGGACATATGGCCATTAAGCTGGCGAAAGGCCTAGGGGCTGAAGTCACTTTATTCTCAAGAACTCCGGGTAAAACCGAAGATGCGAAAAAACTGGGTGCCGACCACGTTGTTATTTCTACAGAGAAAGACCATATGGATTCTGTACAGGGGAAATTCGATCTGATTATTGATACGGTTCCTTACGAGCACGACATCAACCCTTATCTGCAAACGGTAGCATTGAACGGAACACTGGTACTGGTAGGATTCGTAGGACAGTTTGAAGAGACCAAGCCAAGCACGGTACCGATGATCTTCCAGAGACGTTCGGTTGCCGGTTCCCTGATCGGAGGAATTGCCGAAACACAGGAAATGCTGGATTTCTGCGGTGAACACAATATTGTTTCGGACATTGAACTCATCAAAATGAGTGAAATCAACGAAGCATACGAGAGAATGCTGAAAAGCGATGTGAAATACCGCTTTGTGATTGATATGAAATCTTTATAAACCCTGATCTTTTTTTCAACAAAACTCTTCGATTCCGGAGAGTTTTTGTTTTGAAGCTAATCATGAGAGGCTGCTCACCTTTTCAACATTAAGAAATTAAGAAGTTTTTTCTTATTAACTAAATTTAAATCGATGTATTGATTCCCAATTTATTAAATTAAATTACCCGATTTTGGTTCAGTCGAATCTAAAGATTTTTACTATTAAGAATAAACTTCATTTCTTTAGAAAAGCACATCAAATAAAGTTTATAAGAATATTATTGAATAAAATTTAAACTTGACCTAAGATTTCAGCATCAATACGTATCTTTTACTTTGTTTATCTTTCTTTTAATACTTTTTTAAGCACCTTCAGCCTTCCGTCGACCGGCTGATCCACTTTCAGTTCTAATATATCGGCAACCAGCGGATAAACATTGACATTCTGAAATTCATCAATGATCAGATCATTTTTAAATTCCGGGCCCCACGCCAAGAAAGTGGCTTTCATTTCAGGAACGGTACGGGGGTTGTAACCATGTTTTCCGGCTGAAGTTTTTTTGCCTTTTTCCAGAAATATTTTCGGAGCTTTCGGGATCAGCAGGATTTGCCCGATCCGTTTGTAGCGGTCATCTTTCGCTGCAAAATGGAGGTATTTCGGCAGCCTCTTATCCAGGTACACCTCATAATCTTCTGTCTTGCCTGCCTTTAATTCTTTATAGGTACTTTTTACCTCAGCAGGATTTTTCACATAAACCCTCAACAGCGTTTGGGAATTATAATAATCGAATTTTTCTTTATTCAAAAGCATCTCCGGAACTTCCAAAGGATTCCCTCCATCTACTTTAATCATCCCGTGATCCGATACGAAGACAAAATTTACATTTTTCAGTCCGAGATTATTTACTTTCTGCACCAGATCACCAATGGCTTTATCAACTAAATGTACCGCATCCTCGGTTTCTTTGGCGTCCGGGCCAAAATGATGGCCGGCGGCATCCACTTCCGGAAAATACAGGGAAATAAAATGCGGCCTTTTTTCCGCAGGCAGTTTCAGCCAGTTGATGACTTTATCCACTTTTTCCGAGGGTGAAAATTTTTCCTGATAAGGATAGTAGTACGAAGGTCTTTTCCCTCCGGCATCACTTGCAGATCCCACCCACATCATGGAAGCGGAAACCATGCCCTGCTTTTCAGCCAATGCCCAAAGCGGAGTTCCGCCATACCAGCTTCCGTCTTCCGCATTCTTTCTGCTGCTCATGGCATATCCCTCCTTCCTTTTATAATCGTAAAAAAAATTGTCGATCAATCCATGATGAGACGGATACAATCCCGTCATAAGACTCCAGTGATTCGGAAAGGTAATACTCGGATAACTGGGAAGCATCGCTTTTGCCTGAACCCCTTCTCGGGAATATTTCAAAAGATTTTCAGCATGGTATTTTTTGGCATAATCATACCGGAAGCCATCGGTGGAGATCATGATGACATATGGTTTGTTCTGCGCTTCCACGCTGTTGTAACGGTTTGGAACAACAACCTGAGCCGTATCAGCATTTGCTTTCTGCGCTGAAACCGCCAGTGAAAAAATCAGCATTACAAATAATACCCCTTGCTTCATTGTTGAAATTTTCTGCAAAGTTAGTTTCCCTATTTTTCACAGGAAAGTTTAGCCGGTTAAAAAAACATTAAAGGTGATAAATAAAAAAGCCACTTTGCAGTGGCCTTCGTTTTATTCTTTAATCAATTGTTCAAAAACGGTTGAGCCGTCTTTCAAAGTAATTTCCAGATAGTAATTTCCGGATTTCAGTTCGGAAATATTGACTTCTTTTCCGTCCACTTTTACGGACTTCAATTTTCTTCCTGTAGACTCATAAATATCCACTGTTCTAATTTTATCAACATTTTTAAAGGTAAATGTTTCTTTGGCAGGATTTGGATAAAGCACCGTTTTTTTGCTTTCTGCCGCTACTTCGCCGGTTGCCAGAGCGGAAGATCTTGTGAGAACGGCATATCCTCTGCTGGAATGGTAATTATTAGCTAATGTAAGACTTGGTCCCTTCGCATAGAAAATATTGATGGAACTTGTTGAATTGGTAAACGCAGTATCTCCTGTTCCTCCTGAAAGGGATCTTGTAGCTACAATTGTTCTGGTTCCTCCGGCCGTTGTGTTGGAACTGATGGTCCAATCCTGTGATGCATCGGCATTAGGTGTTGCCCCGACTCCGGCAAAAGTATAATCCAGATTGGTCGTATTTGTGGAATTGGAATTATAAATAAATCCGTCAATCCCGCTTCCCATACCGCCACTGCTTCCGGTACCGCCGAAGCCTAATCCCAGATACGCTGTATCAGGTCCGGTAAGCGTCAATGTAACATTGGTGGAAGAAGTCACCATTTTTACAGTCATTCCTGACGAACCGAGACTAACGGTCCCTGTGGAAAAAAGCTGCGCGCTGAATGAGGAAGCTGCAGCCAATGATAAAGTAAGTAAAAGTTTTTTCATTCGTTAATTTTTAAGCAGATTAATAATTTCTTTATTGTTTGTTTGTAATGCGTATTCAAAAGGCGTCATTCCCTGAGCGTCCTTGATGGTTTTATCGGCTTTGTGCTTCAGCAGCAATTCCGTCATTTCTTTATTGCCGAATTTCACTGCCCAGAATAAAGGGGTGGATCCGCTAGCATCTGCGATATTGGGGTTTGCGTTCTTGCTAAGGAGATATTCTGCCAGCTCTCTGTTGTATTTCACAGAAAGCCCGGATAAAGCTGTCCCCTCCTGGCTTTTGTAATTGATATCCTTTACATGGTCCATCAAAAATTTAGCAACCTCAACATTTCCCCTGTAACAGGCAAGGATAAGCGGTGAAAATCCGCCTTCGTTGGTCTGGTTGATGATGTCAGGGTTTTGTTTCATCAGTTCTTTTACTTCTGCTACGGTCCCGCTTCTTGCAATATCGTAGATCGATTTTGCTTTTTCCTGAGCGGATAACAGGGCGATGTTCAGAAATATGCCTAAGAGTAAAATGATCTTTTTCATTGTTTTGAAAGGATATAGTTATACTGGACATTTACGCTTTCAGCAATTTTTTTAGTCACCATTTTCGGGATGGTCACTTTATGGTCTGCCGGCCGTACTACAAATCCTCCGGACATGTAGATCTTTCCGTCTTTGGCATAAAGAGACGCCGTTGAATTGTATGCTTTGTCCACACCGTGAAAATTCAGCGTTCCCTGAACCGTATATTTCTGCGGCGATGAAGAAAGTTTGGATTTGTCGAAATTGACGATCTTCCCCTTGAATGTGGTCTTGGGAAATTTTGCCGTTTCCGCATAGCTTTCGTTGAAGTGTTCTTCCATTAGTTTTGTTTTGAAATGGAAATTCTTAACGTTGGAAACTGAAGCAAACTCCCCCGTATCGGCGTTGATTACCGCTACGTTATTGTCATCCTGTGCGAAAACATCTTCAAATAAAGGTACCGATGCTTCGAACGTTACTTTTCCTGTTTTCGCCACATATTTCTGCGCCAATGTAAAGTTGGCAAAAAGTATGGCGGCTATAAGTAAAATGAGCTTTTTCATAGGAATGGATTTAATTTTCGAGAAGCCCGTCGGCTTTCCATTTGTTGATGATATTGATTTGTGCAGGCGAAAGGCTCCCGCCCTGCGGCATTTTCAGGGGATCTCCGTTGGCACGGCTTATCCTGTCGATGATACTGTTGATGTTGCTTTTCACCTGGGTATAATTCGTGAGGGCCTGCGGTCCCGGCGAATGGCAGCTTACACAGTTGCCATCAATAATCGCTTTAACATCTTTGTTGTAGGTTACTACCTGTATAATGGGGGTATTATCCGAGATTTCTTCATAGGTTCTGCTCTCACAGGCTGTGAATAAAACCGTTGCTGAAAGGGTACATATTAACTTTTTCATACTTAAAATACTCTGTAAAGATTAAACCCGAAGAAAATCTGGCCCTTTTCCCATTTTCCGGCGGCGTTGGTAAGATACCCGATATCGGAATTAAGCTGGGAATTGGTAAATAAAAGCTGGAACACATGTCCCCCGGTTTCTATATCCATCCCCAGGGAAAGCGGATTTTTGTAGAAACTGTGATTGTCGAAATTCACAAAATACTCGGCATTGATGGAAATCCTTTTGGAGATTTTATAACGGCCGCCCAAACCTGCCAGAAACTGGTTTTTATCTTCAATCAAAGGCTCATACAGATTTTTATGAACATATGAAGGCGTCAGTTGCAAAGAGAATTTATCATTGAATCTTCGTGAGATTAAAGCCTGGGTAAGATAAGACAGCCTGTCGCCAAACTGCAGATGCGGATAATTGTCTTTGCTCAGGTCTGTATTCACTGCCATGACATTGTATCCGGCAACATCTACCGGAAAATTTTCGCTTTGCTTGACGAGCCTGTATTTTACGGCACCTTCAAAAGTTTTAAGATTCGTTTCCCTGGAAAGGCTTACTGAAATACCGTCGGCAATCCCATAAATAACCCCCAGCTTGGTAGAGGCGTCATCCAATCCGAAAAAGTCTTTGAATCCTTTGCTTACATCCCCGAAACGATGGGCAACCACAATGTACCACTCATTCTTTGCGGGAAGCTTGGTAGACTGACCGGTAACGATCTGCAGTGCCTTGAATGCGGGTTGTTGGGTGTCGGGGGTTTTGGTTTGGATGGTGTCGATATCTTTCAGCAGATCTTCCTGTGCAAAGGCAAAACCTGAGATGAAAATCGACAAAAATAAGAGAGTTTTTGTCATACACATTATTAAAAGATTAGTACGACAAACTTAGAAACTTAGAGGGTTAGAATCGTGTGATAAAAGTCACCGACCGGATTGTTTTTATCAATAAGGATATTAATATTATTTAACAAAAACGATTAGTCCTGTCTAACATTTTCATTTACAGGGATTTTTATTCCTTCTTTGGTCTGAACAAGCTCTCCTTCATTTTCCATTTTTTTCATTACCCGGCTGATGACTTCACGGGAAGTCCCGAGATTTCCTGCAATTTCCCGGTGGGTAAGCCGTATCGGATTGTTTCCGGTAATGGAGACCTGCTGCCGGATGTAGTTTAAAACCCTTTTATCCAATCTGTGGAATACGGCATCGTTTACCATGCTCATGACATCGGAAAAGCGTTTGTCGTACTCATGATAAAAAACCTTATTGATTTCAGGAAAACGGATCAGCCATTCGTGAATCACGGAAACCGGAACAAGCATCATTTCAGAATCTTCTTCAGCTACAGCATACACCCGGCTGGTATAATCGGTAAAGATGGATGAGAAGGTCATCATGCAGCTGTCGTTCCTGCGGATATAGTAGTAAATCAGCTCCCGGCCATCATTCAATGTAAAAACACGGATGGATCCGCTGATGAGGAACGGAACAAATTTATTCTTCTGTCCTTCCCTTACAATCTCGGTCTTGGCCTTCACATGGGTCATCACGGCGTGCCGATCCAGTTCATTTAAGAAATTATCACCCATAAAGCCGAATTTATTGAGAATAAACTGATTATTTACCATATCCTTTATACCATATTTAACGGCAAAGATATACAATTGTGAAGTCTGTACCCTATCTTTTTATCTATTTGAATCATTTTATAATAAGTTTAAATAAATTCTCCGCTTCTTTGATGAGAATATTTTAATGATGGATTATTTTATAAAAAGCTGTACATCCAGAAATTATTAATCATATGAATTTAAACCAAAACCTTATGAATAAGTTAGAAGAAAGCAGAAAATATGGATTTCGGCCTAATTCACGTCCATTTGGTGATACGTTTTTTTCAGTAATTTAATTAACAAAATAAGGTAAATTCAATTAAAAAATGCCCCGGTTTTCACCGGGGCATTTCGTTTTATATAAGAAAAAAATCTTAAGCTTGTACGTTGTTTCCTCCTAATACGAAAGGCTCAACTTCTTTGATTTCTCCGAATTGCTGCTCATAGTTCGCAATGTTCTGCTGAAGAGCAGAAAGTACTCTCTTAGCGTGAAGCGGAGCAAGAATAACTCTTGATCTTACTTTAGCTTGTTGTACACCTGGCATTAACTGGATGAAATCTACTACGAATTCAGATGGAGAGTGGTTTACCAAAGCTAAGTTAGCATAGATACCAGCTGCTACCATTTCGTTCAATTCGATGTTGATGTTTCCGTCTTGTGGATTTTGATTGTTGTCCATTTGTTATAAATATTTTTTTATTCGAAATTTTGAGGTTGTGAAAATATAAAAATAAATCCAAACCCCAAATTTCCGAATCATTAATTTTAGTTAAGATCTTCGAATTCTTTTTTAGAACCTACGATCACATTCTGATATTCTTTAAGACCTGTACCTGCAGGAATTCTGTGTCCTACGATTACATTTTCCTTCAGACCTCCTAAATGATCTACCTTTCCGGCAACCGCAGCTTCGTTAAGAACCTTGGTTGTTTCCTGGAATGATGCGGCAGACATGAACGATTTCGTCTGAAGAGCTGCTCTGGTAATCCCCTGCAATACCGGTGTTGCTGTAGCCGGTAAAGCTTCCCTTACCTGAACCAAAGCCTGATCTTCACGCTTCAGCTTGGAGTTTTCGTCTCTCAGTTCTCTTGCCGTAATCATCTGACCCGGTTGGAAAACTTTGGAATCTCCTGAATCTACCACAACTTTAAGACCGAATACCCTGTTGTTTTCTTCCAGGAAGTCATATTTGTGTTCAAGGGCTCCTTCAAGGAACTGGGTATCTCCTCCATCCACAATCGATACTTTGGTCATCATCTGCCTTACGATGATTTCGAAGTGTTTGTCGTCGATTTTTACCCCCTGAAGACGGTAAACTTCCTGAATTTCATTTACCAGATATTCCTGAACCGCCGTTGGACCTTTGATTCTTAAGATATCATCCGGTGTAATGGAACCGTCGGAAAGTGGTGAACCTGCTCTCACGAAGTCATTTTCCTGTACTAAGATCTGGTTGGATAATTTAACTAAATAAATCTTTCTTTCACCCGTCTTGGCCTCAACGATCAATTCCCGGTTACCTCTCTTGATTTTTCCGTAAGAAACCACCCCGTCGATTTCTGTAACCACTGCCGGGTTGGATGGGTTTCTCGCTTCGAATAATTCGGTAACTCTCGGAAGACCTCCGGTGATATCCCCTGCTTTTGCAGATTTTCTCGGGATCTTGATTAAGACTTTACCGGCCTTGATCTTTTCACCATCGTTTACCATTAAGTGGGCACCTACCGGTAAGTTGTATGCTTTCTGCTCAACCCCTTTGGAGTCTACCACTTTCAGCGTCGGTACGGCTTTCTTGTTTCTGGATTCGGAGATTACTTTCTCTTCGAATCCGGTCTGTTCGTCGATTTCCAGCTGGAAGGAAATACCCTGGATGATGTCCTCGTATTCTACCTTACCGGAAGTCTCGGCGATGATAACCGCGTTA